>JBBQRA010000054.1:0-27260 GCA_038215275.1 Bryobacterales bacterium | reverse complement strand
GGCCATAGGCGGGGCGCCATCGGCCCAGTCGATGTGGACGGCCGTGATGCCTTCGAGTTGGATGTAGAGGGAGCGATCGACGGGAGTGGCGGTTTTCTTGAGAATGCCGGAGACGATGAAGGGCTTGTCGGCATGGTCGTTGTCGGCGATGCCGCGGCCGGCGGCGACGCCGTGGGCAATGACGACTTTGTCGCCGAGCTTATAGCCAAGCGCCTGGGCGACGTCGGAGCCGAGGGCGACGTCGAAGACGTCCTTCGGGGAATGGCCGGCGGCGAATTCAATCTGGCGGTCGCGGCGGAAGCGGAGATGCTGATAAAAGTCTTCGGTGGTGCCGACGACGCGGAAGCCGCGGTGGGAGTCGCCGAGGGAATAGGGGATCGTCCAGGCGACGGCCGGGTGATTCTTCCAGTGCTGGTAGGACTCGTAGGAGATGTTGTTGGTCGCTTGTCCGATGCGGAAAACGCTATATAGCAATAGCTGCAGGGAGCCGCCGCGGGCGCCGACAATCAGGTCGGTCTGCGAGATGGTGTTGGCGAAGCTTTCGCGGGCGCCGACGCGGACGTTTTCGACACCGAGCAGGAGGGCCATGCTGAGGCCGATGGAGAGCACGGTTAACGAAGTGGTGAGTAGGCGATTGCGCAGCGATTTCCAGGCGAGCGACAGGAGCACCATGGTTAAACGGCCGCCTCCGTGCGGTGGGCGCGGTTAAAGTCGAGGAGCGAGAGTTGGCGATCGAACTTGCTGGCGAGGCTGCGGTCGTGACTGACGAAGAGCAAGGTGGAGTTGGAGAGGGCGCAGTTTTCGAACAGCAGATCGAGGAAGCGTTCGCGATGGTCGAAGTCGAGTGACGAGGTGGGTTCGTCGGCGATGAGCAGTTCGGGACCGCCGAGGAGCGCCCGAGCGGCGGCTACGCGCTGCTGCTGGCCGACGCTGAGTTGGGTTACGCCGCGATCGAGCAGGTGCTGGATGCCCAAGCGTTTGGCTACAGCAGTGACGTCGCCGGTCTGTTTGCCGCGTGCCGGGTGCAGACGCCCGGGGAGCGTGATGTTTTCTTCGACGGTGAGGTACGGGATGAGATTGAACAACTGAAAGATGTAGCCGATGTGGGCGCCGCGGAAAGCATCGCGGGCGCTGCCGCGCAGCTTGGCCATGTCCTGGCCGAGCACTTCAACGGAGCCGGTGTAGCCTGTTAACACGCCGGCTAGTAAGCCGAGCAAGGTGGTTTTGCCGCTGCCGCTGGGGCCGAACAGGAATACCCGTTCTCCTCGCGCGATCGTCAGTTCGGGGATATCCAGAATTTCCGGCCCGGAGCGGTAGCGAAACCGCACATCGCGAAGGACAACGGCTGGAGAGCTCATTTGGCGATCTGCAGGGTCCCCTTGTCTTTCTCGACTTCGAGTTGGGCTTGCTGCGTTCCGGCGAGCAGTTGTACGTCGACTTCCTCGATCTTCGGGAAAACCTTCGAGAAGCCGAACGAGATGGACTTGCCGGCGATGGGTCCGGCGCACTTGACGTTGAACTCGGCGTGGACTTCGGAGTGCTGGCCTTCGACGTGGACTTCCACTTTGCCGGGGGTCATTTTGCAGCCGGCGGGGAGAATGACCATTTCGCCGAAACGGGCTTTCAAAGTCGCGAGCGCCTTCTCCTGCTTGGCCTTGTCGGCTGGGGTCTTGGCGACATATTCAAAGCCGATGATGCTGTCGGCGGGGGATTCGAGCTCCACTACCCCTGTCGGCATCCCGGTGGTCGTTTCAAAGGCGATGGCGAGTTTGGCATGACCGTGCTCGTGGGCCTTGTGCCCCCGCTGTTGCGCGCAGAGGGAGAGAGTCAGGGAACAGAACAGGACGAAACGTACCATAGCGGAATTAGTCCTTGTAGGGTTCGATCGAAACGCCTTCGAGTTGGAAGCCGACGTCGCCGTAGGGGCTCTTCACGGTCTGGATTTGCAACTTGCCTTCGATCCAGATCGGGTCCCAGAAGCTCATTTTCACTTTTTTCGCGTTGTTCATTTTGACCTGAACAATCTGGTTTGGCGGCGGGGGCGGGGTGTGGATGCAGGCGCCGACATAGGGCACCAGCAGGAACTCATTCACGATTTCCGCTTCGTCTTCGAGCGGGACCATGTAGCCCGGGATGCGGACGACTTTCCCGTCGAGGGCCTTGAGCGCCGGGGTAATCTTACCGGTGCGGTAGTTGAGTTCGCGGAGCATCCGCCAATCCATCTTCGAGGCGGTCTCTTCGGCGTAGGCGGCTTGCACGAAGCCGACGCTGACCGTTGGGGTAGCGGCGGACTGGAAGTCCGGCCGGACCATATCGCGATTCACGACATAGGCCACCATCGATAGCATGAGGGCGATCATCAATCCATGAACAAACTTCATGCGGGGAGCTCCTTCCTTTAAGGATGCCACGTTTAGGGGACCCTGGTAAAGCCGATGGGGTATGGGCGTCCGTTTTTCGGCCTATAGAGATTCTTTATACCCAGACCCTATTTCTTTCGATTGACGCCGTTCTTCACTCTCCCTGACACTGGATTCAACCATCAGGGGCTGTAATGAAATCTAAACTTTTCACGCAGCTCCGGCGTTCTGCTGGCTCAATGCTGCGCCCGCCGAACGACTCTCCCGCCAGAGTCTCCGTTCTCACTCCCCGCTAGAGTCTCAATTCACCACAGTATGTGCGCCTGCCCCCAAACCTGATTGGTGTGGCCCGGTGGCGCCTTTCGAGGACAACGCTTTGAGACCTGTCTCACCCAATAAGAATTTTCTCCTTTGTCTCGCGGTCAGTAGTTTGCTGACGGCCAACCTTTACTCCCAGGCGCTGACGTCGCTTCGGGGCAACATCACGGACGGGCAAGGCGCAGCGATTCCCGCCACCGCCGTTTCGTTAACCTCCAAGGACACGGGCGCTACCCGAAAGGTGCTATCCGATGACCAGGGGAGTTACCAGTTCCAGCAGATTCCTCCGGGATTGTACACGGTGAAAGCCGAAAAGCCTGGTTTCTCGGTCAACCAGAGCAATGACGTCCGTCTGGTCGTCAGCACGCCCGCCTCTCTTGATATCCGGCTGGAAGTCGGACAGACGACGGAAACCATTAATGTCACCGGCGATGCACCGGCGTTGAACACGGTGGACGCGACCATCGGCAACGCGTTTAGTGAAACGCAGGTTCGCCAACTCCCCCTGGCGACCCGCAATGTGGTGGAACTGCTCAGCCTGCAAGCGGGCGTGACGCAGACCGGCGAAGTGCTTGGCGCGCGCCGCGACCAGAACAATGTGACGCTCGACGGGGTCGACGTCAATGACAACCAGACGAGCGGCATCTCCGGCGCTGGACCCGGCAACGGATCCAACTCCGGTAGCGCCACTACGGCCCAGCGCGATGCAGGCTTTAACGCCGCGCTGCCGGTACCGCTCGATTCGGTGGCGGAATTCCGCGTAACCGTTGGCGGCACGAACGCGAACCAAGGCCGGTCGTCCGGCGGACAGGTGACGTTGATCACCAAGTCCGGTTCGAACCAGTTCCACGGTTCGGCCTACGAGTTCAACCGCAACAAGTCTTTGGCGGCCAACAACTGGTTTTCGAACCGGGCCGGCGTTAAGCGTGAGGCGCTCGTCCGTAATCAGTTCGGCGCTTCGCTCGGCGGACGCGTGATTAAGGACCGCGTGTTCTTCTTCGGCAACTACGAGCGCCGCATCGACGCCAGCGCACGGGGCGTCACCCGCACCGTCCCGACGGAAACGTTGAAGAACGGCACGATTCGCGTCTCCGGTAACAATGGTCAGACCTACACGTTGACCCCGGCTGACCTCCGCGCGATCGACCCGCTGGGCCTTGGCTTTTCGCCGACAATGCAGCAGTTTATGTCGTTCTACCCCGCTGGCAACGACCCCAACCTCGCTCTTGACCGCGGCTTGAACTTTTCCGGACTTCGCTTCAATGCGCCGTTCCGCCAGCAGGACAATGCAACCGTCGGCAAGTTGGACTTCATTCTGGACAAGGCGTCGCGGAACACGCTGGCCGTCCGCGGCACGATGGCCGACAATAGCGTTGACCAGCAGGTAGCGCAGTTTCCGGGTCAGGCGCCGGCCGCTAAGCTGCTGAATAATTCGAAGGGTCTCTCTGCGCTGCTGACGACCGTCGTGAAGCCGACCGTGATCAACACGTTCACCTTCGGCCTTACCCGCATCGCGTTCGAGCAGGCCGGCACGGTTGGACAGTCGATCACCTTTGACGGTCTGTCGACGCAGCAGAACTTTGCCAACAACGCCCGTGGCTTCGTCCGCATCGCGCCGACCGTGAACCTGATTAACGATACGATCTGGACGAAGCAGAAGCATACGATCCAGGGCGGCATCAATTTCCGGTTTATCAATAACGACCGCTCCAACTTCAGCAACTCGTTCCCCAGCTACTCTTTCAGCCGGAACACGCTACGGGGTCTTGGCGGTGACATCCTTCCGCGCATTACCGACTACGTGCGAGGCCAGAGCGGGATTGCCAACCTCAACCTGAACGATCCGGCCAACCTGGTCCGCGCACTCGGCACGGCCTATGGCCTCGTGAATCAATACAGCGCCACATACCAGTTCGAACGGGACGGCGTGGCTCTGCCGTTTGGCGCTCCGGCGGCGCGCGGCTTCAATAACCGCGAGTACGAGTTCTATATTCAGGACACGTGGCGGGCACGTAAGGACCTGACGATTACGGCAGGTCTGCGCTACTCCTACTTCGGCGTTCCCTATGAAAAGGGCGGTACGCAGGTGGCCACCACGGTTCCGATGCAGCAGTATTGGGCGGAACGCGTCGGCGCCTCGCAGTTTGGTATTCCCGGCTCTTCGCTCCCGAGCGCCATACTGACCTATGACCTGAACGGTCCGGTGAACGGCAAGGCGGGCTGGTACGCTCCGGATAAGAACAACTGGGCGCCTCGCTTGGCGCTGGCCTACAACCCGGACAAGAAGGACGGCTTCTTCGGCAAGATCCTTGGCACGGGCAGCGTGTTCCGCGCTGGCGCGGGCGTCGCGTATGACCGCTTCGGTTCCGACCTCGTCACTGAATTTGACCGCACCGGTTCTCCCGGTCTGGCCAGCCAGGTGACGCAGCCGGCGAACACCGACTTCAGTACCGCGGCCCGCTACACGGGCGGCGCACTGCCGACGCTCCCGGCGGCGCCCAACGCCCGCTTCCCGTTCACGCCGCCGGTTATCGTCGGCGGCTTCAACAGCCAGGTGGGTATCGCTTCCGACCTGCGGACGCCATATGCCTATCTCCTCAACGCCAGCTTCGCCCGGCAACTGCCCGGCAAGCTGACCGTCGAAGTCGGCTACGTGGGCCGCATGGCCCAGAAGCAGCTGATGCAGCTCGATACGTTCCAGCCGCTGACGCAGTTCAAGGATCAGAAGTCGGGCCAGACCTGGGCGCAGGCCTCGGGCATTCTGTATGACCTGTTTCTGAAGGGCGTGACTCCGGCTCAGGTTCGCGCGAACCCCTCACTGGCCGGCTCCGTGCCGTTCTTCGAGAACATGTTTCCCGGCCTGAACAACCTGTATCAGACGGGTAACGCCACCGCCAACTACTACAACGCTCTCTACGATCAGAACGCCGGTTCCGACCTGGATGCGTTGAACCAGATGGACCGCGAGCGCAGCACGCAGTTCCCGAACTGCATCTCCGCTCTCGGCTGCAACACGTTCTTCCCGCTCCAGAACGCGGGTAACCGCACCTGGATGAACGTTGGCCGCTCCTCCTTCCACGGCGGTACGCTGACGGTCCGCCGGGCTTTGCAGAACGGCTTCAGCTTTGACTTCAACTACACGTTGTCTCACTCGCTGGACTACTCGTCGGCCTCAGAATCGGGCGCCGGCAACGGTGGCGCCATCGTGCAGGACAGCTTCAACGCCCGGGCATTCCGGGGTAGCTCGGACTTCGATTCGCGGCATCAGATCAATGCAAACGGCATTTATATGCTGCCATTTGGCAAAGGGAAGCAGTTCCTCAGCAACGCCAATGGGTTCGTGAACAACGTCCTGGGCGGCTGGGAGGTCTCGATGTTGATGCGGTATCGCTCGGGTCTGCCGACCACCATTACCAATGGCGGTTTCTTTCCGACGAATTATCTGTCCAGTTCCATCGCCATCATCAAGCCGGGGAGCCCGGCTCCGGAGAGTGGCGTTGGTTTCGATCAGCGTGGAGTGCCGTCCATCTTCCGGAATACGAGCGCGATCAACAGCTACGCCGGCCAGTACCCTGGCTCGACTGGCACCCGCGCCATCCTTCGTTTGGCTGGAATGACGAACTTCGACATCAATTTGGCGAAGCGCTTCTTCCTGCCCTTCGAGGGCCACTCGTTGCAGTTCCGTGTGGAGGCATTCAACGCTTTCAACAACGTGAACTTCTTCAACCCGAGCTTGTCGCTAGCGACGCCGGCCACCTTCGGCCAGTTCCAGAGCGCGATGTCGCCGCGGGTTGTGCAGTTGGCTCTGCGGTACGAGTTCTAATTACTCGGCTGCTGTAAACTGCGAAGGGCTGGGGCTTCTGCTCCGGCCCTTTTTTTATGCTGCGCCGCGAACTGCTTCGACTCTTTCTCTGCCAGATCCGGGTGGAGGTGAACTTAGTTAAGCTGAAAGTGACGTTGCAAGGCCGCGACCAGGAGTTCCGGCTGTGTTTTGGGGATAACCTCCGCCTGGTCTCTCCGTTTACACATCAAACCGAAAAGATCGACGATCGCCTGCGCGCTTTTCAGAAAGATTCTGCGCTCTTCCTATGACCTCGCCTACGCTTCCAGCGCCCGAAGCGGCGACGATACGTTTCGCAAGATCCGGCTTCGTCCTCGCCAGCCGGGTCTGATTATTCGGCACAAGTCCGGCTACTTCGCCCGCAAGGACTGAGTTAGTGCGGATGCTTGGCGTAGTGTTGGCGGAGCAGGTCCTTGCCGTAGTCGTTGCCGTTCGGGGTCCGGATGACGGAATGGATGTGCTCGTGGTCGGGTAGGGTGGGGGCCTTGGAGAGGTGGCGGAGGCCCACGGGGACCTGATGGTCAAACTCGATGAGGATGACCGGACTGTGGACGCGATAGTAGTAGACGCTCTTCTCTTCCGTCCCGCCGATCCAGGCGAAGTAGGTGTTGTCGAGGTGCTTTTTCACCTCATCCATCTTTACTTTGGCGTGTCCGGCGCCGGTGTTTGAGACGTAGGCTTCGAGGAGCCCTAGTAACTCCTTCTGTTGCGCCGCGGTCATGGCGGAAGCTTGCAGACCCGCGTAGTCGAGCACGAGATTGTCTTTGAACGCCTCGGACAGGTTGTAGTTCCTGGTTTTCGTTGATTCGAGGATCGCCTTCTGCTTCTGCTCAGCGGTCAGCGAGTTCACGACGCGAAGGCCGCGGGCCTGTTCGTCCTGCAGAATCATTGTGCCTTTGTACTTGCCGGAGGTGGCGATGACGGGTTCGGAGCCGAGGAAAGTCGGCGTCATGACGACCTGATCGCCGAGCACGAAGTAGTTAATGATGAGATGGTGGCCGTCGAGTTGCCACCCCCATGGTTTGTCTTTCGAGGGCTCGCCCATGATAGTCAGCCAGTACTGCCCTTCGCCGTAGCGGACGAAGTTGTTGTCATTCAGTTCGCCCAAGGTTTCGTTGAGCTTCATAATGTCTTGTGAGAGTTTCAGGCCTTTGGCGCTTAGGGAGCCGCGCATCATGCCGTAGGCGGCATCGCGCTGGGCGGGCGTCATCTCCATGAAGCTGACGCCTTGGCGGACGTAGAAATCCTAGTTCATCCACTTCCGCCATTCGAGGTCATCGACGGGGAAGAGGGATTTGGCGCGCTGGGCGGGGCTGAGCGCGGCAAGGAAGGCGGCGGCGCCTTTGCGGGCGGGTTCGGTGGACACGCCGGAGGAACGCAAGGGGAAGAGGCCGGGCTGGACCGTGCCGTTGGCCGTGACTCCGCGGAAGGGTTCGGCCAGGCCGGTTTTCTCTGCCGCGAGCGACCGCTGGCGGAACTGTTCGTTGGGAACCTGAGCGTAAGCCAGGAACAAAAGCGTGGTGGAAAAAAGAAGGGCCCAGATGCGTTGCGGCATAACTCTGGGGCTGATGCTACCACAACGGTTTAGAGGACTTGCTGGGCGAAGATTTTTCCTTCCCTCGTCAATGACGTAATCCGGCTCGCGATCCTTGAAATAGAGTTCGCGTTTGGCTTCGCCATTGAAGAACTGGTCGCTGATGGCCGCGGTCGAATACCGCTTCCATGGCGGTTTCAAACTTATTGATCGCGGCAAACCCCTGATCGTTGTGCCAGCGCGTCTGGTGCGGCAGGTTGGCATTGGACCCTGGCAGCGTGCATCTGCAGGTTCTTGCGGGCCAGTTGCTTTCGCGGTTCGGGCGATTCAGGCGGATGCGGCGTTCAGCAGTCCCAAAGCCGCGACGGGGGCGTCAGCATGGGCTCATTTACATTGCCTTGGGGCGGCCTGTGTCGAACTGCCTCGCCATCTCGTCCTCAATCCGTTTCATCAGGCCGTCCGGATAGGTCTTATACGGCTTGAACAGATCCATATGGTCGCGCTCCGGCACAATCTCGCAAGCATCCTCAGCCCCTTTCGACGCCAGGAAGTTACAGAATATCTTCGTTGCCTCGTCCAAGTGGAAGTTATCCTGGTCGCCCATCACCAACCGGATCTTCCCCTTTAATAATGGACCCAGTTCCGCCCACCGCGTCTGCACCTGGTAACTGATGTCGTACTTCCGCCAATACTCCCTCACCGCCGGATCCACAACGCCCGTTACGCGGTTAAACAAACGCATCGGCCGCCCATCCGGCCCTTTCGGGCTAAACACCCAGTCGAATGACGCCAACTGTCCGCCGTAGTCGCCCGCCACGCGCTCCTGCAGGGCGAAGTCCTTGAAAGTCACCACGTCTTTGCCTTTCAGCCGGACTAGATACAGCGGCTGCCCGTCTTTGGTCAGATACGCATTCTGACTCGACCCGGGAGTAACATCAATTCCCGTGAAGCTCAGGAAGTCCACCGAGTCCGGGGCTGTGGGCCAGGTGCCGCCGAAGAACTTTGGATAGGCCACCTGCAGCCACAGCGTCGACCAGCCGCCGGAAGAATGCCCGGTAAGGAATCGGGCGTAGGGCCGGGCGATCAAGCGGAACTGCTTCTCCAAATGCGGAATCAGCTCCTGCGTTAAGGCCGCACCCCAGGGCCCGTTGTTGGCCGAATCCGCAAACACGTGATGGCCTCCTTCGCAGGACGCGTCCAGATAGATATGCACGGCCCGGAAGGCAGTTGCCGGCTTGGCGCGCCACGCAAACGTGTGGTCCCCACCGAAACCATGCACGTGATAAATCGCTGGATATCGCGCACCCGGCTTGGCGAAATCGGAGGGCAGGATCACGCCCGCCCTCATCTTGACTGACCGCCCGAAGAATTTGCTGAGCAAATTACTTTCGAATTCGACCAGCTTCACGGTATCGGTATCCGCCGGCGCCGGGCGGGGCGGGTTCACCCGGCTGAGCGTCAGCTTCGGCTCCGTCGCAATGGCGCTCACCAAGTCTTCTGGTCCCTCGCCGTTCCGGGCATAGCTGTGGTCCACGTCGAGAATGGCCATGTAGTGCCACTCGCCGGCCGGGGCCTGCGAAAACGGCTTCGGGAAGGCGATGTCGTCTCCATCGACGGTCACGGTCGCGCCGGGGGCGAAGTGCTCCACTTCTTTGGCGGCCATCCACGTCTCGCCCGGGATGAACCCCGTGTTGATCGTTTCGCCTTGCGGCTTGCCCTGTTTCATCAGGATGATCAACCGGCCGCTCGCGCCCTGCGGCGCCAGCGAGGGGTCGAGCGTGACTTCAATGGAGGCGGCTGGCAACAGCAGCGGCAGAAGCAAGAAAAGCAATCTCATGATTTCCTCCGGGGACGCGCCTGAATCTGTTCGACGGCGGCCGCGGCCGCTTGCTGTACAGCCGGAGGATACTTTTCGCTCCGAAATCGCCGAATGTCGTCGGCGTCAATCGGCTGGCCGATGCGCCCGAGCGCGGCCAACGCCGCCACTTGCCACTGGTCGGCGAGCGCCACATCGGCCAACCGCTGGCCGGGCCGGACCGCCTCGCCTGTCTGCATATACCGTCTCACGAGGCGGCCCGGCATGGGGGCGACGAACTTGCGCTCATCGAGCGAACCCAGCTCTTCACCGGCCTCGACGCGCGCGCCTTCGGCCAGCCGCCACTGCAAGGATCCGGGCTCTTCGGCAAAAACGGCGAATGCCCGTAATGCTGCTAACAGCACCGGCCGCACCGCCGTGGGTTCGTTTCGCTCAAGGGCCAGGGCGGCACGAAAACGCACCCAGGGCGAACGGTCCTCCAACTGCTCCACCGTAGGCGCCAGCCGCGCGAGTTCCGCCCGGATATCTGCATTACCCGACGCGCGGAGGCCAGCCAACAGGGGGTTTGGCTCTGAAAGCTGCCGCAGAGCGGCTCGAATTCGGTGGGCGGGCTGGGCTGGATGGAGATAGCGGTTGATCTGCCAGGTGGTCAATGGAACCCCTGGAATGCGGGCGTCCCAATAGAACCAGCCGGTCACGGTGACGGCCAGGAGCAGGAGAATTCGAAGAGCCAAGCTTGCAGCGTAGCACGAGGATTTGACACACTCAGGGGTTCGATGAAGTGTTTGTTCCCCCTTTTTCTGGCGCTCCTGCCGCTCGCGGCTCAGACGCCGGTCCCGGTCGAAAAACTCAGCTACAGCGTGGAGTGGCGGATGGTCAACGCGGGAGCGGCGGTGCTGACCAACAACCCAACGCCGACCGGCAGCGTGGTGCAGTTGCATCTGCATTCAGCGGGTCTGGTATCCCGGCTTTTCAAGGTGGACGACAACTACACGGTCACCCTGAATGAGCAGTTTTGCGCCCAGTCCTCGCGCCTCGAAGCCGAGGAGGGCAAGAAGCGCCGCGACACGACGGTGGTCTGGAGCAGCACACGCTCGAAATACGAAGAACGGGATCTCGTCAAGAACGAAATGGCGCTGGAGCGGGAACTTGAAGTGCCGTCCTGCGTCCACGACATCATCGGGGCGCTGATGGTGTTGCGGCAGCGACCCTTTGGCACGGAACGCGAAATTCGAATCCCCTTGAGCGATGGCAAGAAATTCGTTCAGGCAAGGATCCAGATGCAGGACAAGGAGAAGATCCGCACCCCGGCCGGCCAGTTTACGGCCACGCGTTACGAAGCATTCCTGTTCAACGACGTGATCTACAAACGCGATGCCCGCCTGTTTGTCTGGATCAGCGACGACGCCCGGCGCCTCCCGGTGCAAATCCAAGTGCGAATGAAGTTCCACATCGGAACGGTCACCTTTCAATTGGATAAAGTAGAGCCATGATGTGGAGATGGCTGGCGCTGTGCCTCAGCACGGTGGGCTTTGCCCAAACGAATGGAACGCTGAACGGGCCCGACGGGCTGGCGCTGACCGAACGCATTGTCCAATTAACCGAAGCGACCTCGCTGACGGCTCCGGGCCTGGCTCGCTCCGCGGCGCCTATGCTTGAGAACATGAAGCAGCTCCATCGGAACTCCCGCATCGCCAACGGGCTGACGCTGACCGTTTCGCAGGGACTGCTGACCGAAGCTCGCGGCTATCTTGCCGTCGCCGACAGCATCCGCAAGCCGTTCCCCTATCCGGAAGAATCGCGCAAGCAGACGGCTGAACTTCGGGACGCCGTTGCCCGTCTGGATGCCCACTTCCAGGCACTGCTCGAAAGGACGGAAGCACAAATCCGCGGCGGCGACCGGGACAACCTCCGCCGCTACGCTGAGGCCAACCGGACGGTGCCCGCTTCGAGCGGCCGGCGGGTGATTTTCCTCGGTGATTCGATAACCGACAGTTGGCGCCTGAACGAGTATTTCCCCGGCATGGACTTCGTGAACCGCGGCATCAGCGGCCAGATTACGGGTGAGATGCTCGGCCGGATGCAGGCCGATGTCATTGCGCACAAGCCCCAGGCCATGATCCTCCTGGCGGGCACCAACGATCTGGCCCGTGGCGTTGCCGTCGAAACCATCCAAAACAACCTGACGATGATCGCCGACCTGTGCGAGTTCCATAAGATCAAGGTGATCCTCTCGAGCATCCTGCCCGTGAGCGACCACCACAAGGACAAGAACCCCCGCTTTGAAATGACGCGCACGCGGCCCCCGGCGGTGATCCTCGAACTCAACACCTGGATGGCGGCATTCGCCAAGAAGCGCGGTTTCACCTATCTGAACTATTTCGACGCCATGGCGGACGAGGGCGGATTTCTGAAGGCCGATCTGGCCGACGACGGGCTCCATCCTAACCCCGCCGGTTATCGCACGATGGCCCCGCTCGCGCAGGCCGCCATTGAGGCCACCTTGCCGGTAACGAATCCGCAACAGAAAGGCGGACGGAAGCGTCAAAAGTAGTATGCGGGTTCTCCTTTTCCTATTCGCGGTCACGTTGGCGGCACAGACCCGAATGTCGGTGGAGCAGCTTCGTGGTTTTCTGAAATCCTCGGTGGATCTACACCAGCCTGACAAGGCCGTCGCCGGGTACCTGAAGAAGACGAAGCTGACAAACCGTTTGGAGCCCCGCCAGTTCGAAGAGTTTATCGCCATGGGCGCCGGTCCTTTGACAGTGGAGGCTTTGCGCGACCTGATGGTTTTGACAAAAGCGCTGCCCGCCGTGGCGCCCGCCGCGGTGAAGGCCGACGCCCCGGTGATCCCGCCGCCATCGGCCGAGGAGCAGAAGCGCGTGATCGACGAAGCGCGCTCCTATGCGATGGGATATTCGAAGGGGCTGCCTGACTTCCTGTGCATGCAGGTGACGCGACGGTACATCGACCCTTCCGGCCTCGGTTTCTACGGCCAGCAGGACGTGATCAACGCGCGGCTCAGCTACTTTGACCAGAAGGAAGACTACAAGGTGGTGAGCGTCAACGGACGTAGCGTGGATACGCCGATGCAGCGGTTGGGTGGGGCGACGTCGTCGGGGGAATTCGGTTCGATGATGAAGGAGCTGTTTGAGCCGAACACGGCGGCGCGGTTCGATTGGCTCCGTTGGGCGACGCTGCGCGGCAAGCGCAACCACGTGTTCCAGTATTTCGTGGCCCAGCCGAATTCGCATTGGACGATCAACTATCAGGATCGCCAACAGGTGACCCCGGGCTACCGCGGCCTGATTTATGTCGAACGGGATTCTCTGCAGGTGACGCGGATAACGCTCGAAGCGGATATCCCGGTAGACTTCCCGGTGCAAGAGGCGCATACGACGCTCGATTACGACATGACGGATATCAACGGCCGTGGTTTCATGTTGCCACTGAAGGCCGAGGTCCGGATGCGGGAAGGCAAGCATCTCGTGAAGAACGAAGTTGAGTTCCGGATGTACCGGAAGTTCGGCGCAGACACGACCATCACCTTCGATACGCCCGAACCTTTGCCCGCCTCGGCGACGCAAGAGACGCCGCCGAACAAGTAAGCTCATGAACTTCAAAGCAGAACTGGTGGCCTGTTTCGGTCAGCCGGTGGCGGAGAACCCTACCGGCATCATGCAGGAAGCCGCGTTCGCCGCCGCCGGCCTGATTTGGCGCTATCTCACGATAGAAGTCCCGCCGGATGGTTTAGGCGACGCCGTGCGCGGGGCGAAGGCCATGGGCTTTCAGGGCTTCAACTGCACCATCCCGCATAAAGTGGCCGTGCTTCCCTTCCTTGATGAATTGTCGAAGGAAGCCAAGATCATTGGGGCGGTGAACACCGTTCGCCGGGAAGGCAGCCGATTCATCGGTGAGAATACGGACGGCAAGGGTTTTCTTCGAGGGCTGACGCAGGATGCCGGGATGGATCCGCGTGGCAAACGCGCCGTTCTGCTTGGCGCCGGCGGGGCGGCCCGGTCGATTGCGACGGAGTTACTGCTGGCCGGGGTGGAAGAGCTGATTGTCGTCAACCGGTCGGTGGATCGGGTGGCTCCCATGGTTGCGGATCTGAAGGCGCATGGGCCTATCCGTTATGTCCCGTGGCGCGTACACTACGAAGTGCGGCCAGAGACGGACCTGCTAATCAACGCCACGTCGCTCGGCCTGTATCCGAACGTGGACTGGATGCCCGACGTCGACCTGAGCCGGGCGCAATGCCTGGTGGCCGACGCCGTGTTTAACCCGCCTGTCACCAAGTTCCTGGCCGCGGCCCAGGCTCTCGGGCTCAAGACGCTGGATGGCCTGACAATGTTGGTCTATCAGGGCGTGATTGGCTTTGAGATGTGGACGGGCGTGAAGCCGGACGAAGCTGTGATGAAGCGGAGTCTGTTGAATGCAATGGTAAAATCATGAGGTTGTTATGGATTCCCGACGTAATTTTCTCGGCAAAGTAGCCACCGGTCTCGCTAGTGGCGTCTCCGTGCTTGGCGCGAACGATCGTATCCGGGTCGGCATCATCGGTGCCGGCGCGCGCGGCATGGAAATTGTCCATGCCGCCATGGCGGCCCCGAACGTGGAGATGACGGCTTTCGCCGACATCTATACGGCGCGCCTGGAAGCTGGCAAGAAGCTGGTCCCGACGGCTAAGACGTACCTCGACTACCGGTATCTGCTGGAGGATAAGAACGTCGATGCGGTCCTGATTGCGACTCCCCAGCACTTGCACTGCGAACACTTCACGGCTTCGCTAGACGCCGGCAAGCACGTCTATCAAGAGAAGACGATGGCGTTCACGGTGGACCACGCTAAGCGCATGCGCGCCGCCCACCAGAAGCATAAGAAGCTGGCGGTGACGGTGGGCCACCAGCATGTCTCGACGGGTATGGTGGAAGACGCGAAGACCTGGCTGTCGCAGAACTCGCTCGGCAAGATCACGATGATTGCCTCGGACATGTTCCGCAATACGCCGCACGGTAAACCGCAGTGGTCGCGGCCGGTTTATCCGGACATGACGCCGGAGAACATCCTTTGGAACCAGTTTCAGGGTGAAGGGCCGAAGCGCGACTTCGACGCCAATCGCTACGTCAACTGGCGTTTTTATTGGGATTATTCGGGCGGCAACGTTTACGAGAATATGTGCCACCAGCTTTCGATCTGGTACAAGGTGCTGAACCTGCAGATTCCGAAAGCGGTGACGATGACGGGCGGCGTCTACCTGTGGAAAGATGGGCGCGAAGTGCCGGACACGATGAGCGTGACGATGGAGCATCCGGAGGACATCCTGTTTAGCTGGATCTCCGGTTTTGGCAATGGCCAACGCGGTTTTGCCGAGGACGTCATGGGTACCGACGGCACCATCCGGCGCGGGCAACAGATCCGCTATCTGCCGGAGAAGGTAAACCGGCCTCAGGGCAAAGAGATGATGGGTCTGACGAAGACCACGCCCAACGCGCACATGCTGAACTTCTTCGACGCCGTGCGCGGTCTGGCTGAGCCGGCGTGTCCGGTGGAACTTGGCTTCCGCATTTCGATCGCCTGCCGCATGGCCGTTGAAAGCTACCGGCAGGGCCGCACGTTGCGCTGGGATCCAGTCAAAGAAGAAATCGTTTAATTCGGGAGCATTCTTGCGAGCACAGATCGGAATCATTGGAGGAAGCGGGCTCTACAATATGCCCGGCTTCACGGAGAAGCAGGAAGTCAAATTGGAGACGCCGTTTGGCGATCCCTCGGATGCCTACATTGTCGGCAAACTGAGCGGCCGCGATGTTGCCTTTCTGCCGCGCCACGGCCGGGGCCATCGGCTGACGCCTTCGGAGTTGAACTATCGCGCCAACATCTTCGGCATGAAGATGCTTGGCGTGGATCACATCATTTCGTTGAGCGCCGTTGGGTCGATGAAGCACGAGCATCATCCGACGGAGTTTGTGATTCCGGATCAGTTCTTCGATCGGACCCGCGGGCGGATCTCGACGTTTTTTGGGGAAGGCATCGTCGCCCATATTTCGTTTGGCGATCCGGTTTGCGGGGAACTTGCAAAAGTCGTGCACGGCGCGGCGGAACGGGCTGGCATCACGACGAAGCTTGGCGGGACGTACCTTTGCATGGAGGGTCCGGCGTTTTCGACCAAGGCGGAAAGCAACGTATACCGGTCCTGGGGCATGGACGTGATCGGCATGACGAACCTGCAGGAAGCAAAACTCGCCCGCGAAGCTGAGATCTGCTATACGACGGTGGCCATGGTGACCGACTATGACTGCTGGCACGACGAGCACGACGCCGTGACCGTGGACGACATTATCAAGGTATTGCACCAGAACGCGGACAATGCGGCCAAGCTGGTGGCGGAAGCCGTTGCGGCCATGCCGGCGGAGATCACCTGCAAGTGCCATTCGGCACTGAAGAACGCCATTATCACGGACCGCAGTGTGTGGCCGGAGGCTACCAAGAAGAAGCTGGAGCTCCTCGTTGGCAAGTACTCCGCTTGAGGCTTTTGGGTACTGCGTCCGGGGCCAGCGTGTCCCGGACGTGATGCTCGACGCCCTGGCGGCTGAAGCCGAATCGGAAGAGGGCACCCGCGCCCTGTTCCGCGATCTGATCGAGCCGCTGTCGGATTCCTTTGATCCCCGGCTGGCCGAGGCTTACCTCGATACGTTTGCCCGCCTGCTGGAGCGTGTCGCCCCGGAGTTGAAGGCGGATGCCTTGCTGAGGCGGCACCGCGCGCTGGGGCTGCCAACGGAGAAGCCCAGGCGGGTGGTTGTGCTCTCTCGCGTGACGCTGGGGGCAGATGTCGCCGTCGTGAGCCCGTTCCTGGCTGCCGCGGCGGCCGTGTATCCCGACGCTGAGCTGCTCTTTGCCGGGAACCTGAAGAACCACGAGTTGTTTGAAGAGCGCGCGGGCCATCTGCCACTGCGTTACGGCCGCACTTCACTCTTACGAGATCGGGTCGCCGTCGGACTGGAACTGGCCGGGCAGCTTGACCGGCCTGGGACGCTGGTCCTCGACGCCGACAGCCGCCTTTCGCAACTGGGCCTGCTTCCGTTCGGCCCACCGGAGCGCTACCTCTTCTTCCCTTCCCGGGCCTACCGCCCTGAGTCGCCGGATCCTATTGCGGCATTGGCGTGCCAATTCCTGCGCGAGAGGCTCGGGTGCGAAGTGAAGCCGTTCATCGCGCCGGTGGAAACTAAGTGGGTGCCCCGTACGGACGTCACGATCTCCCTGGGCGTGGGCGAGAACCCCGCCAAGCGAGTTGGGGGCGATTTCGAACAGCGAATGGTACAGGGCCTGCTCGATCAGGGACATTCTGTGTTGCTCGATAAGGGCGGGGGCGGCGAGGAGACCGCGCGTGTCGAAGCGCTGGAGCAGAGCTGCCGGGGACCACTCTATACCTGCCAGGGCGCGTTCGCGCCATTTGCGGAGGCCATCCGGGCGAGCCGCCTCTACATTGGCTATGACAGCGCGGGCCAACACGTCGCCGCAGCCTGCGGCGTCCGGCAGATCACGGTCTTTGCCGGGGCGCCGAATCGCAAGTTCCTCGAACGCTGGCGCCCCTGGGCCCCGGCCAGCCGGGCTGCCTTAATTGAGGCGGGTTCCCTTTAGGAGCATTTCGAGGGTCACCACTTCGAGCGCCTTCTCATGGGTGGCTTCGAGACGCACCGCCGAGATCACGCCTGCCTCGTAGGACTCCTTCCACCGCTCGACGCACACGCACCAGCCGTCGCCTGGCTTCAAACCTGGAAAGCCGAACTCCGGCCGCGGCGTCACTAGGTCGTTGCCGATGGCCACCTGATGCTTCAAAAATTCTTCCGTTACAATCGCGCAGACCGTATGCTTGCCTACGTCGTCCGGACCTGTATTGCACTTTCCATCGCGATAAAAACCCGTTAGCGGATCGGTACAGCAGGTCTGGAGCGCAGTTCCCAGCACGTTCTTTGTCATGATCCCTCAAGCGTATCATCGAGGCGCACATACAATCGCTTATTGATCCTCCCTTGTTTTCCGTTTTGTAGATCGTGAAGCGGCCTACGTCTGCCGTCGCCGGCACGCGGGTGCCGCCGCAACGGTGTGATAACGCACCAAGGCCCGCCGGCGGGCGGCGTCCAGCCGCCACCCGGGTAGAAGCACGTCTGGTCCAGCGCGATCGCGTCCTCGCGCACGGCAAGACTCGTCGCCGCAGCTTCATAGCAATGGTCATCCACCCAATACAATCGCCGCGTCGCCGGAACCAGAGACCATGGTATCTTTCCCCCATGCTCACTCGCCGCACGCTGCTCGGCGCCTCATTGGGTTCGTTTTGCCGTGCGGCTCAAAAGCCGAAGAACGTTCTCTTCCTGATGGCCGACGACCTGAACGTTTCGCTCGGCTGCTATGGCCATCCGCTGGTGAAGACGCCTCATATTGACGCGCTGGCGGCGCGCGGGGTCCGGTTTGACCGCATGTATTGCCAGTTCCCGCTCTGCGGCCCCAGCCGGGCTTCGCTGTTGACAGGTCTGCGGCCGGATACAACAAAGGTCCTCGGGAACAATGTTGATTTCCGGGAGCATCGGCCCAATGCGGTCACCCTGCCGCAACTGTTTAAGAACAACGGCTACTTCTCGGGACGCGTCGGCAAGATGTTCCACATGAACGTCCCGAACGAGGTGGGCACGAACCGCTTTCAGGATGACGTCTCGTGGCACCATTCGTTTTCGCCACCGGGGCTCGAGAATAAGAGCCCCGGACAGAAGCTCGAGATGCGCATGCCGCCGATTCAGACGGCCACCGATAAGGGGCAGGCGGACACGAATGCCGCCGATGCGGCGATCGAACTTCTGGAAAAGCACCGCGCGGAACCCTTCTTTCTTGGTGTTGGAATGCTGCGGCCTCATCTGCCCTGGGTGGCTCCTTCGCGTTTCTTCGATCTTTATCCCAGTAGTTCCGTCACACTGGCGGAAAATCGGCCGAACGACCACGACGATATCCCACGCGCTCATCTCGGCATCCGGCCGCACCTTTGGCATCACATGCAGATGCCCGAAGCGCACCAGCGCGAAGCCCGCCGCGCGTACTACGCCTGCACGTCGTACATGGACGAGCAGATCGGCCGCGTGCTCAGTGCTCTGGAGCGGCTGGGCCTGCGCGACAACACGATCATCGCCTTCATGGGTGATCACGGTTGGAGCCTGGGGGAACATACGCACTGGCAGAAGATGAATCTGTTTGAGCCCAACGCCCGGGTTCCGTTTGTTCTGTCCGACCCTGGGCAACCCGGCAACGGACAGGCCACCAAGGCACTGACCGAGTTTGTGGACGTCTATCCGACGCTGGCTGAGCTGGCCGGCAAGTCGCCACCGGGGGAGCTCGAAGGGCAGAGCATGGTCCGGGTTCTCCGGCAGCCCAAGCGCGCCTTTAAGAAAGCCGCCTTCACGCAGGTTCAGTTCGAGGGGAAGATCGTCGGCCGTTCGATGCGGACGGCACGCTATCGCTACAACGTCTGGGAAGGCGAAGGAGGCGGCGAAGAGGTCTACGACCACCAAGTGGATCCTGGAGAGTTCACGAACCAGATCAACTCTCCGGTCGCGGCACAACTTCGCGCGGAGTTCGCCCGGGGGTGGCGGGCGGCGCGGGCGTGACGAACGCCTCTCGTACTTCGTACAATCTGGTTGATGAGTTCTCTGTTCCGTACGATCGCGCTGCTGGCTCTCGCCGCGGCCTCCCTGCTCGCCAAAGACCCTTGGAGCGAAGAGAAGGCCAAGAACTGGTACGCCAAAAGCCCTTGGCTGGTGGGCGCCAATTACATCCCGGCTTCAGCCATTAACCAGCTTGAAATGTGGCAAGGGGAAAGCTTCAATCCTGGCCAAATCGCGCAGGAGTTCGCCCTGGCCCAGGCCATCGGCATGAACACCATGCGGATCTACCTGCATCATCTCTTGTGGCAAGAGGATCGCAAGGGGTTCGTGCGCCGGATCGATACTTTGCTCGAGATTGCCGAGAAGCACAAGATCAAGCCGATGTTTGTGCTCTTCGACTCGTGCTGGGACCCTTATCCGCAGTCCGGGCGCCAACCGGCGCCGCGCCCAGGGATTCACAACTCGGGATGGGTGCAGAGCCCTGGCGCAGTATCGCTCGTAAAGGTCTCCGACACGCCTAAGCTTGAGGCCTACGTGCGGGGGGTGATCGGCGCTTTCCGGCGTGATGATCGTATTCTCGCGTGGGATATCTGGAACGAACCGGAAAACTGGAACGATTCCAGCTATAAGAAAGTCGAGCCGCTGGAAAAGCTGAAGCACGTTGAACGCCTGCTGCCCTTGGCCTTTGAATGGGCGCGGGATGAGAAGCCGTCGCAGCCGTTGACGAGCGGCGTCTGGAAAGGGGATTGGAGCAGTGACGAGAAGCTGACCGCAATTGAGAAAATTCAATTGACGCAGTCCGACGTCATTTCTTTCCATAACTATGAGGCCCCCGCCAAATTGAAGTCGCGCATTGATTCGTTGCGCCGCTTCAAACGGCCGATTCTTTGCACCGAGTATATGGCCCGCGGCAATGGCAGCACGTTTGAGGGTTCGTTGCCGATCGGCAAGGCCGAAGGCGTCGCGATGATCAACTGGGGGTTGGTGCAAGGCAAGACGCAGACGCATCTGCCTTGGGATTCGTGGAAGAACCCCTACACGGACCGCGAACCGGCGGTCTGGTTCCACGAGGTCTTCCGCAATGATGGAACCCCTTACAAGCCGGCCGAGGTCGAGTTTATTCGCAAGACTACGCTGGTCCCCTAGGCCCGCATGTCGTAGCAAAGCAGCCGTGGCGGCGTGTTCTTCAATACGTCGCGGCTGTGCTGCACGACGTACAACAGTCCGCGGCAAAGCACCGGCAGGGACCACGTTTCCCGCGCGGCAAAGACCCAGGCACGGGAGAGTTCCTTGTAGCCTTTTGGGGTTAGCTCCATCCAGAGTAAATGGCCGAGTTCGCCCAATGCGAGATACTTTCCATCCACCTGGAGCAAGTTTCCCCGATAGGTGCTCATTAGCTGCTCCCGGCCGTTGTCCAGCTTCTCCATCCACTCCGGGTTCGTCCGCCAGGCGACCTTGCCTGTCTTTACTTCGATACATGCCAGCGAGGCGTCCGGTTCGTTTCGGCCGTCAAAGCCATACAGATAACCCTCCTGGTGAATCGGGGTATTGAAGTGCAGGCCGAACTCCGGGGTCGTCCACAACACTTTCGGCTTGAAGTCCGAAGTGATTTCGAGCATCGCTCCGCCGGTCTTGTAACTGGCCGAGATGAAAACCTGATTCCCGATGACGACTGGGCAGGAGGCGTTGACCGACTCATAACTTTTGCTTCGCCAGGGGAAGGTGAAGTCGACGGCCCCGGTGCGCGGATCGAGACAAAGGAGCCCGCCGGTGGGGGGCCGGCTTTCGCCGCCGGCGAACACCATGACGCGCGGCTGCCCGTGGATGGTCGCCGGTACGGGAGAGGAGTAGCTTGCGCCCCACTCCTTCCCGGTCCCCCAGATCTGTTTGCCGGTCTTCTGTTCGAGCGCGATCACGGTGGGCCCGCCCGGCGCGCCGACGTTGACGATCAGCCGGTCCTGCCAAGCGAGGGGCGTGGACGCCACACCGAAGAAGTCCTGCGGCACTTTGTATTCCTGGAGCAGGTCGCGCTTCCAGATAACCTTGCCGGAAGCCAGTTCGAGGCAGTGCAGCTTCCCTTCGGCGCCGACGGTGAAGACGCGATCGCCCACGATCACCGGGCTTGACCGCGGCCCGTTGTTGTAGCCGTAGCGGTCTTCAAACGACGTGGCGTAGGAGTGCTGCCAGAGGCGTTCGGCGGTCTCGGGATGCAGGCACTCGACAACTTCGTTGCCACCTTGCCGGTGGAGAAATACGAGCCGGTCGCCCACGATGGCCGGGGAGCTGTAGCCGGTGCCCTTCGGCATCTCCCACAGCAGCGGCGGGCCGCTGGGGGGGAAGCGCGGCTTCAGTTTCGTTTCGAGGGAGGTGCCATTGTGGCGCGGGCCCAGGAACGACGGCCAGTCCTCCGTCTTTGCCTGCGGCGAGAGCGGGGTCGGCCTCCGGGGCGGCGCGGCGAGCAAGGGCAAGGCGGAAATCAGAAGTGAGCGGCGATCAATCATCGTTTGGTTATTCTCTCACCGCCCGCGGGGTGACAAAATGGTTGGCATGAGTCAGCTTGCGCGGATAGGGGTGGCGATTGACGCCGAACTTTTGGAGACCTTCGACACGTACATCGGAGCGAAGGGGTACGGGAATCGTTCAGAGGCGTTTCGTGATTTGATTCGCGACCGCCTCGTCCACGAGGAGACCGAGGCGCCGAACAAAGAGGTGGTCGGCAGCCTGACTCTGGTCTACGATCACCACCAGCGTAACCTTACCGATAAGATCACGGCGCTGCAGCACGATCACCACGGCGTCGTCGTCTCGACGCTCCACGTCCATCTCGACCACCACAACTGCCTTGAAGTGCTGATTTTGCGGGGAAAGTCGAAACAGGTCCGGCAACTCGCCGACCTTCTCATCTCGGTAAAGGGGATTCAGCACGGCCAACTCGCCATTACCACGGCTGACGTCGGGCGCATACGAAAGCACTAGACGTGCTACGATCGGGTCAAATGATGAAGGTATTCTGGATGGCCCTGGCACTGGCTGGCGTGGCGGCCGCGCACTTCGCGTGGATCGCCCCGGTCACGCCCATCCTGACGGTTGGCACTCCGGCGCAGTTACAGTTTGGCATTGGCCATGAACTTGGCATCAGCGAATCCGCCCCACTGCTGCCTGGTCTGCAGGCTTATGCGATCGCGCCTTCCGGCGCCCGCACGGACCTGAAGCCGGCTAAGAACGGTTTGTGGCTCGACGCGGAATACATGCCCAAGGAAGCAGGCCAACATCGGCTTGTCTTCACGCAAGATCGCGGGATCCGCAGCCGCACGCCGAAGGGCCTGGTGGATGGCGGCCGGGATAAGAATCCAGCGGCCGCGCAAGCGTTTCGCGGCGTCCGCACCGCGGTCGCGTATGCTCTTACGGCCAACGCCAAGTTCGAACCCAAGGCAGTTGGGCTCGCCTACGAACTGATCCCGCAGCGGACGGCGAAGGGCGTCACGGTCACTCTGCTTTTCAATGGCAAGCCATACGCGGGTGGTGACGTCGCGGTCTCGTGGGCGGGAAAGAAAGAAGTGGTTCTGGGGAAAACCGGCGTTGACGGGAAGATGAGCTATGCTGTTCCGGCTGGCGCGAAGGGCCCGTTCGTCATCCTTTGCGAGCAGCCTATCGCTACGGCCAAAGGCTCAAACTACGACACCGACAACTTTGAAACCGCTCTTTATTTGAACTGGTAGCCGCATGCATATTGCCGACGGAATTTTGCCTCCAGCCTGGTGCATCGCCGGTCACGCGATCTCGCTGGGCGCGGTCGCACTGCTCGGCCGCCGGGTGGAGCCGTGGGAAGTGGCTCGAATGGGCATGCTGTCGGCCACGAGTTTTGTTGTCTCGATGATCCATTTTCCGCTTCTCGGCACGTCGGTGCATCTGGGGCTATTTGGATTAACCGGGATCTTGTTGGGCGGCCGCGCGTTCCCGGTGATCTTCACGACGCTACTTTTCCAGGCGCTGCTGTTCCAGCACGGCGGCCTGCTATCGCTTGGACTGAACGCCCTGAACATGGGGCTGGGAGCGTTGGCGGCGAGCTTTATTTGGAAGACGCCAACGCTTCCGGACCCGGTCCGCGGCGCGGCGGCGGGCTTCGCTGGCACCTACATCCCTGCTCTGTTGATGGTTGCCGAGTTTCAAGTCGCCGGCTACGGCAAGGGTTTCGCCGCGATCGCCGTCATCTATCTTGCCGTGGCCTGTATTGAGGCCGGTTTGACGCTTTCCGCCATCACTTTCCTCCGCCAGGCCAAGCCCGCCATTCTGGAGAGCCGTTGAAGCCAGCGCTCCTTGGCCTGCTGATTGCCGCGGGTCTCGCCGCCCACGATCTGGCCGTCCTCCCTCGCGTCGCGGGCGAAGCCATCGTTGTCGCCGCCCACTATGGCGGCACGGAACCCGCGGCCTTCTGCCTGGTTTCGGTCTTCTCTCCGGCTAAGGCGGATGCCGAATTCCAAACTGGCCGTACGGACGCGCGGGGCCGCTTTGCCTTTCTCCCCGACGTGCCGGGCCAATGGCGCATCGTCGTCGACGACGAGATGGGCCACCGGCAGGAAGCCACTCTTGAATGGTCGGCCGCCGTCCCGCCTACTGCGGCGTCCTCCTCCCAGCCCCCTTGGCAGAAGGCGTTGACGGGGGGCGCACTGCTGCTGGGCCTAACAGGAATCTGGCTCTGGTGGAGTGTCCGCGACCGGCTATGACTTCCGCCTTCGCGCCGGTGGAGGGCTGCCGCTGGACGCCGATCGAAAGCAGGGCGAAGATCATCGGTTTGATGGGGGCGGCGGTGTCGATCTCCGCCGCCCCGACGTTGCCGGTGCTAGGGATGCAATTGGCGCTGGTGGCGGCGATTCTTGCGGCTAGCCGTCTTTCGCTGCGGTGGGCGCTGCAGCGTTGTGCTTTGGTGACGCCATTTGCGGCGATGATGGCGGCGTTCTTGGCCTTTGAGCGGGCGCCGGACTATGCCCCCTCGCTTTTGGTCCTCGGCAAGGCATACGGCTCCGTCCTCGTCCTGGGGATGCTGATTGCCAGCACCCCGGTTCCCGACCTTGTGGCTGGTCTCGAACGGCTGCGGGTTCCTTCCGTGTTGGTCGTTACCGCGTCCTTCACCTACCGCTACGCCCAACTCCTCGAACAGGAATGGGCCCGCATGGACCGCGCGCGCCTCAGCCGCAGCGGCCGCACCCCGCGGCAGCTTGCCTGGGGCCCTCGCCTCGCCGCCCTCTTCGTCCGCAGTTGGGACCGTTCGGAACGGGTTGCCGCCGCGATGACCTCCCGTGGCTTTACCGGCAGGCTGCCCCTCGGCCCTGCCCGCGCCCTTCACGCTGGCGACTACGTCTTTGCCGCCGCGCTCCTCCTCCTCGCCCTTCCCCTGGTTATTGCTTGATCCTTTCCACGGGTCTTTTCCGCCATCTAAGGTCATGATGCCGCCGACGAAGTGGCCTGCCCACCCGCTGGGCTGGCGGAGCACGATCGAAACTCACTTCTGGCCCGACGCAGCGGCTGCCTTCGCCGAACTCTTCCGCGCCTGGAAGCCGCAGGGCCGTCTGGCGGCGGTGTTGCAATATACCCGCGACGGCAATGATCCCGATCAGATGGCGCTCCTCGAACAGCACGCTGGCTTCGTCAAGGTGAAAGTGTCGTTTGTTCCGGCCAAGAAATGGCTTTATGTGGAAGGCGCGCGTCCTACGGCAACTGCCAGCGCTCGTTAAATAAACCGGCGGTGGCGATGTCCGGCCACTCGGCCCCGGGTTTCACCTTGAGCACGGCGAAATCGCCCAAGCGGGGCATGCCGTACTCGAAGGTAAACTCCCGGTCCTCAATGGTCATGCCGCTGTTGATCACCACGTACCGCCCCGGCGCCAGGGGGTTCGGATAGACCATCGCTGGTACATGCTCGCCAGCCGGGAAGCTTTCGGCACCGAATCCTACACTCTCCCGCGTCCAGCGTAGCGGTGTTTTGCCCTGCAGTTTCGCGATCCAGCGATTGCTTCCGGGGTCGCCGAACAAAACCAGGTTGTACTGTGCCGCGTCGGCCGCCGTCACATCCTTGTCATCTTTAATCCGCGGGTGGGCGCGCAGGCCCTTGGCGTAGAGCCGGTCGAACCGCGCCAGCATGCGCAACGCCTGGGCGTGAGCCTCGGCGTTCCAAGGCTGCCTGGTCGGCCGCACCAGGAGAAACGGATCCATGAAGGCGTCGTCGATTGGCCCTTGCAGCCCGTGCGTCTTCCGCAGCCCCTTCACCGGCTTCGCAACCGCCCAGCGGTCGCCCGTGCGCTCCAACGTCACCTGCCCCGCGGTCTTTACCGCCACCTTCTGGCCGTCGATGGCCACTTCCTGGGCGGAAGCGGCTTCTCTGAGGGTCAACCGGGTTACGTTCCTGGTTGAGACCTCATACCGTTTGCCCGCATCGAGGCGCAGGGCATCGACCTCCGCCCGGTCATAGTGCTTCGTCAGATGCTCGACGGTCACCCAGTGCGAATCGGGGTACCGGGTCGTAAAGGTCACAAACCGTACATGATCCGGCGACACCCGGCCGCGGTGTCCGTGCTCTTTCAAGAAGGCGTCAAGCTTTGCCCTTACCTCCGGACCGGTTCCATGCCCGGTGTTTTTCGAGATGAAGAAGCGGGCAGGGGTCCCAGGGACGCGGAGATCAAACGGGTCCCCTTCGGAGGGAAATCCTTCCTGTTCCAACTGCGCCCGCACGCGGAGGGACGATTCGAGCTGGCCTCGTGTTTTCGTACCTGGTGGCGGCGGGGGAATCGAACTCGTCCCTGTTTCGTTCTCCCCGCCGTGGCCGGCGATCGGCCAATTGAACGCGTTCAAAGACCAGTCGATGATGTTCTCGTAAATCCGCAGCGGCCCCGCTTGGTAGGGCGGAAAGCCGGGCATCTGCGAGCGCAATGGCCACGTCCCGGCCCCGATCTCGGCCGCCGCGAAGTATCCTGGGTGATGAAGCGCGATGTGCCAGGCTCCGCACCCGCCCATCGAGAACCCGCGCAATACGATTCGCTCCGGATCAATTTTGTACCGCGAGCGTACCGCTGCGATCGCTTCGAACACATCGACCTCGCCGGCCCAATGGTAGGCGATGCCGTTCCAGCGTCCGTAGACGTCAAGCTGAATCTGCCCCTCGTCGGCTGGGTTCGTGCCACCGGGCGCCACCTTCTGCGCGCGGTCGAGAAAGGCGGCATCGGTGAGCGCCCGCTCGCGACCGTGCAACCAAACGTACAGCTTCACTGTCTTTGAGCCGTCGTACGAGTCCGGGACGCGGAGACCGTAGGGCTGAACCGAACCGTCTAACGCCGAGACGTACCCGTGCAAGCGTCGCGCCTTTTGCGCCGCCCATGGGGACTGTCCGGCCAGCAGTTGCCGGCCCCGTTCGACGCCTTGCGCGAGAACGCCGAGGAACTTCGGGACATCCTCCGGCACGAAGAACTCTTCCGGGTGCTCCTGCAGCATGGCGCCGGCCTTGTGGAAGATTGCAACGTCGGCGATCAACGCGGGGTCGGCCTTCTTTTGCCGCAATTGGTCTAGCCGAGATTTCTCACAAAGAGCTAGCAAAAAGCCGCCGTCTCTGGCGTAACTATGTTTGACGACAAGAAGTTAGAGACCAAGGAGCAACGGCTTTCGCTATGACACAGTGTACCCAAGCTGGATTCGATTTTGGAAGCGGGTTCGGCAAGCAAATGGCCGTGGACTTCGCCGGTCCCACCTTAACCTC
>JBBQRA010000053.1:0-27316 GCA_038215275.1 Bryobacterales bacterium | reverse complement strand
CAAGCGGTTAGCTTCTTCGGCGGAGAATAGCAGCGTGGCCGCGCCACGGTCCACCTCTGTCCGCGCCTCCCGCAGCGGCTTTCCGCTCTCGCTCGCGATGATGACTGCCAACTCTTCCTTGGCGGCCAGCAGCAGTGCGCGCGTGCGGCGCAGGATCTCGCTGCGCTGCGCCCGTGTCATTTCGCGCATCAGGTGGGCTGCTTCCGTCGCCGCCCGCACCGCTGCGGCGGCCTGCGCCGGACCGGCCTCCGCTACCGCGGCGAACGGGGCATCGTCGAACGGTACACGCACGGTCCGCGTCGTCTCGCCCTTGGTTTCCGCGCCGTTGATCCACAAGCCGTAACTGTTCATCGTTTAAACGTCCCGTACGTAAAGGTACTGGAAACCACCTGCAAGCTTTGATCCAAAACGACGCGTACCTGAAACCGCCCCTCTTCCGGCGAGCCGAACCGCACGTCGACGCCTTCGACGGCAATGCCGCCTTCGGGTTCAGTGACCGGGATCATGCGCCAGACGGGATATTGGCTGAAGCGCAGAAAGCCTTGCGCCTCCGGCGTCCGCTTGACAGCGTTGATACGCGCCGCGTCCGTCGGCTTGTAAAAGGTTCGGCCAGCGTCGGGATCGAACGGCTGACCCAGGTTGACGTCCTGCAGTCGCCAAAAGGTTTCTGTGGAAACGTATCCGGTCCAGCGGAAGGGGTTGAACGGCGTCGGCCATGCCGCCACGCGCAGTGGTTCCTGTCCGGCGAAGCGCCGGGCCGAAAGCGTCTCGATGGCGCGTTGATGCAGCACGACGCGGCCCCCAGTCCAGACCAGCAGAAACAGGAGAGCGAAAATCGCCCACCCCTGGCCGGTGGGCTTCTTCTGCGATCCGATCTCGCTCCCAACGAGCCGTGACAGCCACGGCGCCGCCAGCGCCAATCCCAGGACAACCAGTATCCAAGGGTCCAAAACAAAGACTCCGTCGAGCGCGAACCACTCGTTCGAGAACGGCAGCAGCAGGCGGATCCCGTAGCTGTTCCAGTAATCCATGAAGAGGTGGGCGAGGACCCCCATGTTCCCCACCGCCATCGCCATCGCCCAAGGAAACGCCTTGCCGCGTTCCAGCCACCGGATGAACAATACCGGCAACAGCGCCATCAGCGGCGAGACAACCAAGGCATGGGTGATGTGCCGATGATAATCAAGATAGCCGAACGTCCCAAGCGATAGAGCCAGAATATCGCCATCCGGAATGTTCGCACACAGCACCAGCAACGGAGTCGCGCGCGGACACAACCGGTTCAGACCGGCCCGCGACATCATAACGCCGGTTAACGAGTGGGTGATGTTGTCCAAGGATTCCGCTCCGCTCTCTCGATGTATTCCCGCGGCAGCAGGATGGTCAAAGCATTCGGCACCACCGCAATTCGCGCGGGCAAAAAGCCGGCCGCTTCGCCGTCGACTTGAATCGGCACTGGTTTGCCGTTTATGGCCTTGCACTCCAGAACCTGCGCCGCTCGCACGTCCACACCTGGACACAGGCTCGGCTTGCCAATCAGCACGCCGACCAAATAGGGCATATACCGGAACGAATTTGAGCCGGCGAAAGAGACCGCTTCCAGGCAGTCATCGAGCAGCGAGACGTTCCGGGCAATCTCGAGGTCGCCGCCGTAGTTTTTGACGCGGCTCGCCAGCAGAAAGCTCCGTTGCGAAACGAACCCATCAATATCGGAATGGAACTGCGCCAGGGACTTGCCGAACATGCCAAACCCGCTCACCCAATAAGCCAGCTTGCCGAACTTGTCTTTGATTGCGGGGTTAACCGCGTTCACCACGGTTGCGTCGAGCCCGGCGCCCGCCATCGCCAGAAAGTGCCGGTCTGTGGTCGCGTTCTTGATGTGACCCACGGCGATCCGCCGGGCTTGCCGCAGGCCCAACGCCGCAGCCGCCTTCAATGGGTTCGTTCCGATCTTCGTTTCGGCGCACAACACGTTCGCCGTGCCGCCGGGCAAGGGGACCAGTGCCGCCTGGCTGCCGATCATGCCATTGGCCACTTCGTTGATGGTGCCGTCGCCGCCCAGCACCACGACCCATTCGGCACCCTTGTCGAGCTGCTGGCGGGCCAGCACGCCCGCCGTGTTGGGTCCTGTCGTGGGGCATACCTCCACGCGGCCGTACGAACGCACCGCCTCCGTCGTCCGCTCCACCAAGCGGGGATGCCGCAGCAGCTTTCCTGCACGGGGATTGTAAATGAATGCGATGGCCGGCAACCCCCCAGTATCCTATTGGAGGAGCCCCATGAGCAAAGTAGAACAGTTGCGCCAGCAGATTCGCCGCCACGAATATCTCTACTATGTTCTCGACCAGCCCGAGGTCACCGACGCCGAATACGATGCTCTGATGCGCGAGTTGCACGCGATGGAACAGGCCGACCCTTCGTCGATCACCGCGGACTCCCCGAGCCAGCGTGTTGGCGGCGCCCCTCGCGAAGGCTTCGTAAAGCTGCCGCACAGCTCGCCGATGCTCAGCCTTGATAACGCTCTGAATGAAGGGGAACTCCGGGCGTTCGATCAGCGCGTCCGGGACCTGCTCGCTGACGAGCCGTACCGTTATGTGGCCGAGTTGAAGCTCGACGGTCTTTCGATGGCGGTTCAATACCGCGAGCATTCGCTGCAACTTGCTCTCACACGAGGCGATGGCGCTGTAGGCGAAGACGTCACACCGAATGCCCGCACCATACGCAGCCTGCCGCTGAAGTTGAACGGCGAACGGTCGAACTTGGAGGCCCGCGGTGAGGTCGTCATGCCCAACGCCGCCTTCCAGAAACTGAACGCCGAGCGCGAGCAGGAGGGCCTGCCCCGCTATGCCAACCCGCGCAATTCTTCGGCAGGATCCCTGCGTGTGCTCGATCCGACGATCACCGCGAACCGCCAACTCGACTTCTACGCCTACTCCCTGCTCGCCGACGGTCAGCCCGCCCGTTCTTCTCATTGGGATGCGCTTGAGGAGCTCGCTGTGATGGGCTTCAAGGTGAATTCCGCCCGCGCCATCTGCCGCAATATCGATGAACTCCTTGCGTTCTGCCACCGCTACGAAGCTGAGCGCGAGCGGCTGCCATATGAAATCGACGGCGTGGTCGCCAAGGTGGATTCCATCATCCAGCAGCAGAAACTCGGCTGGACTGCCAAGTTTCCCCGATGGGCAATTGCGTTCAAGTACGCGGCGCGGCAGGCCGAAACCGTCATCGAGAAGATTGATATTCAGGTGGGCCGGACGGGCGCCTTGACGCCAGTGGCGCATTTGAAGCCGGTAGCTGTCAGCGGGGTCATGGTCAGCCGTTCAACGCTGCATAACGAAGATGAGATCGCGCGGCTTGGTGTGGCGGTCGGGGATACGGTGCTGCTGGAGCGATCCGGCGACGTGATTCCGAAGATCGTGAAGGTCGTTCGTCAGGGCGATCCACGCGTACCGTTTCAAATGCCGTCGGCGTGCCCGGTCTGCGGCAGTTCCGTATCGCGGCCGGAGGGCGAGGTGGTTTCGCGCTGTTTGAATTCGAGCTGCCCGGCGCGCCTGAAGGAGTCGGTGGCCCATTTTGCGGCGAGGCCCGTGCTGGATATCGCAGGCCTGGGTGATGAGTTGGTGAAGCAGCTGGTCAACGCTGGGCTTGTGAGGTCGGTGGCTGACCTTTATGACCTCACACTCGAACAGCTTGCCGGCCTGGAACGAATGGGAACGAAATCAGCCGAACGCGTGCTGGCCGGCATCGGCCGGTCGAAGACGCTGCCGCTGCCACGCGTGCTCAATGGCCTGGGCATCCCTTTTGTCGGTGAACGCACGGCGCAGTTCCTGGCCGAACATTTTGGTTCGCTCGATGCATTACGCGATGCGGATGAGGCTCGGCTGCAGCAGACGACTGAAGTGGGCCCCAAGGTTGCACAGAGCATTCGCCGGTGGTTCGCCGAGGAGCGGAATCGCGCCGTGGTGGAGCGCCTGCGTGCTGCGGGTCTGACGTTCACGCATCGGAAAGTGGATCGCTCCGGCGGCCCGCTGGCCGGTCTCACTTTCGTCCTCACGGGCACCCTGCCGACGCTTTCGCGGGACCAAGCCAAGGAGATGATCGAAGCCGCGGGAGGCAAGGTCTCCGGCTCCGTCAGCAAGAAAACCAGCTATGTCGTGGCGGGGGAGGAGGCCGGCTCTAAGCTCGACAAGGCCACCGAGCTTGGGATCAGAGTCTTGTCGGAGAGCGATTTGCAAGCAATGCTCGGTAAACTGGAAGCTTGAAGCAATTCGTCGCCAATCTGGTCGCTTGGGGCCCTCCCGGCCTGCTCGTTCTTGCCGCCCTCGATTCCGCGGGCCTTCCGATTCCGGCCGCCGCCGATGCGTTGTTGATGGTGCTCGCCGCCAACTCGCCCAGCACGGCTTATCTGGCCGCCGCCATGGCCCTCGCCGGCTCGTTGTGCGGCAGCATGTTCCTCTTCTTCGTCTCCCGGAAGGGCGGCGAAAAGTACCTCGAAAAACACACTCTCGGTGAACGCGGCAAGAAATTCCGGCAGTGGTTTCATCAGTATGGCCTGCTCACGGTTTTCATCAGTGCCATCTCGCCCATACCGATGCCGATGAAGCTGTTTGTCATCTCCGCCGGCGCGCTCGGAGTGAACCCGCGCAGCTTTTTTTTCACCGTGCTCGCCGCCCGCGTGCCCCGCTACTTCGCGCTCGCCTACCTCGGCAGCCAACTCGGCACCGAAGCCGGCGCCTATCTCAAGAGCCATATCTGGCAGATCGGCGGCGTTCTTTTCCTGCTGTTTGGCGTGCTCTTCGCCTGCGTCAAGATTATGGATCGGCGCCGCGCTCAAACTGCTCTCAGCTAACGCCCGCCCAGAACGAAGTTAACGTCGATCACCGTCGCCACCTCCACCGCGCGGCCGTTCAGCAGAGTCGCCTGGTAGCGCCACTCCCGCACGGCGTCCAGCGCGGCCTTCGTCAACAATGGATGGCCGCTCACGGCGCGTAACTGCTCGACGCTTCCGTCCGGGCCGATCACCGCCTCCAGCCGCACCGTGCCGGAGATCCGCGCACTCTTCGCTAAGGGCGGGTACACCGGCGTCACTTGCTTCACCAGACGCGCCGCCTGCACCGTGCCACCCACTGAGATCCGCCTCGGCGTGGCTTCGGACGGCGGCGGAGCCGGAGGCTTCGTTTCCACCACCGGCGGCGGCAGCGCGCCCAACGTACTCACTCCCACGCTGGCGGAGGCCTGCACTTCGCCCGGCCCCACCGTTGGTAGAAACGCGCCGGGTTCATCCACAATCACCGCCGCGGGCCGGTCCCAGCGCGAAGGTGCTATATAGCGCCTCGGTGACGGACGCATCATCGTATTTGTCGCCGTGACGGCGGACGAGGACGTGGCCGCCGGCTCTAGCGCCACTTGCCGGGCCGGCGCCTGTAGCGTAATGCCAATCTTCGGCAGCGCCACTGCAATCACTTCGGGATAGAACATCGGCACCACCAATACGGCGCCGACTATGCCGCTCTGCACCAGAATTCCTGTGTATCTCCATGGTATCTGCATGTCTTCTCTGACCCCGCAATCGCTCGCATTGTTCCCATACAATAGGCGCATGGCACTCTCCTCCCGCCGCGCTTTCCTTGGCTCCCTGCTCGCCGCCGCCCCGGCCATTCATGCGCAGACGATGTCCACCGACGTCCGAATCAAGGAGCTGTCCACCTCCACGGAGGACTTCCTCTACCGCACGCCGATCAAGTTCGGCGGCACGGAAGTGGATCGCGTGACGCTGCTCAATGTGAAGGTGACGCTTGAATCACGCGCCGGGAAGACTGCACAGGGATTCGGGTCCATGCCGCTGGGCAACGTTTGGAGTTTCCCTTCGAAAACGCTGCGATACGACGAGACTCTCGCGGCCATGAAGACGCTCGCCGCGAAGGTTGAGAAGGTCACGCGGGACCACAAGGAATACGGACACCCCGTCGACCTGAACCACTCGCTGGAGCCGATGTGGCTGGCGGCCGCCAATGAAATCAAGCTCCCGCAGCCAATCCCCAAACTCTGCACGCTCACGACGTGCAGCCCGTTTGACGCCGCCATCGCCGATGGCTTCGGGAAGCTGCTCAATCGCAGCGCCTACGCCATTTACGGCCCTGACCTGATGCGGCACGATCTGTCGCACTACCTCGGCAAGGGATTTGAAGGCGAGTACCTGCAGAAGTACGTTCTCACCAAACCCAAGCCCAGCATGCCGCTTTATCATCTCGTCGGCGCCGTCGACCCCATCACCGCCGGCGACATCAAGAAGCGGATCAACGACGGCTTGCCCGAGACGCTTCCCGAGTGGATCAACCACTCCGGCCTCACCAATATCAAGATCAAACTCAACGGCGAAGACATGGAGTGGGACACGGAACGCGTTCTGGCCGTCGACCGCACCGCCACGGAAGTACAGAATCAGCGCCGCGTCTCCGACTGGGTCTACTCACTCGACTTCAACGAAAAGTGCCCCAGCGTGAAGTACCTCATCGAGATGCTCGCCAAGATTAAGGAGAAAGCGCCGCGCGGCTTCGTGCGTATTCAGTACATCGAGCAGCCCACCAAGCGCGACCTGAAGGCAGACCGCGCCAATGTAATGCACGAAGCCTCGAAGCTCCGCCCGGTGGTGATCGACGAGTCGCTCACCGATCTCGAATCTCTGCTGCTCGCCCGCGAAATGGGCTACACCGGAGCTGCGCTGAAGGCTTGCAAAGGACAGTCACAAGCGCTGCTGATGGCCGCCGCCGCGCAGAAGTTCAAGATGTTCCTCTGCGTTCAGGATCTTACTTGCCCCGGCGCTTCTTTCATCCATTCGGCCGGCGTCGCCGCGCACGTGCCCGGCGTCGCGGCCATTGAAGGCAACGCCCGCCAGTACGTGCCCGCCGCCAATGCCGGCTGGGACCGGAAGTTCCCCGGGGTGTTCGATATTCGCAACGGCCGCGTCAACACCAGCCTGCTGAAAGGCCCGGGCTTAGGCGCCGTATAGCTCGCCGTCGCGCATCTGCACGATCCGGTCGGCGAATGCGGCCGCTTCTGGATCGTGCGTGATCATGAGCACGGTCTGGCCCGTCTTCTTGTTCAGGTGGCGCAGCAGGTCCAAGACCATGTTGGAGTTCTCGGTGTCCAGGTTCCCCGTGGGCTCATCGGCCAACAGAATCGCCGGCTGATTCACGATAGCCCTCGCAATGGCCACGCGTTGTTGCTCCCCGCCCGAAAGCTGCCGAGGCTTGCGTTCCATCTTCTGCGCGATGCCCAGGATCTCCACCACGTCGATGAACGCCGCGTCCCAAGGCGCGGTTTTCCCGGAGATATCCCGGGCGATGTCGATGTTGTCGCGAATCGTCAGCGTCGGCAGCAGGTTGTACTTCTGAAAAACGAACCCCACACTGTTCCGCCGCAAGAGCGTGCGCCCGCCTTCGTCGAGGTCCGTCAGGCTCTGGCCATCAATCTTCACCGTGCCTGAAGTCGGCGGGGTCAACCCGCCCAAAATGTGGAACAGCGTCGATTTGCCGCTGCCGGACTTCCCGACTACGGCTAGAAACTCGCCCGTTTCGACGAGCAGATTCACGCCCCGCAATGCGTGTACTTCCACGTCGCCGCTACGGAACGTCTTGCGCAAATTCTGAATCTCGATAATCGCCATTAGTCGTATGAGAGTGAGTCGAGCGCGTCTTGTTTGGCTGCCTTCAATGCGGGATAGAGCACTCCGAGCACAGCGCCCGCCAGCGTGATCAGCGAAGCAATCGGCCACCAGGAATAAACAATGGCCTGCACCATCGAAGCTGGAATGAACACTCCAATCAGCCACCGCGTCCCGTAGCTCATCAAGATGCCGCAGAGCGAGCCGATGATCGCCAGCAGAACCGTCTCCCGCAGCAAAATGCCAAGCACATAGCTCGGCCCGGCGCCTAGCGCCTTCAGGATACCGATCTCGCGGGTCCGTTCGAGCACGGCAGTGTACATCGCCAGGAAGACCACCAGAAAGCCGAACAAGACCGCGAGCGAAACCACCACTCCGATGAACGCCTTCAACTCCGGCAGGTTGTTCACGGAGAACTGCTTGATCAACTCTTCCATCGCGTAGATGGGATACTCCGGCAGATCCTTCTTCATGGCGTCGATCACGGCCTGCGTATTTGCCGGGTCGTCCAGCTTCACGTAGATCATGGTGATCTTTCCGTTCGCGCTCGCGAGTTCCTGCAATACCGTCAACGGGATCATGACCCGCGCCAGTTTGCCCGAGGCGAATATGCCCGAAACTCGCCAATCGCGGTTCATCGTATTCAACAACGAACCGATTTTCAGGTTCTTCTCCCGGGCGTACAGGTCGTCGACAATCACATCGTCCGGTGAGGAGAACTTCCCGCCTTCGCGAAAGCGAAAGCCCCCGCCCATCGCCGCGAACTCGTCGTAGTTGATTCCCATGATGGAGCTTACGCCGCCCGTCGAATGGACGCCGATTGGCGTCGCCAGTGCGACATGCTTCTGGGACCGGACGTAGGCCAGGATGCCCTGGTTCATCGAAAGGGATCCCATGCCGACAACGGAACTGCCCGGCGCCCGGACCACGAGATCCGCGCCGACGCCGCGCGCCCGGTTCGCCTGATCCTCCAACATTCCTTCGCCGACGCCCACCAGGGCAAGCATCATCGTCACGCCTAGGCCGATTGCCAGCGAACTCAACAGCGTCCTCACTGGACGGTGCTTCAGGTTTTCGTAAACCAGCTTATAAACCAAATATTTATTCTACAGGGCGTTCGCCGCCGCGGCTAGGGTCGCCTCGATATCGCCCTCCGTATGGGCCCCGCTGATGTACCAGCGGCCATCCGGCAGCACCAGCACCCCCTGGTTCAACAGGCCGATCGCGAAGTCGCTGTACTTAGCTTTGTCCGCCGCCATCGTCTCCCGATAGTTGCGCGGCACATTCTCTTGGAAAGCTACTTGAAACACCGGGCCGTCGCCGGTCGTCACCACCGCGTGGCCCTTGGCTCGCAGCAGCGTTTCCAGGCCCGCGCGCAGCCGGTTGCCCAGCGCGTGCAGCCGTTCATAGAAGCCGGGCGCCGACAACTCCTCGAGCGCCGCCGCCGCCGCCGCCAGCGCCAGCGGGTTCCCGTTCAGCGTGCCGGCATGCACCACTTCGCCGCGGCTAATCGCGTCCATGTATTCCCGTTTGCCGGCCAGAACGCTTAATGGAGTCCCGGCCCCGACGGCCTTGGCGAAGGTCGCCAAGTCCGGCGTAACGCCGTACCGCCCCTGTCCACCGTCGAGCGCTACGCGGAAGCCGGTGATCACCTCATCGAACAGCAGCAGCGCGCCGTACCTTGTCGTAATCTGGCGGAGGAATTCAAGGAAGCCCGCCTCGGCCGGTACGCAGCCCGAATTCGCCAGCAGCGGCTCACAAGCCACCATCGAAATCTCTGCCCCGTGCTCGGCAAATAACTGCTCCACCGCCGCCCGATCGTTCCATTCCGCCACCAGCACATGTTCGTGCGGCAGTTGCCCTTTGCCCACGGCTTCCGGCCGGCCCAGCGGATGTTCCGCACCGAACCGGTAGCTCACCAGCGCTTGGTCGCCCCAGCCGTGATAATGGCCCTCGAACTTCAGATACTTCGGCCGTCCCGTTACCGCGCGGGCCAACCGGAGCGCCACGTTAACAACGTCGGTGCCCGCGTTCGAAAACGCGACGAGATCCGCGCAGGGCAGAATCTCGGTAAGCCGTTCGGCCACCAGATATTCGAGTTCGTGCTGCGCTCCGAACGTCAGTCCCTTACCCGCCTGCTCCGCTATCGCCGCGGAAACTCTCGGCGGCGCATGGCCCAGAATCAGGGGTCCCCAGGCCAAGCCAAAGTCGATGTATTCGTTGCCGTCCACGTCCCAGATGCGGCTACCCGCCCCGCGCTCAAAGAACAGCGGATATGGCCGTGCCGCCCGGCGCAGACCGCTCGAGACACCGCCAGCCAAAGACCGCTGGCTGCGTTCGTATCGGGCTAGCGATCCCGCCGTCTTGGCTCGGACCTCTGTTTCATGAGTTAAGCTTAAGGAACGCACGCTTCTCTATTGAACCTCAATTGTCTTTGGGAAGTGTGACATACTTCCAATCGTCATCGTGAAAAGTCCCCAGCCCCGCTACCTGGTCCCCGTCCTCCAGAGCGCTTTTCGGCTCATTGAAGAAGTCTCCCGCGCCGGAACTATGTCTCTCAATGAAGCGGTTCTGCGCACAGGCATTCCAAAATCCACGGTGTTTCGCGTCTTCAGTACGCTGCAGCATCTAGGGGTTCTCATTCGCGACGAGGCCGGAAAAACGTACCGCCTCGGTTACGGCGTCCCCGGTTTGCTCACCGCCGGGGAAGATCTCGAAACCCTCCGCCGCGCCGCGCTGCCGCAGATGATCAGCCTTCGCGACCTATTCGGCGAAACGGTCAACCTCGGTAAACTGCAACAGGATAAGGTGGTCTATCTTGAAGTCGTTCCCAGCGAATCGGCGTTGCGTTTCTCCGAGCGTCCCGGCGCGACGGTCGCTGTACACGCCTCTTCGCTCGGCCGAGCGATTCTCGCCTTCTCCACGCCCTCGGTCGTCGATGGGCTCATCGCCGGCCGCCCGCTTGTCGCGCTCACGGCCAAAACCATTACGGACGAAGCCCTGCTCCGCACGGAGCTTGCAAATGTCCGCCGCCTGGGTTACAGCGTCGAGGTGGAGGAGTCCGCTCTGCAGGCGACCTGCGTCGGCGCGCCCATCCTGAATGCTCATGGCGAGGCCGTCGCCGCGCTCAGCCTCTCCGGCCCCATCCATCGCTTCCGCCCGCAGAAGGACAAGAAGATCATTGCGGCGCTACGTAAGGCCGCTGCCGAAATCAGCGGCGTTCGCTAAGCTTTCGGCCCCAGGATCTCTTCCATCCGCCCGGCCACGATCTCGGCCTCGCCCGGTTGCAGCATCCAACTGGCGATTTCCACGCCCTCGCCCGGCTGCGGGTTCGTTGGCACCAGTTCAATTGAAGGCTGCCCTTCGCGTAGCTGCTTCATCACGTCGAGTTCGCTTAGCCCAAGCTTCTTCACATCCCACTGCACGCGCAGGTGCGGCACGGAGTTGGCGATCTCCGGCACGAACGGCGTGGCCTTCAGCCCGCGCACCCGGCTCAGCGTCCGCCGCATGCTTTCGACACGAGTCTCCCACTCCTTCCACAGCGCCTTGTGATCTTCGTTCAGGAACGATTCCAGCGCCACCATCATGCCCACCATCTCTTCCTTGTTCACCTTGCAGCAGCGGCCGATGGTGTCGCTGTTTGGCGACGTGTTCATCCGCGCCGCGCGAATCAGGTCCGCCCTCCCGGCCAGCAGGCCCGCCGACTGCGGCCCGCGGATGCCCTTGCCGCCGGAGCAGCAAACCAGATCGAAGCCCAGCTTGATCGGGTTCAACAGATTCTCCACCGGCGGAACGTCCGCCGCGGCATCGTTGAAGGTCGGAATCTTGTACTGCTTGCCGATCGCGACGAACTCTCTCATCTTCACTTCGCCCAGATGGCCGGCCTTATTGAGGAACAGCAGCATCGCGGTCTGCCGACCGATGGCCTTCATCAGTTGCTCCCGCGTCTCCACCTCCACCAGCTTCACGCCGCAGTTGCGCACCATGTGGTCATAGGGAAAGCGGTGCGATTTCTGAATGATCACCTCGGTCTTCATCCCGGTAAGGTCAGGGATTCGTTGAATGAAGTCCGGGTTCGTGCCGGTTAACACGCCCGCTGTCCCCACCGTCAACGCCGCTGCCGCGCCGGAGGGCACCATCGCCGCCTCAGCTCCCAGCAGTTTGGCAATCTTCTTGCCGACCGCATCGTGCAACTCATCAAGCCGCACAAACTTCGTCGACATCGCCGCGATCGCCCGCACGCACTCCGGGCGCATCAGGCTCGCCGTCATCATCGTGTACACCCCAGCCGCATTAATGATGGGCACGACGCCGAGTTGCGCCAGGTAGTCCGGGGTGCTCTCCGCGGCGGCGGCGGAACCCGCTAATGGCAACGCCCCGGCGGTCTGTATCAAATGACGGCGAGAGAACTTCATATCCCAAACTCTAACCGCATCGGCGTTTCATTGCAAAAACAAAAATGCGTACCATGGAACATCATGCGCCGCCGTCAATTCCTCTCCCTCCTGGCCCCCGACCCGCGTAAGAAGATCGCGGCCATCGTCACCGAATACCGCTGGTACTCGCATGCCGACGTCGTCTGCGGACGCCTCCTCGGCGGCCACTCCGCCAACAACATCTGGACCCCGCCTCGGCTCAATCTCATCTCTCTCTATACCGACCAGGCCCCGAAGAACGACATGTCGCGCGACCTGGCCTCCCGCCACGGTTTCAAGATCCATCCCACCATCCGCGAAGCCCTCACCCTCGGCACCGATAAGCTCGCCGTCGATGGCGTGGTTTTCATCGGCGAACACGGCGACTATCCCACCAACGCCGACGGCCAAAAGCTCTATCCCCGCTTCGAACTCTTCAACCAGATCCTCGACGTCTACGAGCAATCCGGCCGCAGCGTCCCCACTTTCTTCGATAAGCACTTCTCCTACGATTGGACCAAAGCCGAAGCGCTCTTCCGCCGCGCCCGCCGCCTCAAGGTCCCGCTGCTGGCCGGCTCCTCTCTCCCCGTCACCAGCCGTGCTCCGCGCCTGCAGCCCAAACTCGAAACCCGCATCTCCCACGCCGCTGCCATCGGCTACGGCCCTCTCGACGCCTACGGATTCCATCTGCTCGAATCTCTCCAATGCCTCGTCGAACGCCGCATCGGTGGCGAAACCGGCGTCGCCCACGTGCAAACGTTTACGAACGAAGCCATCTGGAAGTGGCTCCCCGCCCAGCCGTGGGCCCGCCCCCTGCTCGATGCCGCGTGGGCTCTTGACCCCGCCTCCCGCAACGGCTCCCTTGATTCCCAAGCCAAATCGCCAGTACTCTTTCACATCCACTATCGCGATGGTCTTGAAGCCCTCGCCCTCATGCTCACGCCCTCCGGCAACGACCGTACCGTCGCCCTCCAGACGCCGGCCGGCATCCAGACCACGCTCTTTGGCCCGCCCACCGTTACCCGCCCCCTTCCCCACTTCGACGGCCTCGTCCATTGCATCGAAGACCTGGTCCTCACCGGCCGCGAACCCTACCCGCCGGAGCGCACGCTGCTCACCACCGGCATCCTCGCCCAGGCCTTCGCCTCGAAACGGACCGGCCAGCCCGTCGCCACCCCCGGACTCGCCATTCAATACAAATCGCCCGCCGAACCCTTCTTGCAAACCGCATGAACCGCCGCCAATTTCTCTCTTCCACCCTCGCGATTACCCCGCGCCAACTTCACGAGAAGATGTTCGTCTTCGACGCGCATGTCCACGTCATCACTCGCCAGCTTTATCACGGCGGCGACATCGGACAGCGCGTGGAGGACGGCCACTTCGATCTTGTCCGCGCCAAAGAAGGCGGCCTCGATGCCCTCTTCTTCACGCTCTTCATCACGGAAGACTACTACCCTGGCCACTACGAGACGAAGCAGGCGCTGCGCCTGATCGACCTCGCCTACCGCCAAGTCGAAAAGAACTCCCGCACCATCGGCATCGCGCGCAACGTCGCCGAAATCCAAGCGCTGCAGAAGCAGAACAAGATCGCCGCCGTTCTCGATCTCGAAGGCGGCTTCGATATGGATGGCGACCTCGGCGTGCTTCGCAGCCTCCATCAACTAGGGGTCCGCAGCATTCAACTCCCCGCCCACAACTTCTCCAACAATTTCGCTGATTCCTGCTGCGCCATCCCGCGCTTCAACGGCATCACGGAACACGGCCGTGCCGTCGTCCGCGAATGCAACCGCCTCGGCATCGTCATCAACATCGCACACGCTTCCACTGAGACCGCTGAGCAGACCATCGAACTCTCAGAGCATCCCGTCGTCTCGACGCACGACGGCCTTCGCTCCCGCAATGACATCCCCCGGCTGATGACCGAGGCCACGCTCGAAAAGCTGGCGAAGAAAGGCGGCTTGATCGGCTTCCACATCGGCAACGAATTCCACAATCGCGCCATGTTTGACTTCCGCACAAAGCAGGCCGGCAAGCCCTTCTGGGACCGCAGCGACGTCAAAAAGGACAAGGCGGAAATGACGATCGCTGAGATCGATAAGCTCGTTGCCCCTGGCTTCCCCATGGTCGGTATCAAAGCGCCAGAGGAGCTGAAGTACACGATCGACCAATGGTTCGATGTCGTCGAACGCGCCACGCAGATCGCCGGCGAGGACCATGTGATCCTCGGCACCGATTTCGATGGCGGACCGACCCTCCCCCGCGGAATACGCGATTGCCGCGACTATCCCATGTTCACCGAAGCCATGCTCCGCCGTGGCTGGAAGGAGAGCCGCATCCGGAAGTTTCTCGGCGGCAATCTCCTGCGCGTCTTCGGCAAGATCGCTACTTAATTCCCCACATTTCCTTGCGCGCCTGCTTGAACTCGTACCGCCCCGGGTTCACGCTGGTGGCGCCCGGCGTATCGACCATCACGATCTCGGCCGCCACCGGCTCATAGGCCGCACGAGGCGCAATCGTCCCCTTCGCCACCAGGATCTTCTGCCGGTCGGGATAGATCCCCAGCGACACAATCTGATGGATCGAATTCGGGCTCGACCGCTCACTCGTCACCACCAGATAATTCGAAAGATCCCGCGTCGAACCCTCAGCCTCGATCACGGCCGTGTGCCCCAGGTTCCAATATCGCCCGCCGCCGTGCCGCACCGCGGTCTCAATGTAGTTGCCCGCGTGTAGACTTCGCACCTTGCCTTTCACCCGTACCGGCTTCCCATGCGCATTGTCGGACTTGCCGCCCACCAGTTGATCGAACGCACCGTCCAGGCCCGCCTTCTGCGCGGCGTGGAATGCCGCCGGTTCGTACATCACCACCACCCAGCCGTCCGCTTTCTGCGCCAGCAACTGCTCCAACAAGAATGTCGAATCGCCCGCCGACCCACCGCCGATGTTGTCGCCGATATCGAATAGCGCCACCGGGAATTGCTTCGCCGCCATCGCACTCTTCACGGCCGCCGCCGCGTCCGGCAGGTTCAGCTTTAATCGGTCCCGCTGCGCCCACATCATGTCGCTCAGCCGCTTAGCTTCGCGCTCGGCCAGGTTGCGGTCGTCGTCGGTCACCACGATGACGCTCGGCCCCATGTGCGGCGAGTCGTTGTATTGGTAACCGCCCATCACGCTGGCCGCCAGAATCTTCGGGTTGTCCCGTTCCATGCGGAAAGTCTCCTGCGTCAACGGCTTCATCGGGTCGCCATATGTGTTCTGGAACACGATGTTGTAAACCATGTCCGGCTTGATGATCGTCTGCACCGGCTTGATTTCGCCGCGCAGCATCCGGCCCAGAATGTTTGCCGCCTGCACGCCGCGCTCTTTGGTATCCAGGTGCGGATTCTGTTTATACGACACCAGCACGTTCGTCATCTCGACAATCGCCGGCGACGTGTTCCCGTGGAAGTCGTGCGTCAGCACGATTGGGAACGGCTTCGGAAACTTCGCTCGCAGCCGCCGGATCAGCTCTTCATCCCCCTGCGGATACGCCTCGGCGTACATCGCCCCGTGCAGTGCAATCAGAATCGCGTCGAACGGCTTGACCTTCTCGAACCCTTCCACCAGCCGCTTGGCCAACTCCTCGAAAGCCGCCTTGCTCACCGCGCCCTTCGGCGTTGCGTGGGAGTACACCGTCGGCAGCATCGTCCATTTCTGCCGGCGGCCCTCCTCGACGAACCCCGCCACCTCCGTGCTCCCCGCCGCCCAGCGGTCGAGCGAAGGCTCCACCCACTCGAAATCCTCCAATTCCGTCTTTGCCGGGTTGAACGAGTTTGACTCGTGCATAATCGACCCCAGCGCCACGCGAAAGGTCCCCCCGCTCTGCGCCGCCACCGGCCCCGCCGCCATCACCGCCATCGCTTCCCTCCGATTCATTGCTTCAGTCCCTCTTGGCCAACGGCCGAATATTCACGTTTAGTCCGCTCTCGGGCCTTGCTCGGGCGCGGCTGCGGATTGTAATAGACCGCCTTTTCGAGCGCCAATTCCAGCTTCGCCCAGGCGTACGTCACCGGCAACGCCACGGGATATTGCGCGGTCTGCGCCCACAGAGCGGTGTCACCAATCAGGATGCCGACCATGCGTTTCCCCATACCGCAACAATATAGCCTAAAGAGATGGCGATCACCCGGCGCTCCTTCCTCGCGTTCCCCTTCGCCTTCCCCACGGCCTTCGACCGCCAGGGCCGCGTCATTCAATCGGAAACCCGCACCGCCGAAGGCTTCGCCGACCCCCTCCCTGGCACCCCGCCCCTCGAACTCCTCACGATCCCTTCCGGCCCCCTCGTCCTGCCCAATGGACGGGAAACGATCATTTCTTCGTTCTCCCTAGGCCGCCACGAGGTCACCATCGCCCAGTGGAACGCCGTTGCCAAACTCCCCAAGCGCAAACGCGCGCTGCCGCCCTTCAAAACCGGCCGGGAATCCCCCTTCGGCTGGAAGCCGGACCAAGCCGTCGAAACCGTCTCCTTCCGCGACTGCATGGAGTTCTGCGCCCGGCTCACCAAGCTCACCGGCCGCGCCTACCGCCTGCCCACCGATCATGAATGGGAGTACGCCTGCCGCGCCGGCACCCGCACCGAATTCTGGTGGGGCGATCGTTTTATTCCCCAACTTATCGTTCTCCCCAAAGAAAACGAAGCCCCCAAACCCCCAGCCTCCACCGGCTACGCGAACCCCTTCGGCCTCTACGACATCATCGGCAACGTCGACGAATGGGTCGCCGACTCGGACCCCAAGCGAAACGATTTCCACCTCTTCCGCGTCTCTGCCAAGGAGCGGGACTGGCTGAGCGAAAAATTCAGTCGGACCGGCCTCGGCTTCCGCGTAGCCGTGTAGCCGTGTAGGCTGCCGACGTAGAACCCAAGTACTGTCCCCCCTCTGCTATCTTTAAATACCTCCCCACCCCCATCTACCTATGTCGTTTCAGATTCGTCCTCACAAGGAATTCCTCGTTCAGCCGGCCCTCCCGCCAGCCCTTGCCCGCTTGTCCGAACTCGCCTACAACCTGCTTTGGGTCTGGGAGCCCAACCTGCGCGGCATGTTCCGCCGCCTCGACGCTACCGCATGGCGCAATAGTGGCCACAACCCCATCCTGATGCTCGGTCAGGTGCCCCAGGCCAGCCTCGAAAAGGCCGCCTCCGATACCCGCTTTCTCGTTCTCTACAAAAAAGCATGTGAGCGCCTCGACGCCTACATGGACTCGGCCGCCGCTCAGTCCGACAAACTCATTGCTTACTTCTCGATGGAATACGGCCTCGCCGAGTGCCTGCCTGTCTACTCCGGCGGTCTCGGCGTCCTCTCCGGCGACCATCTCAAGGCCTCCTCTGACCTCGATCTGCCCCTGGTTGGCGTCGGCTTGCTCTATCAGAAAGGCTACCTCCGCCAGTCGCTAAACCAAGATGGTTGGCAGATCGAAAGGTCGCCCGAAAACGACTTCTATACCCTTCCGATTCAACCCGTCCGCCTCGCCGACGGCTCCGATCTCATCGTCTCGGTCAAGCTGCCTACCGGCGAAGTCTTCATCAAAGCCTGGATTATCCAGGTCGGCCGCGTCCGGCTCTTCCTGCTCGATACCAACATCCCGCAGAATCAGGCGCCGGAGAACCGGAACATCACCGGCCAGCTTTACGGCGGCGACTCGCATACCCGCATCCGCCAGGAGATCGTTCTCGGCATCGGCGGCATGCGCGTCCTCTCCGCGCTCGGCCTCGCCCCCACCGTCTTCCACATGAATGAAGGCCACTCGGCTTTCCTCGCCATTGAACGCATTCGCCTCAAGATGGCGGAAAAGGGCCTTACCTTCGATGAAGCGGTCGAGGCCGTCCGCGCTAACAACGTCTTCACTACCCATACGCCCGTCCCCGCCGGCATCGACCTGTTCGATTCCGGCCTGGTTCACTACTACTTCGCCGAATACTGCGACCGCTCCGGCATCCCTTACGACGCTTTCTCCGGCCTCGGCCGCCGCAATCCGTACGACGGCGGCGAGTCGTTTTCCATGGCGATTCTGGCTATCAAAACCAGTTGCTGGCGTAACGGCGTTTCCGCGCTTCACGGCGTCGTTTCCCGCGAAATGTGGCAGGACCTCTGGCCCCAACTTCCCCCCGCCGAAGTGCCCATCACCTCCGTCACCAATGGCGTCCACGTCTCCACGTGGCTCAATGGCGACCTCGCCAGCGTCTACGACAATTTCCTCCAGCCGGACTGGCGCGAACACAGCGAAAACAAAGCCACGTGGGATCTGATCGACGATATCCCCGACCACGAAATATGGGAAGCGCATAAGAAGCGCAAGCGGCAGTTGATCTCCTTCGTCCGCGCCCGCGCCAGCGCGGCAGCTACTGCCCGCAAGTCTTCGCCTTCGGAGATCCGGCACCTGTCAGACATCCTCGACCCCGAGGCCTTCACGATCGGTTTTGCCCGCCGCTTCGCCACCTACAAGCGCGCCACGCTCATCTTCAAGGATTTGCCGCGCCTGAAGCGCCTGCTCACCAATAACCGGATGCCCGTCCAGATTCTCATTTCCGGCAAGGCTCATCCCAAGGACATCCCCGGCAAGACGCTCATCCGCGAAATCGTCCAGCTCTCCCGCGACCCCGAGATCTCCCGCCGCCTCGTCTTCGTCGAAGACTACTCGATGCAGGTTGCCCGCGAACTCGTGCAGGGCGTCGACCTCTGGCTCAACAATCCCCGGCGCGGCGAAGAGGCCTGCGGCACTTCCGGCATGAAGGCCGCCCTCAACGGAAACCCCAACCTCTCGGTCCTCGACGGCTGGTACGACGAGGCTTACGAAACCTCCGGCGGTTGGGCCATCGGCGACCGCGAACCGTATTCGGACGACCAGGATGAGATGCATACCGCTGCGCTGCTCTCGCTCCTTGAAAACGAGATCGTCCCGCTTTACTACTCCTCCCGTCCCGATGAAGTGCCTCACGAGTGGGTTCGGCGCATGAAGCTCAGCCTCAAAAACATCACTCCGCAGTACGACGCCAAGCGGATGTTGCTGGAGTACTCGAAGCTGCTATACGACCCCGCCCACGCCCACATCGCCGAGACCGCCGCCGACAACTACGCGGCCGCCAAGAAGCTCGCCGTGTGGGATAAGGACGTTCGCCGCGTTTGGAATCAGGTCCGCTTCGTTGAAATTGACGGCGGGACCGCCACTACCATCCAGACCGGCGGCACCCTCCCGCTTCGTGCCGCAGTCGAACTGGCCGGCCTCAAGCCGGAAGATGTCCACGTCGAAGCTGTGGTGGGCCGGGTCGATGCCGATGGCAACCTGGAAGAGACCACCGTCATTCCTCTTTCTGTCATCGACGAGCGGGATGGCGTACATCTGTTCGGGAAAGAGTACGCCCCCAAGCGGACTGGCCGCCTCGGCTTCTCCTTCCGGATCAGTTCCAACCACTACCGAGACCCCTTGACCCGGCCTACCAACGCCTTGCTCAAGTGGTCTGACTAGCCTCCACCATGGATTCGTGGTACACCCAAGAGCAACGCTATGGACGGAGACCGGAAGTACAAACAACCCGGGTATCAGGATAGAAGGGAAGCGGAACACCACGCCCCCAGGACTCCCGTCGACGGTCCGTCGACGCCCCGCCTCGTTCGTAGCGTAGCTGCCAGCCGCTGTTTCAATTGTTCGAACGTCTTGCCGGTCGGCTTCGACTTTACGAAGCCTTGCCCGAAGTGCGCGATCGCGCTGCACTGCTGCAGCCAGTGTGGCCACATGGACTCCTCGGCCCGGTTCCAGTGTCTGCAGCCTGTCCCGGAGCGGATTCCCTACAAAGATCGCGCCAATGAGTGTACGCACTTTTCCCCGCGCATCACGGTCGCGCGCGACACGGCCGCCCCGGTGGCCCCCCGGCCCGCCGGCTTGCCGCTCGTGGCTGCGCCGAACGTGCCGCGCAAGGTGCAGGACGCCCGCACCGCCTTCGACAATCTCTTTAAAAAACCCTCGGAATAGCCCCTCGTGCGCCTCGCCCAGTTAATCGCCCAACACCGCTTCACCGTTTCGGAAGCCCCGCCTCCCGGCGCCCCCGGCCCCGGCGAGGTCCAGGTCCGCGTCCACGCCGTCGGGATTTGCGGCTCGGATCTCCACAATTTTTCGGAGGGCTCGGTAGGGGATACGCCGAGCGTCTTTCCGATGGTGCTCGGCCATGAGCCCACCGGGACAATCGTCGGAACCGGCGAGCGGGTGATCCTTGAGCCGGCCGTCTACTGCTACCACTGCGAGATGTGCCGCACCGGTCGCCACAACCTTTGCGAGAACATCCGCTTCTACAGCTCCGGCCCCGACCCCGGCTTCTTCCGGGACATCGTGAACCTGTCGGCGCATAATGTGCTGCCGCTCCCGGACGGCCTCGGCTTCGCGGAGGGGACGCTGTTTGAGCCGCTCGCGATTGCACTGCACAGTATGCAGTTCGTCAAGCTTACGCCGGGCGAGACGGTCGCTGTCTGGGGCTGCGGTCCGATTGGTGTCCTGACGATTGCGGTGCTCAAGATGCACGGCGCCCGCCGCGTTTATGCGATTGATCCCGTCCCCCACCGGCGGGCGATGGCGGCAGCGTACGGAGCCGACGTGGTCCTCGCCCCGGCCGAGGCGTTAGCCGAGATCAAGAGTTCGACCGGAGACCGCGGCGTCGATGTCGCCATCGACTGCGTGACCCGTGATGGGTCGCTCGAAGCCTGCTGTCTGGCGGTCGCCCGTGGCGGCCGTGTGGTGGTGACAGGCATCCCGTCGGACCCAATGCCGGTGATTCACTTTCACGAGCTCCGCCGGAAGGAGGTGCCGCTGTTCCCGGTCCGCCGCAGCAACCACGAGACCCCCCTCGCCCTCGACCTCCTCCGCGAACGCCCGACGCTATTTGGCCCCCTAGTGACCCACCAGCGGCCTCTGGGAGAGATCGAAAGCGCGTTTTTCATGTTGGAACACTACCGCGATAATGTAGGGAAAGCGGTTATCGATCTGACAGTTGTTTAGAGTTGCCGAAGACGATCCACTAAAGCCTGTGCGGAACGGCAAGTTGCGGCTACCTCGCTGGCGCTGGTCTCGCCAAGAAGCCGAAAAGAAGATGGCCCCTTTTGGTATCGACCTCCGGAAATCCGCGCCAACTCTTCGAAGATCATTCGTGCCTCCACTCGTTCAAAATTAGCCCATTTCTTGACGTTGGACTTACCTTGCCATCCAGCGAGGATCCATGTCTCCATGGTACAGATCATCAAAAATGCATCAACCGCGCTTGATCCCACAGGTTGCTTCCAGCCCTCCTTGGCCAGATGTTGCCAACTCGAATGACCCGGTTCCACGAGGGACTCGCTATCCACCGGCAAGAGAGGCAACTCGTCGGTTTTCCGCGTTTTGACGGCCTGTTGAAAGAGATCCCACGTCTTTTCCCGGCTCTGTCCGCGCACGACTGCAGGTAACGAGTAAGGTTCCACTGTTGGAAGAATTCTTGCCATCCTTTGCGGAAGGCCGCATCCTGTGCCCGCCCGGGCCCTGCCCCTTCGATGTAGATCTTCACTTTCACCAGCGATTACCGCCCAACTCACCAATACTCCAAAGCTCGCCTAGAGAGTATCGATTCAGCCATTCCTTCATGCGCTCGCCATCCAGACGCCGAAACTGAGACTCGCCATTCTCCTTCTCGCAAACCACCACCGTCTCCGGCTCCTCGCCGAGTGCGTCGATCAACTGCCGGGAGTGCGTCGTCACTATGAGCTGCATCCTCTTGGAAGCCCTTTGCATGAGGCCAGCCAAAACATGAATGACGTCTGGATGCAACCCTAGCTCCGGCTCCTCAATCACCACGAGCGACGGAGGGTCCGGGAGAAAATCCAGTCTTTTTTCCGTCCAGTCCCCACATCGCCTCCTCGCCATTGTCAGACCTCTACAAAACCTGTTCGTTCTGGGACGTGATTGTTGCGACTCGCTCTTCCACCATTGTCAGCTCGCGATTCCTCTCGCGCAGAATAATCCCGTGTTGGAGACATGGCCCATCCCCCGTCGCTGTAACAAGCGCTTCAATTCGTGCCTCTTGCGGCGACTCCGGCCCTTGCCAGAGCCAATCCCGCGCGATCCCTTGGCGGTTATTCGATTCAGTTACGTCGTATCCGGCTGTTGCCTTCAGCAGAGTAATCGCCTCCAGCAGATTCGACTTCCCCGACCCGTTCGCCCCGATCAGCACATTCAGCGGTCGCAACTCCAGGTCAATACCCTTCGGCCCAAACGAAAGGAACGCCGATACCTTAAGCCGCTTTAGCAACATGCTCTCTAGTATGCGTCCCCGCCCCGCACCAACTCCAGCGCCCCCCACAACACGCTGTCATCCCCCAGCTCCGCCGCCACCAAATCCACCCGCGCCCTACTCCACGACGTAACCTGCCGCCCCAACTCCGCCCGCAGCGGCCCAAACAGCTTCTCCCCCGCCTTCGGAATCCCCCCGCCAATCACGATCCGCGCCGGATTCAACAACATAATCCCCGCCTTCAACCCCCGCGCCAGATCCACCACGTACCGCTCCACAAACGCCGGATCCTCCAGCAACTCCCTCGCCGGCTTCCCATAATCCCGCTCCAGCCACAACCCGCAACACATCCGCTCAAAACACCCGTTCGAACCGCACAAACACGCCGGCCCATCCGGCCGCACATTTAAATGCCCAATCTCCCCCGCATACGAATCCGCCCCCCGGTAGAGGCCATTCTCCGTCAAAATCCCCCCGCCAATCCCCGTCGACAGTGTCATGTAGAACAGCGGCCGCTTCCCGCGCCCCGCGCCCCACAGGCCCTCCCCCAACGCCCCCACGTTCGCATCGTTATCCATCATCACCGGCACCCCCAGCTCGGTCCGCACGAAGCCCGGCAGGTCCACCCCGGCCCAGCCACCCACATGCGTCGACAACGTCACCATCTGCGTCGGCCAATCCACCGGTCCGCCGAATCCGATCCCGCACCGCCCCACCACAAACTCCCCGCACCACCCCCGCCCAATCTCTGCAATCTGGGCCATCATCCATTCGCTGCCCCCCTCCCGATTAGTCGCCCGGCTCTCCCGCCGCACCATCCGGTCCCCCTCGAACACAGCCATCGAGAACTTCGTGCCGCCGACATCAATCGCGATCGTGTGCATCGCGCAGCAACTCCTCCGGCGACGCGGTCCCCGTCCCTCGCTTCATAATCGTAATCGCCGCCACCTGGTTGCCGAATTCCGCCGCCCGCACGATGTCCCCCGTCACCGCCAACGCGCACACCGCGCCCGCCGTGAAGCTATCGCCCGCCCCGCAGATGTCCACTGGCTTCTCCACTGGCCGCGTCGCCACCCAAATATCGCCCTCGGCCGTAAACAGCCGCGCCCCGCGTCCCCCATGCGTCACCAGCAGCAACGGCGCTTCAGTCAAAGCGCGCAGCCGCGCAAAGTCCACTTCGCCAAACGCGCGCAGGCAGGCCTCCTCGGCCTCCCGCTCATTCGGTTTCAGAATTACGTCCCGGAAGTGCTCCGTCCGCGCCCGCGAATCTACCCAAACCAGCTTCCCCTGCACGGCCGCCCGCACCGCCGGCGTTACCACGCCCCCCGCGTCCGTCTCCGCCTGGTCCGACACGATCACCGCGTCCCACGCCCCGCCCAACTGCGCAATCACCGCCTGCTCCACGTCCGCTACCATCGGCCGGTTCACGATAAAGTCCAGCCGCGGCTGGTCCTCTTCCCCCGTCTCGCCGTTGAGCACCTTCGTGTAGGTGAACGTCTGCACGCCGGGCGCCTCCACGAGGCGGGAACCGTCAATCCCCCGCGCCGCCAACGCCTCCCGCAACTCCCAGCCGAAACCGTCGCGCCCTACGACGCCCACCACCGTGATCTGCCCCACACCCAGCGCCGCCAGGTTGTTCGCGATTGTGCCGCCCGCCCCCGGCGTAACCTCCACGCGGGTTACCGCCACCCGTGGAATCCCCGTCTCTGCTGATGGCAGCGCCTCCGCTGGGTCGTACGTGCACCAGCGGTCCAAACAGATATCGCCCACCACGAGCACCCGCAGCCCCCGCAGTTTCTCCAGAATCTCCCTTGTCTTCATTGCGGAAAAAGGCTGTTCATCAACAAATCGGTGTTGGCATAGTGCGGCACAATCCAGTCCGCGCCCACGCCCACCAGCCGGTTCCGCTTCCAGTCGTCGACTCGCTCGCACGCCGGCTCATCGGAGGCCACGCCCACGGCCACGCCGCCCACTTCCTTCACCACCTGCACTTCCACGTAGCCATCGCCGAAGGCCAAAAACTCTTCGCCCTTGTGCTCCGCCGAATCGACGATCTTCTTTACGAGAATCGCCTTCGAAAAAGCCTTCAAATCATCGAGCGCCCCGAAAACGCCCCCGTCGAAGTAGTCGTAAAGCCCCAGCAGTTTCACTTCCCGCACCACGTCCGCATGGTCCGTGCCGCTCGCCAAATAGAGCTTCAAGCCTCGCGCCTTCAAGCGGTCCAGCAGCGCCCGGCTCCCCGGCACCAGCCACTCCTCCGGCGCCGTCCGGCCGTTCTCCAGGCCCTCCAGGCGGTCCTTGATGCGCTCCATCAGCGCATCAAGGTACATTTTCTTGTAGACCTTGGGCTCTTCGGGCGTCCCGCCGCGCTTGCTGATCTGCTCGGCAAACTCCATCATCTGGTAGATCGTCTCTTTGCCGGTCAACCGCCCGACATACTCTTTTACGATCTCCGTCAATTCGGCTTCGCTCTCGCCGCTCTTCAGCTCGGCGAGAGTATCCACCATCATCGGCACCATGATCCCCACCCAACCTGAGCGGATCGTCGACAAGGTCCCATCAAAATCAAAGAGCACCACCCGGGCGCTATTAGCCGTTACGCCGGGGCGCAAATGTTCAATCATGCTCCTGCCATTTTAGCGAACGCTCCCCTTACCAGGGGAGTGTTTCGCCCAAATGGAAGTAACCGCCCGTCGGCCCATCCGCCGGCAGCGTCGCCAACTGTACGCTCGTCTTCGCCCCGTCGGCCAACTCCATCGGAGCCTCCGCGCCGCCCATGTCGGTTTTCACCCATCCCGGGTGCGCGCTGTTCACTTTAATCGGCGTATCTTTCAACGCATGGGCCAAGTGCACCGTGTATCCATTCAGCGCCGTCTTCGACACGTTGTAGGCAAAGGCCTTCGAATCGTAAATCGGCGAGTCCGGCGTCGCATGCAGCGTCAAGGAAGCCAGAATGCTCGACAGGTTCACGATCCGCCCTGCTTCGCTCTTTTTCAGCAGCGGAAGCAGCGCCTGCGTCAGCGCTATCACGCCGAAGAAGTTACTGTCGAACGTCTCCCGCACCTTCACCAGCGGCACCGTCGTCGTCGTGTTCACCGCGAAGCCGCCGTCATCCAGCAAAACCCCAGCATTGTTGATCAAGATATCCAACCGCCCGAACTTGGCTTCAATCGTGCGAGCCGCATTGAAGATGTCGGCGTCGCTCGTCACGTCCAGAGCGATTCCTTCCACAGGCAACCCCTCGGCATGCAGAGCGGCCGCAGCCGTCTCCGACTTCTTCAGGTCCCGGGCGCCCAGCAGCACATGGATGCCCTGTTGCGCCAATTGCCGCGCCGTCTCGAATCCAATCCCTTTGCTTGCGCCTGTCACGAGTGCAATCTTTGTCATAGCCGGTCTGATGTTTCAGACCGGCCCGAGGATGCAAACGCTAAACTTCGGCCAGCCGCGTCGCCGCGTCGCCGAACTTGTCCAACGGCACGCCCATCTTATCCATCAACGAGAGATACAGGCTGCAAGCCCGGCGTTGATCGTCGCCCTTTTCGAGATAGTCCAGGTTCCGCCCCGGCCGCAGCGAACCGCCGCCCTTGCCCGCCAGCAGAATCGGCAACTGGTCAGCCCCATGCGAATCGCCGTCGAACAAACTCGACGCCATCATCAGCATTGAACTGTCGAGAATGGACTGGCCGCCTTCGTCGATCTTCTTCAGACGGTCCACCAGGTAGGCAAACTGCGCCACATGATACTGGTTCGTTTTCAGATACATCGCCTCGGCCGCCGGCGCCTTTTGGTTATGCGTCAGGTCCAAATGGAGCGCACCCTTCACGCCTTCAACGAACCGGAAGTTCATCTGCGAAAGATCGTTGTTCAGCATCAGGGTCACGATCCGGGTCTTATCCATCTGGAACGCCAGCACGATCAGATCCAGCATCATCTTCATGTGCTGCGGCACGTCCTGCGGCAGCGCATCCGCCGGACGCTCCATGTTCGGCTTATCCAACATCGGCCGCCAGCCTTCCAGCCGTTCGTCCTTCGAAGCCCGTTCAATCCGCTTCTCAATGTCGCGGATCGATTCCAGATATTCGCCCAGCTTCGTCCGGTCGCTGCCGTTGATCTTCGGCTGCAGGTCCCGCGTCTCCTGCCGCACCGCGTCAAGGATACTCCGGTCCAACTTCCGGCCCGTACCATCGCCCACCAGCAAGTCGAACGTCCGTGCCGGGTAGATCTCCTTCGTCGCGGGCCGCGAAGGCGTCGCCCACGAGATACAGGAGCCGTAAATCATCGAGAGGCCGTCTTCGAGCCGCAGCTCGTTCGGCTCAATACCCAGCGCCAGACTCGGTACCGCCGTCTGCCCGCCAATCCGTTGCGAGAGAATCTGATCGAAGCTCGTTCCCACACGAATATCCGCCGGGTCCAGGCTTACCTTGGCGCCGGAAAGTAAGTTCGGTGACCGGCCCAAGTGCGGGCTTGTCGAAATGAACGCCTGGTGGTGGTACAGACCCTTAATAAACGAGTAGTCGCCCGCGTGCGGCTCCATCGGCGCCAAGCCCGGGCCCACCTTCATCGCCGTGCCTTCGCCCTTCGCCCACCAGTGCTCCGGCTCCACTCCATTGGAGAAGTAAACCGTGGCAAATCGAATCGGCGGCTTGGCCGCCTTCGTCTGCGCCCCAGCCAATGATTCCATCCACGGCAGCGCCAGCGCGACTCCCGCTCCCCGCAGAAAATGCCTCCGCGAGGCTCCCGGCTTGTCTGTGCGTATGATCACTTCTTGGTGCTCCCTTCTTTTATGACGGCCCGCGCCACCACAGGGGTTACGGCGCTCTGTTTCGTTTCTGGATCCACCCGGTACCGGAATTGCTTGCTCGATATGACCTCGGTCGCCAACTCCGCGAACGTCGCCTCGCCGCCAGCCGCCGCGAGCTTCTGGATCAGCAACTGGTCGCCTGGCAGCATGGT
>JBBQRA010000052.1:0-27392 GCA_038215275.1 Bryobacterales bacterium | reverse complement strand
GCACCATCCAGTCCCCAAAAGTTAAAATCCCTTCCGCACTCCCCCAGAACGTCACCGAATACCGCGAAAAGTCCAGCAGCCGCGCCCCCATCGAAGTCGTCTTCCCCGCCGCCACCAAGTCATTCGCCGGCGCGAAGTGATTGCCGATGGTGGCCGGCATGTTGATTGTGTTGGAAGACCATCCGGACTCGCTCCGCCAACTCCGCCCGGCTCCGCACCACCGCCACAAACGTCAACACCAGAATCCCGCAGAACAGCAAACCTTCGTTTTTCGACCAAGCCGACAGACCCGCCGCAACGCCCGCAAGCAATGCCGCCCCGCGCCCCGCAGGAGTCTCAATCGCCAATAATCCCAGCCCAATCGCAGCCACGAAGTAAATAGCCCACCACCACGTCCGCGTACATCGCACTCGCGTTCCGCGTCAACAGAGGCATTCCCGCTATCGCTAAACCCGCCGTCAGCCCCATCGCCGTACTGCGCAAACGCGCCAGCACCAGCACCGGTACAAACACAGCGCTCGCCCAGAACACCACCGCCACCGCCGCCGCCAACCATTGCGCCTCCCCTCCGTTCCACGTCCACAAGCCAGCAATCGACGCCGGAACCAGCAACGGATAGTCCGGGTGCGACCACCTCACGGGTCAAACGGCGCCGCCGCTTCCGCCGCGCGAAACAGAAAACGCGCCCGCAGATTCCAGATCGACCACGCATCCCATTCCCCATGCGGCGAGGCCAACAGAATTAGCGCCAGGCTACACGCCGCCACCCCCGCCACGGCCCCGAAAACCAGCCACAGCCAGGTCGGACCCTTCGCCCAAGCCCGGCTCTCTCCCGCGGCCGACTCCCCCCGCCACCAAGCAAACCCCGCCAATCCCAGCGTCACCGCTCCAAACGCCCCCGCCACTGCGCCGCCCCCGCCGCCCCATACCGTCCGGACCGCAAAATACACCAATGACAAAAGGCCTAGGCCCAAAGCCGGCGCCATCGCCAGACGCAACGGATCATGCGCGCTCCAACGCCGAGGCGCCGGCCATGCCACCCGCATCGCCCCGAACCCCGCCAACACGCAAAGCAGCAATCCCCCCAACCCGCCCATCTAGCGTTTCCCCCACTTCTGATTCTCAAACACCGCCACTCCGTTGCCGAACTCCCGCACCAGCTTAAAGCCCTGGTCCGCCATTGAGCCCGTGGTCACCATCGTGTGAAAATTGGTCACGATATACCGCTGATCCGTCGAATTCACTACCACCACCGGCGCCAGAGCATACTGCACCAGATAAAGCTCCGCGGTTGCGTTCAACTCGTCCGCCGCCGCCGGATCCGTCATGTATCCAATCACGCCCTTCTCCGGCAGCAGCGCCCGCACCGGCGCGTAGCGGGATGTAAAGTGCGTCACCCCATCCACCTCCGGCCGCCGGACTTAGAAATCGGATATCTCCTGGAAGAACTTCCCAATCGAGAAAAACGATACGCCAGCCACCAGGAGCACGGCCAGGACATTGCGAGGGCTCATCAGCGATCTATTCTAGCGCCGCCGCCCCGGCATGAAGCAGTAATCCGCTCGGGCTCAGCCGCTCCCCCACTCCCACCCGAAGCTCCGGATTCTCCGTCAGTTCTCCCGGCAGCCTCAGATTAATCTGATACAAACCGGCAAACCCCGGCGTCACCCCGGCGTACAGAATCCTCGCCGGCTCTACGTCCACATTGTTCAACAAAATCCGAAACTGGCTCCGCCGCTCAATCTGCGCCGCCCCCCGCGGAATGTTTAAGTTCAACAATCGTGGCGTCGTCTGGCCCAGCCCGCTGGCATAGATTATCACGACCTCTCCCGGCTGCGCTGGCGCTCCTGCATCAATCAACGCGCCGTCCGCATGCGTCGCGATCACGAACTTCGACTCCATCACAAACGTGCCGGGCGCCACGTCCGCCACCTCCAAATCCACCTCCGGACCGCTCCATCCATCACGCGTCAATTGCAGCTTATATCGGCCCGGCCGCAGGATCGGCGGTACCAGGAAATTCACCTGCTGCGGCGAAACGAACAGGATCGGGACTGCAATCGCACTAATCATCACCCGCACCCCCGTTCCCGCCAGAGCCGTCGGCAGCGCATCCGCTATCAAATCCTGCGTCTGGAGCGCCCGAGTGGAAAAGGCCAGCCGTGTGCCGTACAGCGAAACAAGGCCATTCGGCGCCACCGCGCCCGGCAAATTGGTCGCCGCATCCACCACGCTGGCCGAAGTATAAAATGGCGCGTTACTGTTCGCCGGAGCCTGTGCCCACACCGCAGTGCAGAACACCAGCGCCAACAACAGTTCGGCCATTCGCTGGATTCCGCAGACCATAATGCAAAAGGGGGTAGACTTGGCGTCTACCCCCATCTTAAGCGGGAGCGCAACAAAACCACCGCTAGGAATTTACTGAACGGGAATTCCTCCCCCTGCCGTTTGCGTGCTCACGCCGCCCATCGTCGCCACCACGGGCACGACGCCCGGCGATACACCCATCGGAATCCGGATATTGAACTGATAGAGCCCGCTGATCAGCCCCGGCGCCAGCCCCGCATAGAGAATATCGGAGGCCGCCAGCATCGTTCCACCCACCGTGATCGTAATCGGGTCTCGCACCCGCGCAATGCCTCCGGGGATCTCCCCGGCCTGATACACAGGCTCCGTAAACCCAAATCCCGTCCCGTACAGCGTCACTATGTCCCCGCGCCGAGCCGCTACGCCTCCTGTCACCACTGCCGGATCAGCTACGATCCGCCCATCTGCCGTCGTTGCCGCGATTGACCGTCCGCTGAATGTAAACCACGCCGGCGAATACTGTGCCACCGTCACCATCCCCTGGTCGGACCGCAACTCATTTGGCCGGCCCGGATTCAGGATGATCACCACCGGCACGGGCCCCGTCTGCGTCAATGACGGCACCTGGAAGTTGATTTGGTCGGTCTGCACATACGTCACAGGAGCCCGCCGCCCCGCGATCTCCACCGCCACGCAAGCCAACTGCTGAGGAAATGCTCCGTTAACGAAGTCGCCGGTCCCCGCCTGCCGGGTCCGCCCCGCAACCTCGAAATCCATCCCAAAAACACTCGCCAGCGTATTCGGCGCCAGGGTCGTCACGAACGAAGCGCCGTTCGCTAGACTCCGAAGGGTTGGACGCTGCGCCAAGTTGCAGGCGCCCTCGGCCGCCAATTTCACCGCCGTCGTATAAATACGGTCATTGCTATTAGCCGAATTACCGTCCGCTGCGTTTGCCGCCACGAACAGGGTGATCTCACCCACCTCATTGGCCGGGGGCGTCCACTCAATATCCCATTCCACGCCGCCCGTCGTCCCCGATCGGTTCGAAATCGAACTATGCGTGGCAAACTCACGTCCTCCACCGCAAGGCGAAGCGCCCGTCGGATCGCAATTCACGACGATATTCTCGTTCGGAGTGAAGCTGCCCGCCATTTGCGTCGTATCGCTCGTCGGCCGCGCCGTCAATTGAAATCCCCACCGCCGCGCCTCCGGATGCTCCAAGCGGACTCGAATCGATTGCTTCACCCCCGGACGGTACGTCATCCGGTCTAGTAACACCGTCAATCGGCCGCGAGGATCCGAGTTCGCCGCATCAGGTCTATGGCAGGCGGCGCAAGTCCGTCCAGCCATATCCGTAGGAACGCCGGAAGCGTTCGCCGGTGCCCCGCGGCTGAATCCCATTACCGCGCCTGCCGACAGTAATGCCGCCGCGCTCAAGACGACTCCACGAGTCACTCGGTTCATCTGGTTCTCCAATTGTTGGGTGAGAGTTACGGTTAGCGCCGGACTGCTAACTGAACGTCCGACTGGATCTGCTGCCCGTTCAAGAGCATTTCGATCCGATGATTCCCATCCGGTAGATTGGGAACGGTCACGTTAAACTGATAAAGCCCGGAGCCGGAAAGCCCCGCGAACGACGGCACGACATCGGTCCCGCCAATCCGCACTTGCAAACGGCTCGCGTCGGTTAACGGCGCCGCGCCACTGAACACCCTTCCCGCCGCGACCCCGGGTGTCGTCGGCCCAAACCCCGTACCGAAGAGCAGCACGATATCGCCCGGTTTGGCTGGCTCCGTCGTCACGCCCGGAAACAAATCCGCTGGTGCAATAAACCGTCCATCGGTCGCCCGCACCGCCGCCGGATACCGAATCGGCGATTGCGTAAACAGGAACAGTCCGGGAGCCTCCCGCACTACGTTCGCCATCACGGATTCGCTGGTCCCCGCCGGAGTCGTCACCACAACTGGCACCATCCCCGTCCTCGTCAAGGCCGGAGCCTGCACGTTGATCTGGTTCGCGCTAACGAAGTTGATAAAGGCTGGCAAGCCGTCGATCGTCACCCGCACATCATCAATCGCCGTTGGAAAATTTCCCTGTGCGTCGATCAGCCCATCCCAAGTCTTCAACGCCGGAGCCAGATTCGAGCCAAAGATCGTCGTCCACGAACCCGCCACGACGCCCGCCGCAAAGCTCGCCCCGTTCACCACGCCGCCGTTCGAAGTGATCGCCGGACGGTTGCCCCCGCCCGCGGAAGGCGTCAAAGTAATACTCGTTGTGTAGATCCGGTCACCCGTGTTCGACCCATTCCCGTTCGCCGCATTCGCCGCCACGTAGATCTTCACCGGGCCCACATCCGTTGCCGGAGCAGTCCAATCAAACTCGAATCGCCCCGTGCGGTTGCTCGCATCAGCGTGCGAAATAAACTCCAGCGGTGCCGACGAAGGGCAAGCCGTACCCGTCCGCTCCCGGCCATCGACGCACAAAATCAGGTCGCGGCCAACCAGAGAAAACGTCCCCGCCTGCCCGTTCGCTTCATTCGATCCTAAGCGAGCCGACGCCTGGAAACCATAGTTCCGCGTCGTCGCGTTCGTGTCAGTAATAACGAGCGTAATTCGCTGCTTTTGGCCGGGGACGTACGTCATGCCTCCCGGCAGCTGCAGCTCGACCCTCCCGCCACCGGCGTTCACCGCGGTACCAGCATGGCAACCGGAGCGCGCGCACGTCTGGTCTCCCGGGGCCCCTGTGTGCCGTGGATCAGGTCCCACCGAGAAAGCAAGTAATAAAATCGGAAGAGTTAATAAAACAGTGGAAGACTTGGCGAGCCATACAAATCGATTTTTGAGCATAATCTCCAATAACCTCAACTCTCGCCAGTCTACTCGATTCCACGCGCAGAACTTTCTACTGAGTAAAAAGTTCACAACTGCTACCTAATTACCCTACCGGAACAAAGGCCCCTTGCGCCATCCCCGCCAACGCCTTCCGCGTTGTCGTACTCAGCGGCAGCCCGGCCAGCCCCTCAAGCGGCACCCATTGAAGAGGGGATCCCGAATCCGGCCCCCACTTTCCCACTGTCGCTTCCAAAACCTGGAAGTGATAGATATGATTGGTGATACTGTGCTTGAAATTGTGGAGCGCCGCACCCGATTTCGCTTTCGGTAGCTGATGCGGTTCGGGAAGTTCCCAGAAACCTGACAGGATCGCCGCGTCCGGTGGCCGTTGCCAGAGGAGAAGATTTCCGTTCCGCATGACTACGAGGAGCGAACGCTCCACTCGACGTATTACCGTCTTGCCCGTTTTAAATGGCAATCTTTGGGCCAAACCCTGAGCCCGCCCCTCACAACCCGCCGAAAGGGGACATCGCCCGCATTCCGGGGCCTTCGGCGTACAAATCGTCGCCCCTAACTCCATCAACGCTTGGTTATGCCGCGACGGGTTCTCCCGGTCAAGAAACTCTTCTGCCGCGTCCCGGAGGCGGTATCTGGTCATGACTGACGAAATATCGCCACTTTCTGCTAGGTACCGTGCTATTACCCGGATTACATTCCCGTCCACCACCGCATGCGGCAACCCGAAAGCAATCGACCCCACCGCCGCCGCCGTATATTCCCCCACACCCGGCAACGCCCGGATCGCTGCATACTCCCTTGGAAATCCCCCCAACCGCATCATCTCCTGCGCCGCCGCCCGTAGATTCCGCGCTCGCGAGTAATATCCCAATCCGGCCCACATGCCCAACAGTTCCTGCTCTTCCGCCACCGCCAAAGCATCCAAAGTTGGGTAACGTTCGAGGAACCGATCATAATAAGGGATCACGGCCGCTACGCGCGTCTGCTGCAGCATAATCTCGGAAACCCAAATTCGATAAGGATCCCGGGTCCGGCGCCAAGGCAGATCCCGCTTCCAGCGTTCATACCAGGCGGCCAGGGCGGCGCGCACCTTCGGGAGATCAGTCATTGGCAAGTAAGAAAGGGAAAACGAAAATCGACGAGTTCATCTCCATCCGCGGCGCGCGGATGCACAATCTCAAGAATATCTCGCTCAACATCCCCCACAATCAACTCACCGTCATCACCGGCGTCTCGGGCTCCGGCAAGTCCTCTCTCGTCTTCGACACCATCTATGCCGAAGGCCAGCGCCGCTACGTCGAATCCCTCTCCGCCTACGCCCGGCAGTTCCTCGACCGCATGGAAAAGCCCGACGTCGACGAGATCCTCGGACTCGCGCCCCCCATCGCCATTCGCCAAAAAAATACGACGCGCAACCCCCGCTCCACCGTTGCCACCTCCACCGAGGTCTACGACTTCCTCCGGCTCCTCTTCGCCCGAGCCGGAACCACCTACTGCTTCCAGTGCGGCCAGCCTGTTCAGAAAGATACCGTCGACCATGTCGCCGAAGCCATCTTGCAACTCCCCCTCGGCTCCCGCTGGTATGCCCTCTTTCCCGTTAACATCCAGGACGATCCCGCCAAACTCCGCGACCACCTCTTCGACCTGCGCAAACGCGGCTTCAACCGGCTGTACCAAAATGGCAAGGTCAGCGAGTTCTCAACCCCCGAATCTCTGCTTGAACTCGATTTCACCCAACCCCTCTCCATCCTCGCCGACCGCCTCTCCATCACCGCGGATCTCCGCTCCCGCATCGTCGACACCGTTGAAATCTGCTATCGCGAATCCGGAGAAGTCGTCTTCGAACAAGCTGGCGTCGCCGAACCGGAACGTCACCGCTTCTCGGAGGCCTTCGCCTGCAAAACCTGCCTCCTCACCTACCAGACACCCGAGCCCACGCTCTTCTCGTTCAATTCGCCCTTCGGCGCCTGCCCCCGCTGCCAAGGTTTTGGCAACGTCATCGACTACGATCTCGATCTCGTCATCCCCGATCCCACACTCTCCGTCCTCACCGGGGCCATCGCCCCCTGGACCAAGCCCGCCTACCACGACTGGCAGACCCGCTTCGTCCGCCGCTACAGCAAATCCATCCGTTGCGAAGTTCCCATCGCCGATCTCCACAAGGAGGAACGCGATTTGCTCGTCAACTTCCTCCGCAACGAGTTCTTCCCCGATGTCGAAGAAAAGAAGTACAAAGTGCAGGTCCGCGTCTTCCTCAGCCGCTATCGGGGCTACAGCGAATGCTCCGACTGCGGCGGAGCCCGGCTTCGCAAGGAAGCCCTCAATATCCGCATCGGCGGCCGCAACATGGCCCAGGTCACCCGCTGCAACATCGCCGAAGCCCATGCGTTCTTTGACGCTCTCCGCCTGGCCCCCGAACAACAGGCCATCGCCGGGAAAGTCCTGATCGAAATCCAGCAGCGCCTCAAATTCCTCAATGACGTAGGCCTCGAATATCTGACCCTGGACCGCCTCTCCGCCACCCTCTCCGGCGGCGAAGCCCAGCGCATCCAACTCGCCACCTGTCTCGGCTCCCGCCTCGTCGGTGCCTGTTACGTCCTCGACGAACCCTCCATCGGCCTCCACTCCCGCGACACCGCCCGCCTCATCAAGATCCTCCACGAACTCCGCGACCTCGGCAACTCCGTCCTCGTCGTCGAACACGATCCCGACGTCATGCGTTCGGCCGATCACATCGTCGACCTCGGCCCGGGCGCCGGGGAACACGGTGGCAAGGTAATTTTCGAAGGCAATTTCCCTAAGCTACTCGCCGACGGCGGGCAATCCCTCACGAGCAAGTACCTCAACGGCGAGATGGAAACGGCGCCAAAAATCGCCCGCCGCCTCATCAACCCGCGGAAGGTGATCACCGTACGGGGAGCCCGCGCGAACAACTTGAAAAACGTGGACGTGGCTATCCCGCTCAACATGCTCGTTGCTGTCACCGGCGTCTCCGGCTCCGGAAAAAGCTCTCTCGTCCACGACGTCATCTTCAAGGCCCTTACCAAAGAGCTGGAACGCGAAGGCCCGCGCAAGACGGCTAAGGAGGAGAGCGACGAGTTCCCCGAGGCCGACCGTCAGCTCTGGAAATCCGTCGATCGCGCCCATCTCCTCACTGAAATAATTCTCGTCGACCAAACCCCCATCGGACGCACGCCCCGCTCCAATCCAGTCACCTACGTCAAGGCATTCGACGTCATTCGGGACCTGTTCTCCTCGACGCCCGATAGCGACCGCAAAGGCTATACCGCCGGCCATTTCTCATTCAATATCCCCGGCGGCCGCTGCGAGGTCTGCCAGGGCGACGGCACCGTCACTGTCGAAATGCAGTTCCTCGCCGACGTCGAACTGGTCTGCGAAGAGTGCCGTGGCACCCGCTTCAAGCAAGCGATCCTCGACGTCAAATACAAAGGACTCAATATCCATCAGGTCCTCGGCCTCACGGTCGCTGAAGGCTTACGCTTCTTCGCCGAAACCCCCAAACTCAAGCAGCGTCTGCAAGTTCTGGCCGACGTCGGCCTCGGCTATCTCCGCCTCGGCCAATCCGCCACCACCCTTTCCGGCGGCGAAGCGCAGCGCGTCAAACTTGCCGCCCACCTCGCGCAGTCCACCTCGGAAGGCACGCTGTTCATCTTCGATGAACCCACCACTGGTCTCCACTACGACGACATCCGCAAACTCCTCGACAGCTTCCAGCGCCTAATTCACAACGGAGGTTCCATCCTCCTCATTGAGCACAACCTCGACGTCATCCGAGCCGCCGATTGGGTCATCGACCTCGGCCCTGAAGGCGGCAGTGCCGGCGGCCGCATCCTCGGCGAAGGAACCCCGGAGCAGATCGCCCAGCTTGCGGGGTCCCACACGGGTCACTTCCTACGCGGCCAGTGAAGCGTCGATCAACCGGCCGTCGAGGTTCGAATCCTTGCGCCGGTGAGCCGCCAGTTCTCCCGGCCGCGGGAAGTTCAACGCGGCGAACTCTCCGAACAACTCCCGCGCGGCCTCGTCGTAGGCTTTCGCAGCCGCCCATTCGCTCCGGTATTCGCCCAGCGGAAACATCTTCCCGGCCTTCTTGATCATCGACCGCCACAGGAACTGGTCTTTGATCCACGAGACCCCTTTGTAGTCGGACGTGGTCTTTTTCGTCGTCTTCCGGCCTGACCACGTCGCCTCGGAGTAGTTCAACACGCCCAGGTTCGACCGCCGGCAGTTCAGGCGGTCGCCGTCGTGGTGCACCGGCTTCACCTGCGCCGGCAGATCGAACCCCAGCACTAACCGGTACAGCGCCACGTGGCGCTTGTGAATCTTGGTTTGCACACAGCCTTCTTTCACGTTCCAGGAATGGATGGCGCAGCGCGCAAAGTCTGCGGCGTCCACCACCGCAAACCGGCCGTCCGGCATGGGCAGGTATCCCGCGTCGCCATTGACGTAGGGTTGCAACCGGGAGATCCGGTCTAGCTCCAGACCCAGTTTGCCGAAGGCCTGATGCAGGAACTGCAGTTGTAGGAAGCGAGCTTCGGCGGCGTGGGGGGCGGACGCCACCAGCAGGGTATTGAAGCGGACCTGCCAGACCTGTTTCTCCGGGTTGAAGGTGATGCCCCGGGTGGAGGTGCCGGGTTTGCTGTTGCGGTTGGTCAAGCTGAGCCAGATGGAGTTGGCTGAGAAACGGGCAAGGTCTAACGTACGGCCATGGAATTCCATCACACGGCGGGAGGCCTCGAGGGGCGCGAGCAATTCTTGCGGGACAAGGGACTGGGACATATAGATTCTCCTCGCGGCGCAAACACAAACGCCCCGGGGCTCGATGGAGCGCCGGGGCGAGTTGACTACCGCTATCTGAAGTCTAACGAACGCCCCCTCCATTCCGAACTACGCCGTCCCAAAAATCCGTCGAAACGATTGATTCTAAAGGAGAAAAAATATTTAGACATGTCGTGAACGACATTCTTCCTTCCGCCGAATTCCGCTTAATTCACTCGGCCTCGCCCTTTTTTTCGGTTAGAGTAAGTAATGGCATGCCGGTTGCTTCTCATTACTCTTTTGTTAGTGCCCGTCGCGATGGCTGCGGAAAAGTGGAGCCGGCATGAGTCCGAACATTTCGAACTGCTGACCGACGGGGGAAGGGACGGGCGCTGGAAGTGCTGGAGCAGTTTGAACGGGTGCGCTGGTTCTTCGGCACGACGATGAAGATTGGCGATCCCCCGCAGAAGCCGCGTATCGTCGTCTTTAATAGCGCCAAGTCTTACAAGGAATACGCCCCGCGCGAGACCACCGCCGCTTTCTATGTCGGCCTGCCATTCCGGGACTACATCGCCATCGGACCGCTAGGCGAAGGGACGGCTCGTCGCACCGCGGTCCACGAATACATCCACCTGCTCCTCAAATCAAGCATTCGGACGTCAAGATCCCACTTTGGATGAACGAGGGCATGGCCGAGTTGTACTCCACCATCGATGAGTATGGCGGCAAAATCCGCATTGGCAATCCCATCGACCACCATCTCTTCCTCCTCAACAACGATTGGCTCGACCTCAAGCGCATCGTGGCCGCCGACCACAGCTCGGCCGAGTACACCAAAAAAGAGCACGTCGGCCTCTACTACTCCGCGAGTTGGGCGTTGATGCATATGCTTCTGCTGGAAGTGAATCTCCGCCCGAACTACTCCAAGTTCAATCAACTCATCGTGGCTGGCACCGCCGCGCCGGAGGCCTTCGAAAAGGCGTTCGGCCTCACCGTCGAGCAGATCGAGGGCCAACTGCGCTCCTACGTCCGCGGCAACTCCGTCCGAATTGTACTCTTCGACCTGAAGTTCGATAAGTCCCGCCTCAAACTCGAACCCGTACCGGCCGGCCCCCAGGAATATGAAATGGCGCTGGCCGATCTTTCGCTGGTCACCCGCAACTGCGCCGCCGCCATCGCCCGGGCCAACATCGTGGAGGCGCAGTTCCCCGCCGCCCCGGAGCCGCACGTCACAAAAGGCTACTGCGCGTGGGGCTATGGCGACCAGGACCACGCCAAGGCAGGGACGGAATTCGCCGCCGCCGCGCGGAAAGGCACCCGCGTGGCCGAGGTGTATCGGGCTGCGCTCGGACTGATGCCGGAAGAAGCGCGCCGCAAAGAAGCCCCGGCCATCCTGGAGGCCGGCCTGCAACTCTCTCCCGAGTCGCACGAACTGCGAATGTCCCTCGCCGGTGAGCTCCTAATACAGAAGGAGTATGAGAAGAGCTTCCTCGAGTTGAAGAAAGTGAAGTCCATTAAGCCATCGGAAGTAGATCAGTATTTTCCGATTTATATTCAGGCAGCTTGGTGGTCGAAGCGGTACCCGGAAGCCGAGAACGCAGCCGAGCAGTATGTGCGGGTCGCGAAGACGCCGGAGGCGGTCGAGCGCGCCGCGCGCCTGCAGCGGCTGGCCGAAATGCGAGAGCCCAAGCAGGTTCAGGAGCGGACCTTGGCCTATGTTCCGCCTCCTCCGCCGGACGCCGCAGGCAACCTGCCACCGCGGCAGGAGCCGGAAGTCGCTGGCAGCAAGGCGCGGGGGAAATTCGTCGAGCTCCTCTGCTCGGAAACCGATCTGCGCCTCGTGCTCGATGTCGGCGGAACGCGGGAGGCCTACTGGCTGGCCAATCCGGAGAAGGTCCACGCCCAGACCAAGAGTGGAGAACCTGTCGACCTGAGTTGCGGAAATCAAAAAGGCGAAGAGATGGAACTGATCTACGAACCCGGCAAGGGCCCCCAAGGGACCCGCGGCCAGATTCGCATTATGAAGTGGCTCTAACGCAGAGCCACCCGTTTCACCACCCCCAACCGGCTCAGCTCCCCCAACCGCCCCGCCGCGATCTCGCCCATCACCAGCAGCCCTCCGCCCGGCCGCGCGGCGATCACCAATCCGGCGTTCTGCAACGCCGCCAGCACCGCCGTGCTCCCGTCTGCAAGATACACCCGGACACCGACCCTCTCAAGCGGGCCCATCCCCTGCACCCGCGCCGCCAATAAAGGATCCACTTTCGGCGCGGCCGGCGTCACCAGGGCCACCGTCTCCAGCCGTTCCGGCTCCATCACCTTCCGTGACTCGCGGACCCGTCCGATCGGCATCCCCGCCGCCAACGGGGCGCTCCTGCTCATCACAGAGTCGTGCGAAACCCCGTCCGGCATTTCCGCGGGCACTTCGACCAACCGCCCACCGGGCCCGCTCACCGTCCCCTCTTCCACCGCCACAAAGGACTTGTACTGAGTCATTAGCCGGTAAGCCAAACCCAACTCCGTAATCGCCGCCTCCTCCCGGAGCATCCCGATTTTCGTCCGGGCCCACAGAGTCGGCACCGCCGGATTCGCCGTCTCCCGCCCGGGTAGGTCAACCCAGACTTTCCGCTCAAACGGCCGGCCCGCGCTCTTGCCCACGACGCGAATCTCCCCCCGTGCCGGACCCGAAAACTGCCCCGTCAAAACCAGCGGCTTGGCGTCGAACAGGTCTGGAACCCGCCGCGGATACACCTCCTGCACCGGCAGCTTGCCCCAGTCAATACGGACATCCGTCAACACCGGCGAGTGTATCCGTTGATGAAACCGCCGCGCCGCGGCCGATCCATCGTCCTGCAGACCCACGTACTCCACCTCTCCCCGACCCCGCGCCGCCATCTCGTCCAGCAGATACCGGTTCACCGAACTCCCAATTCCAAACGAAAACACCCGCGCGTTCGGATACCGCTCCATCTCCGCCAGGATCTGAGGCTCATTCCCCACATACCCATCAGTCATGAAACACACCACCCGCACATGCTCCTGCGACGCCGTCGGCGCCAACGCCGCGCGGATCGCCTTCATCATCTCCGTCCCGCCGCCCGACTGGCTGAACTGCAGAAACTTCTGGGCCGCCGCCAGGTTCTCCCGCGTCGCCGCCACCGGCGCCCGGAACAGTAAGTGCGTGTCGCCCGAGAACGTGATCAGGTTGAACGTGTCTCGCGGATGCAATCCCCCTAACGCCGCCGACATAGCCTCTTTCGCCTTGTCCAGCGGATAGCCGTGCATCGAACCCGACGTATCAATCACAAACACAAGTTCCTTCGGCGTCACCTCCGACGGCTCCGTCCGCTCCGGCGGCGTCAATAGCAGTGTGAAGTAGCCCGTCCCCTCCGTCCGGTGTGCCAGCAGCGTGTCTTTGATCGATGGCCCCGCAACCTTGTACCGCAGAATGAAATCCCGGTTCGGTATCTCTTTTTGATTCCGCAGCGCCACGCCCGTCCGCTCGTTCACAATCTCATGCGTCGGCGACTCCATTTCCAATGCGCCATTTACATTCACCCGCAGCGATAAGTCATGGCCCGCGCGGACGCCCTTGGCGGAGTAGGTGGGATTGTACTTCGACTTATAACGGGGCCCGACAGTCATCGGGAACACAAACTCGTACTTGCCGCCTTCATACTGCAGCGTCTCGACATACGAGATCTCCACCTCCACCCGCGCCCCCGGCGGGATATTCGCCAGCCGCTGCGTAAACACGTTCGGCCGTTTCTGGTCCAGCAGCCCGGTCAACTTCCCTTGCTGCCTGGCCTGCTCATAGATCCGCCGCGCCTCCTCCTTCCGCTTGATCTGGCCCTTCACCACCCGGTCGATAACCCGGATCGTCATCTCGTCCACCGCCCCCCGCGCCGACAGAGGAAACGTGTAGAGCGCCTCCAGCGGCTCGCCCAGCGGATTCCGGAATATCTGTTTCACCCGGACGCGGCCGACTGGCCCCGACAGGTCCGCCGTCACCGCCGTATGCTCCAGCGGACAGGGCGCCGCTTCGCCCCCCACGCTCCACAGTCCACCAGCCGAAGGCTCCACCGCCAGCCCTGCCGTCGCCATCGCTAAAAAGGAAATCAAAGTTTTCATGGTCAGGTTCTCCTTGCACCAGAGAAATCCCGCCGGATGCAAAACCCTTTCAGCGAATCGTCAAAGAAATTCGAACCGGCGCTGCTGGCGCCGGAGCAGCGGCCCGCGATTCCGCCCGATCCGCCATCCGCCCCGTCGCGACCGCCACTTCGGATCTCCGGATCTCCAGGTTCATCGCTCCGCGCACCGCGGTAAAGGGAAGATCTAACGTCGCCCCCGCTCCCGCCGTCGCCGACGCCAGTTCCCGCCCCGAACCCATCTCCACCAACGCAAAGCGCCCCGCTTGCGGCACCCGATACCGGATCAGCAGGGACTCCCCGTCCACCATCTGCGCCGATCCTTCCGGATCGCGATGCAGTATTTGATAAGAAGAAGGCACCATCATCATTTCGGCCTCGGCGAACTCAGCCTTCTTCGCCTCCCGCTCCGGTTCTGCAGCAACTTTTGGAGCAGACATCGCTAGCGGAGCCCGCTTGCGCACCGGGGCTGGAACCGGAGGCGTAACTGGAGGAGGAGACACCATCTCCTGCGGCGGCGGAACCGCCTTCGCCATTTCCATAACTGGCTCCGGCTTCGGCCGCAGCATCAAAAACAAACCCAGCGTCAGCGCCCCCGTCGCCGCCGCCGTCATCACCATCGGCCAGATCCGCCGCCGCGCAGGCGGAGCCGGAATCACAGCAATCAGTTCGCTCAACTCCTCCTGTTCGGCAATTGCTTTAAACAACTCGTCGTCCTCGAGCGCCGCCGCCATCAGCCGCCGCTGATCCACCGCCGAGATCCGTCCCGCCGCGTACTCCCCAAACAGCAGCTGTTTCTCTTCACTGGACACGGCGCCGGTCCTCCTTGCCGATTTTTTCAATCAGCTGCTGCCGGCAACGGCTATCCCACGTATACACCGTATTGATATTCGCCGCGCCCATCCTCGCCGCGATGGCCGGGAAGTTCAACCCCTGCAGCTTGAGCGCGAACAATTCCCGGCACCGTTCGCCGACCTCTGTGAGCGCGGCCTGCAGCCGGGCAGAGCGCTCCTTCTTCAGCAGCGCCACCTCCGGTGAATCCAGCAGGTCCGGTAGCGGAACGTCTTCCACAGGCACCGCGTGATTCTCCCCGCGCCGCGACGACTTCGCGAACACTCCCAGGAGCTTGTACCGGACAATCTGCATCGCCAACGGCACGAGCTCTTCGAGCGCCTCCACGTGGGCGTACTTCTGCTCAATCAGCAGTAACGTATCCTGCGCCACATCCTCGGGAGACAACAGTGCCGTACCGCCGCGCATAATACGAGATGCCGCGAAAGCGACGATCCTTTCGCGGAGCAGCGTCAACACATCGGTTCGGGTCAGAATTTCGCGTCGCTCTCCACGCAAATTCTAGCGCTTTTCTGTCCGTTATAGTAGAAAGTTGCGGCTCTTCTTGTCCCAACGCATCCCGCCGTTTGACCGCGTGGTCCTCGTCGAAAGCGGATCCCGGCACTTGCTCGAAGACCTGCTGCCTGGCCTCTATGAGATCCACGGCGACGACATGCAGCTCGATGTCGTCACCTGCTACGCCGGTCTGCCCGCCGGCTTCCGGCCGGACCGCGGCCAAGTATGGCATATCACGGACTACCCCGGCGCCGCTGGCCGAGGCCAGGTCGTCCGCGAACTCCAGGCCCGTCGCCACACCGTTGTTGGGATCGTTTGCTCAAACGAACCCATCATGAGCAAATGGAAGTGGATGCTGGCCGCGCGGATCGCGGCGAAACTTTTTATCCTGAATGAAAATGGTGACTACTTCTGGGTCGACCGCGGCAACTGGCGCACGCTGATCCAGTTCGTTCTGTTCCGCGCCGGGTTGACGGGGGCGGGCGCAGTCGTCACCATGGGACGTATTCTTTTGTTCCCTGTGTCACTTTTATACCTGCTCGCATTCGCGGGTGTGGTTCATCTTCGAAGGAGAGTTCGCGCATGAAAGCAATCGTGGTTCTTGAATGCGGTGGTCCGGAGCAGTTGCACTATCAGGAGGCGACGACGCCCACGCCCGGCCCCGGCCAGGCCCTCGTCAAGATCAGCCATATCGGTGTCAACTTCATCGATATCTACTTCCGCATGGGGCTCTATAAAGCGGACCTGCCGATGATCCTTGGCATGGAGGCCTCCGGCGTCGTCGAGAGCATCGGCGAAGGCGTCACCGAAGTCGGCGTCGGCGACCGTGTGGCCTACGCCGGTCCCCGGGGCTCCTACGCCGAATTCGCCGTCGCCCCCGCGTGGCAACTCGTCAAGGTCCCGGCCGGCGTCTCCGATGCCCTGGCCGCCGCGGCGATGCTCCAAGGCATGACGGCCCACTACCTCACGCATTCCACGTTCCCGCTCCAACAGGGCCAGACCTGCCTCGTCCACGCCGCCGCTGGTGGCGCCGGACAGTGCATCGTCCAGATGGCCAAGCGCCGCGGCGCCCGCGTCATCGGCACCGTCGGCACCGCAGCCAAAGCGGAACTTGCCCGCGATGCGGGCGCGGACGAGGTCATCCTCTACGAAGAGGTCGATTTCGCTGCTGAAACCCGCCGTCTCACCGAAGGCAAGGGCGTGGATGTCGTCTATGACTCGGTGGGAGCCTCGACGTTCCTCAAGTCGCTCGATTCGCTCCGCCCCCGCGGCATGATGGTCAGCTTCGGCAACGCCAGCGGCCCGGTTCCGGCCGTCGAACCGCTGCTGCTCAACTCGAAAGGCTCCCTCTTCCTCACTCGGCCGACCCTCGCGCATCACATCGCCACTCGCGAAGAACTCCTGTGGCGCGCCGGTGACGTTTTGAGTTGGATCGCTAACGGCGACTTGAAGCTCAATATCCATAACATCTATCCGCTCAGCGAGGCCCGCCAGGCGCAGGAAGATCTAGCCGCGCGCAAGACCACGGGGAAGCTTCTGCTTGCAGTATAAAAACCGAGTCGCCGCCCTCCGCGACGCCCTCGTCGAAAAGAAAGCCGACGCCGTTGTCATCACCAGCGCGCCCAACGTCCGTTACTTCTCCGGCTTCACCGGCAGCAACGGCGCCCTGCTGATCTCGGCCCATCAAGTCACGCTCTTCACGGACCCCCGTTACGCCATTCAAGCCGGTCGCGAGGCTTCCTCCAAAGTTGTCATCGCGAAGGGGCCGCTCGAATCCACCATCGCCAATAAATTAGCTTCGTTTCGCCGGGTGGCCTTTGAGAACGCGCGGATCAGCTTCCGTTCGATGGCCGCCCTGCAGAAAGCCCGCGTCGAGTGGTGTTCACTCGATGACACTTGCGAAACGCTCCGTATGGTCAAGTCGACCGAGGAGCAGGACGCCATCCGGGCCTCCGTGCTGCTGAATTCGGCCGCCCTCGAAGAAGCGCTCTCCCACTTTCAGGAAGGCATGACCGAAGCCGATCTCGCCGCTGAAATCGAGTACCGCATGCGCCGTCGCGGCGCCGAGAAGCCCGCCTTTGAATCTATCGTTGCCTTCGGGGAACGAAGCGCGCTGCCCCATGCGCAGCCGGGCGCCGCAAAGATTACGGGGCGTGGGTTATTATTGGTAGATATGGGTTCATTTCTGGGTGGTTACGCCAGCGACATGACTCGCATGGCTCACCTCGGCAGGATACCCGCTCCAACCCGGCAATTGTTCAATGCAGTCCACGAGGCCCAACTGGCGGCGCTCGACCGGGTGAAAGCGGGAGTAACCACGGCTTCCGTTGATGCGGCAGCCCGGAAAGTTCTGCAGGCTCACGGATACGGAAAGGCCTTCGTCCATAGCACGGGGCATGGTCTTGGACTCGAAATTCACGAAATGCCGCGAATCGGCAAAAAAGATAAAACGCGCTTGCAGGCTGGGATGGCGATCACCATCGAGCCCGGCGCTTACCTCGAAGGCTTCGGCGGAGTCCGCATCGAGGACACGGTGCTGGTCACCGGGACCGGTTGCGAAATCCTCACCCCGACTTCGAAGAAACTGATGGTTCTCTAAGCAATGAACATTCCCGAAATTAAAGAGTTGATTCAGGCGCTGATTGATAGCGGAGTGGCGGAACTCGAAGTCCAGCGCGGCGAAAACCGCGTCCGCATCGTCCGCGGAGGCGCGGTGCAGGAGTTGATCGTAACCGGCCAAGCCACAGCCCCGGTGGCGGCGCAACCTATGTTGTCCGCCCCGCTTGTCCCTGCCGCTCCCAACCCCAAGGCGGAGGAAGGTCTCCAGACCATAAAGTCGCCCATCGTCGGCACATACTATGGCGCGCCCTCACCCGGAGCCTCGGACTTCGTCAACGTCGGCGATTCTGTAAAGCCCGGCGAGGTGCTCTGCATCATCGAGAGCATGAAGCTGATGAACGAAATCGAGTGCGAGGTGTCGGGCACGATCATCGCCAAGCATGTCGAGAACGGGCAGCCTGTCGAGTACGGCACCACGTTGTTTACCGTCCGCCCGAGCTAACCCCTATGTTTCAGAAGATCCTCATCGCCAACCGGGGCGAGATTGCGCTGCGTGTGATCTGCGCTTGTAAGGAACTCGGGATCAAGACGGTCGCTGTCTACTCCGAGGCCGACCGCCACAGCCTGCACGTCCGCTTCGCCGATGAGGCCGTCTGCATCGGCCCGGCGAAGAGCGCGCGCAGCTATCTCGACATCCCCAGCGTGATCAGCGCTGCCGAGATCACGAACGTCGACGCCATCCACCCTGGCTACGGCTTTCTGAGCGAGAACTCCAATTTTGCCGAAGTCTGCGAGACCTCCGGCTTAACGTTTATCGGCCCCAAGCCGGACGTAATTCGTGCGATGGGCTTCAAGCAGCATGCCCGCGAGGCGATGGACAAGGCCGGGATTCCGATTTTGCCCGGATCGGCTGGTGTTCTTGAATCGCCTGAGCACGGCTTGGAGACGGCCGCCCAGATTGGATATCCGATTATTCTGAAGGCGACGGCCGGCGGCGGCGGGCGTGGCATGCGCGTAGTGAACGAAGCGAGTGAGTTACCCGGTCTGCTGGCACAGGCGCAGGCTGAGGCCGGCGCGGCGTTCTCCTGCCCCGACGTTTACGTCGAGAAGTACATCCGCAAGCCCCGGCATATCGAGTTCCAGATTCTGGCCGATCACTACGGCCAGGTGGAAGTGCTCGGCGAGCGCGAGTGCTCCATCCAGCGGCGGCATCAAAAGCTCATTGAAGAGTCCCCTTCCCCGCGCGTCACGCCCGAACTGCGCCAGCAGATCTCCGACAGCCTGAAGAAGGCGATGAAGGAAGTCGGCTACACCAATGCCGGTACGGTCGAATTCCTGATGGACGAAGACGGCAGTATGTACTTCATCGAGGTCAATGCCCGCGTGCAGGTGGAGCATCCGGTAACGGAATTAGTGACGGGAATCGACATCGTAAAGGCGCAGATTCGCATTGCGGCGGGCGAGCCGCTGACGTCCATCCTGACCGAACCGGTTACGATGCGCGGCCACGCCATCGAGTGCCGCATCAACGCGGAGAACCCGGAGACGTTTACGCCTTCGGCCGGGAAGATCACCGGCCTCAATCTGCCCGGCGGCATAGGCGTCCGGGTCGATACCTGGGCCTATACCGACTGCATTGTGCCGCCGTACTACGACTCGCTGGTCGCCAAGCTGATCTGCTATGGCGCTGACCGGAAAGAGGCGATCACGCGGTCACTTCGCGCTCTCGACATGTTCATCGTCGAAGGGATCCACACGTCCATTCCGCTGCACCAGCGGATCCTGAGCGATCCTGAGTTCCAGGCGGGCGACATCGACACGGGCTACATCGCCCGCTTCCTTGCCAAGTGACGCCATTGTTCTAGGCGGCGGGGCCGCGGGCCTGTTCTGCGCATTGCAGATGGGTCGGCTGGGCCGCCGCGTGGTGGTTCTTGAACACAACCAACAGGTGGGCCGCAAGATCCTGATTTCCGGGGGCGGACGCTGCAACTTCACCAACCGCGAGGTGAAGGCTGAAAACTTCCTCAGCGAGAACCCGCACTTTTCGAAGTCGGCGTTGGCGCGGTATCGCCCGGCGGACTTTATCGCACTGGTCGACAAGCACCGGATTGCGTGGCACGAGAAGACGCTGGGGCAGCTCTTCTGCGACGGTTCGGCGGCGCAGATTGTCGCTATGCTCGAAGCCGAGTGCGCGGCGGCCGGCGTGAAGATCGTCACGAACTATCGGGTGGGCGAGGTGCGGCACGACGGGGAGTTTATCGTGGGCGAGCATCGGGCACCGGTGCTGGTAGTGGCGACGGGTGGGCTCTCGATTCCGAAGATGGGCGCGACTGGGCTCGCCTTCGATGTCGCCCGGCAGTTCGGGCTGCAGATCGTCGAACCGCGCCCGGCGCTGGTGCCGTTCTTGTGGCCGGGATGGGGCGAGATCAGCGGCGTAGCGACAGACTGTATGGCGCGGGTCGGGAAACGGGAGTTCCGGGAGAAGATGCTGTTCACGCATCGGGGTTTGAGCGGCCCGGCGATTCTGCAGATCTCGTCGTACTGGCATCCGGGGGAGGCGGTCGAGTTGAACCTGGCGCCGGGGCGGGACCTGGCCGCTGAGTTCATCGCCCGGAAGCGCGAACGAATTTCAGCACGGACGGCGCTGGCCGGGGTGGTGCCGTCTCGGCTCGCTGAACGCTTGGCTTCGACGAAGCCGCTGGCGGAGTGGACTGATAAAGAGTGCCGCAAGCTGGGCGAGAGCGTGAACCGCTTCCTCGTCGAGCCGATTGGCACGGAAGGCTACGAGAAGGCCGAGGTCACGGCCGGGGGCGTCGCCACGGCGGAGCTATCCTCGACGACGATGGAGGCCAAACGGATTAAGGGTCTATTCTTCATTGGCGAGGCCCTGGACGTGACTGGGTGGCTGGGCGGGTATAACTTCCAGTGGGCGTGGTCTTCGGCGTACGCGGCAGCGGCCGGAGCGGGAACCTAAAACAGTTATACTGACGGATCATGCGGATCCTGTTGTTGCTCGCTTGCGTCCTGTGCCTGTCGGCGCAGGACATGCGGTTCTATGTGATGGGGATGCTGTACCGCGGCCCGAAATGGACGCCGGAGGTGACGGAGGAGACCAAGAAACTCCAGGAGGGGCACATGGCCAACATCACCAAGCTGGCGGATGAGAAGAAGTTGATTCTGGCGGGCCCGATGGCAGGGACAGGTGATCTGCGCGGCATCTTTGTCTTCGATACCGACGACTTGAAGAAGGCCCAGGAGTGGTGCGACCAGGACCCGGCGGTGAAAGCCGGGCGGCTCCGCGTGGAGTTGCACAAGTGGTATTCGGCGAAGGGCATCGGCATACTGCCGGCGAAACCGTAACGGTATGGCGACCTTATTGATTGGCATCGCGGGGCCTTCGGGCTCCGGCAAGAGTGAACTCTCGCGCCGCCTGGCGCAGCGGCTACAAGCGCCCGTGATTTCAATGGACTCCTATTACCGGGAGTTGAATGACATGTCGATGGAGGAGCGGGCGGCCGTGAATTTTGACGAGCCGGCCTCGATTGACGATGGACTGTTGCGGCAGCACTTGGCGGCGATTCGCGAGGGGCGTCCGGTGGAGATTCCGCGCTATGACTTCGCGACGCATGCGCGGCTACCCGACTCCGATCCGCTGGAGGCGCCGGCAGTGGTCGTGTTGGAAGGGCTCTTTACTCTGCACTGGGAGGAATTGCGGCGACTGCTCGACACCACGGTCTACGTCGATCTCGAGGACGAGAGTTGCTACGCGCGCCGGTTGGCGCGGGACGTCCGCGAGCGGGGACGGACGCCGGAGTGCGTGGAGCGGCAATACCGCACGACCGTGAAGCCGATGGCGGAGCAGTTCATTCTGCCGACGAAGCGTCATGCCAAGGTGGTGGTGAGGGGCGACGGTCAGTTGGATGAATCGGTGGAGGCGGTGCTGCGGAGCACGTAGGTTTCCGTGTAGTGCCCGCCGGCTGGTGCATACGACAGAACGGCGCTCTGCAGACGGCCATCCGGAGCGAGGGTGTAGTCGAGCAGGGCGTGGGGGCCGGCGGGCTTTTCCTTGACGATGTGGATCTTGAGCCCGTAGTGCAGGTGGATCCAGCGGTCCCAGTATTCGGCTTCCTGGACAGGGTCGCCCCAGGACATTGGCGCAGTGGAGGAGTTCCAGAGGCGCGGGGCATGGATCACGTTCAGATACACAGGGGGAAGGCGCGAGGCGTTGACGGCGAGGGCGCGGGCGGCGTCCCACTTGGAGACCTGCTTGCGGGCGTAGAGGGCGGCGGTCCGCGTGTATTCGGTGGTGGCGGGCCAACCCCAACCGAGAATAGCGACGGCGAGGACGACAGCGGGCCATCGGGGAAGCGCTAGCAGGGCCAAGGCCAGAAAGAGACTGAGGCCGAAGTGGGAATAGCGGGTGCCAGTGTAGGCGGGGATGGCGCCATCAAGGACTAGCGTCCATAGTTTGGGGGTGAAGGCGTAGAGCAGGTTGGGGAGGACAATCAGGAACGCCGCCAAAGGGAGGAGCCGGGGCGAGCGGCGGGGGGGTTGCGAGACGAGGTAAGCGGCAAGGACCGCGACGGGCACGGCTGTCCACGAAAAGGCGGGGACCTGCGCTGTGAGCGGCGAGAGATGGGAGGCGCCGGTGGCGTAGTCAATGTAGGAGAGGTAGACGTGAGAGTGGTACCAGCCGAAGATGGAGGACGTCGAGGAGAGTTGGCCGATGACCTTGAGCGCGTCTCCGAGCGAGGCGGGCAGGGCGAGCGCAACGCCTTCGTAGGTGGAGGCGGCGGCGAGGCGAAAACCAATGTAGAGCGTGGCGTAGGCCGCGACGAGGAGGACTGGCCAGCGGAGGGGCGGCCGGCCGGCCGGGTCCGCGAACCAGGCGAGGGCATAGAGGCCAAAGACCGCAAGGACAGAAGGCTCGTAACCAAAGAGCGAGAGGAAGAAACAGACGGCGGCGAGGCGAGGACGGGCGGGGTAGAACAGAATGGCCAAGCCACAGAAGAGGGGCGGCAGGAACATGTAGGTGGGATAGGCGTAGGGAGGACAGTAAGAGTAGAGCAGGGGCAGGAGGGCGAAGTAGAGGACGGCGTAGAGTTGGACGGTGGTTTCGCCGAGGGAGCGGCGAAGGGCGACGAACGGGAGGAGAGAGCCAAGGGCGAAGGAGCCGAGGTTTAGGAGGTCGTACCAAGGCGTACCGGCTATCCGCATCATGAACCCATAGAGGGGCAGGACGAAGAGATAGTAAATGCGGCCATGGGCATCGGCTGCGGCCATTGTGGAGCCCCAGATGCCGAGTCGCATGGCGGAGAAGTCCGCGGTCATGTCGTCGGCGTTGCCGTAAGGCAGGCCGGCGAAGTCCGACATCCGGACGATGGCCACGAGGAGGACCATCGCCCAGAGGACGGAGTTGCGGATGGACAGGTTCACTAGAAGGTCAGTTTCAGAGCGCCCTGCCAGGAGCGGGGCGGGTCCTGACCAGTAATTGTACCGAAGGCGCCTGAGGTGACGGTGGTGTTGGGGTTCGAGAGGTTGGCGTAGTTGGCGACGTTGAAGGTCTCGGCTCGGAACTGGAGCCGCCAACGTTCCGTGATGGCGAAGTTCTTGATGAGGCCAAAGTCAATGCGGGCCTGGATGGGTCCGCGGATACCATTGAACCGGATGGGGAAACGGCGGAGGTTCGAGGCTAGTTGAAGGGCGTTGTTGCGCTCGAAGCCGGCGTTGACGTTGAACCACTGGTTGACGCTGCGCTCACCGCGGGGCAGCGAGACGTCGTCGAGGTTGCCATTGAAGATGGCGTTGCCGAAGCCGAGCGGGGCGCCCGATTGATACTGCATGGCGCCGTTCAACTGCCAGCCGCCGGCGATGCCGTTGAGCACCGGATGCCAGGTGGCTCCCCAGTGGCGGCCTTTGCCGAAGGGGAGTTCCCAGATGCCGGAGGCGGTGAGGCGCTGGGGGCGGTCGAGGCCCGAGACGACTTCGTAGGGCCGGCTGTCCTGCGGGTTCAGCATCTCGGTGGCTTCCATGTTCTTGGACCAGGTATAGGAGAGTTGCGTGGTGAAGCCCCTGCTCATGCGCTTTTCGACGCGCATTTGGAGCGAGTGATACCAGGCGTAGCCGATGGGGTCGTAGATATTCACCGTGCCGAACTGCGGGAACGGGACCAACAATCCAGCCCGGCTGATGTTGGCGCCGAAGATGGGGTTAGTGCCACGGAGCGGGTTGGGGAAGTTCTGTCCGAGGTAGTTGATAGTGGTCTGATCGCGGACGGGGCTCTTGGAGAGGTACTGCTCGGGGATGAAGTTCATGTTGCGCAGCACATTGAGGCGGGTGGAGCGGTTGCCCACATAAGAGGCTTCGAGGAGGAAGCCACCGATGAGAGTCCGCTGGAAGCCGAGGCTCCAGCGCTGGGCGTAGGGGTTCTTCCGGGAGGTAGGGAAGGCGTTTACATTCTGCCCGATGTTGGTGAGCAAACCGCCAGCCGGCCCGGCCGGTTGGTTCAAGCCAGTCGGAAAGGGATTCGAGAGCGTGGCCCGGTAGGTCAAGCCGTTATCGAGTGAAGCCTGGATGGGCGTGGATAGACTGAAGCCGGCCGGTTCGGTGTTGGTATACAGGGTGCCGAGGGGCGCAGTAAAAATGCCGTAACCGCCGCGGAGGACGGTCTTGGGATCCACCTGATAAGCCAAGCCGATGCGGGGCATGAAGTTGCCTTTAGCGGTGTCCCAATAGCCACGGGGGTTACCGCCGGCATTGACGAAGGTGAGGCCGCCTAGAGCGCGGAACTGACCAACGGGGATCTCGGGAATTGGCGCGGCGTTGTACTGGGCGCGAGCCTGGGCGTCGACAGGGTTCGGCGTGGTCGAGTCGAAGTTCCGGACGGCCCGGTCGTAGCGCTCCGTGGTGGCGGACTCGACCTCGTAACGCATGCCGATATTGACCGTCAGTTTCCGGGAAAGCTTATAGTCATCCTGGACATAGAAGCCGTAGATGGAGTTCCGTTCGGCGTAGGAGGCGTTGACGGCCATGGAGCCGGCGGGGATGCCGAGGAGGAAGCTGGCGATTTCGCCTCCGACCTGAGGCGGGGCGGCGGTATCGAGCGGTCCGCGGGTGAAGGTGGAATTGAAGGCCAGATCCGGGGAGGCGCTGGTGGGGAAGCGGTTGCGATTCTCACGGAGATTCCGCCAATCGAAGCCGAAGCGCACCGTATGCTTGGACTTGTTCCAGGTGAGGGTGGAGTTCAAGTTGTGAATCAGGGAGGCGGTGGTGCCGTCGCCGGACTCCCAATTGGACACTCCGGACCAAGGGGCCACGTTGGTACGGGGGAAGGTAGCGACGGCTTTGTCAATGGAGTTGACGAGGCTGGGAGCGAAGCCGAGGCTGGCGAGGTCGAAACCGCGGGAGACGCGCCGTTCAGGGAACTCCTGCTGAGTGAGACCGTAGCGGACATTCAGGAGAAGCGTGGGGTTGATGACGTAGACATCGTCGAATGCGGCGCCCCGGTTGACGCGGTTCAGGATGACGCCGGTGATGTTATCGGGACCGAAGAAGCGGTTCTTGTCTTCCTGCCAGTAGTCGCGATGGAGGCGGAAGAAGATGCGGTGGTTCTCGGTGAAGGCATGGTCGACGCGGCCAATGTTGGTCCAGTAGGTTTCGAGAGCCTTGCCGGAGAGGAAGAAGTTCTGGCGGAAGTCGGCGGTGCCGGGTTGATTGGGCTCGGGCCAGGCCTTGAGGAGGTTCTGGGCGACGGGGTCAAGCCGGGAGGCGGGAATGATGTTGCCGGGGAAGGGCTGGCGCTGAAAGCGGCCACCGGCAACGGCAGTGGTGGTGTTGGGGTCGTAGATCTGATTGTTGGCGTTCAGCCGGAGGAGGGGCGAGAGATCACCGCGGCGCATCTCGGCGGTGGGTACCGTGGAGATCTGGCTGCCGACGTTGGGGTCGCCGAAGAGGTTGGCTTCAAAGGCGTAGAACCAGAAGGTCCGGTTCTTGCCGGAGTAGAGCTTAGGGATGGACAGCGGGGCACCGGCGGAGGCGCCGAAGCGGTTGTCCTGATAGAGGGCGAGTTTCTGGCCGGCGCGGTTCTGGAAGATGGTGGGGGCGTCGAGCTTCGAGTGGCGGAGCCATTCGTGGAACTCACCGTGGATCTGATTGGTACCGGACTTGGTGGTGACGTTGACGTTGGAGCCCATGGAGAAGCCGGCGGAGGCGTCGAAGGCGCTGGTCTGGACCTTGAACTCGGCAATGGAGGTCTGGGGCGGCGAGTAGGCCACGCGGGGGGCGGTGCCGTCGGAGTAGACGTTGACGACGCCATCGATGGTGAAGTCGTTGTTGTTGTTGCCGGTGCCGTTAGTGCCGAACTGGCTGGGGGCGGCGTTGAAAGGGGCTTTGCGGAGGCGGAGGTTGGTGCCGTTGACGGTGCCGGGGGCAAGGTGGACGAGGTCCATGGCGTTGCCGGCGAAGAGGGGGAGTTCTTCGATGCGCCGCTGGTCAATGACCTGGCCGAGGGAGACATCGGCGGTGTTGAGGAGTGGGGTTTCGGCTCTCACTTCGACGGACTCGGTGACTTGGCCGACCTTGAGTTCGAGATCGAGGGAGACGAGTTCGGTGGTGCGGACCTGGACACCGGGACGGAGGAGTTTCGAGAAGCCCGTGGCTTCGGCCTCGACGCGATAGGAGCCGGGATTCAAGTAGGGGGCGCGATAGTCGCCTGCGTCGCTGGAGGTGGTGGAGGTTGTTAGGCCGGTCGCTTCATTAATGACTTTAACGGCGACTTTAGGAATAGGGCTGCCCGAGGCATCCGTGACGCGTCCGAGGATAGTACCCCGGGGATCTTGCGCTAACAAGGCGAGAGCGAGACCAAAGAGAGGAAGCAGTTTCAACAAAGTGACACGAGTATATCGGAGTTGGCAGCGAGTGGGAAGTTAGATCAGGAAGCTAAGTCTGTTCTGGATGACTAGTGGGCAAACACTTCGGCCGTACCGGGCCGGTGTATTTGATTTTCAAAGAGCGGAGGGCGGATTCGAAGGCGGCGGAGTTCTACGATTCGAAGCCAGGTCAGCAACGGGCAGGAAACTGCGGATGCGACGGCGCGACGAATTTCGATTCGAAGCCAATCGAGGCTTCCGGAGCAGGAGCAGCGGAGGCGGCGCCTGCGGCGGCCGCTTTTGGTTTTTCGATCAGAGGCGCGACAACGGCGGGTTCGGCCTGGATGGGGCGGCGCGCCTGCGCCTGCTGAAGGAGCCTCAAGGCCCGCTGGTAGCTGCGTTCGTGCGCGACCACGTAACGATTGATGCGTTCGAGTTTGCGGCCCATGGCTTCGTCAGCGAAGCCGATGGCCACGGCGCAGTCACCGCCGGTTTCGTCCAGCGCGAAGGGATCGCCGTTCGCAGCGCTATTGGCCCTT
>JBBQRA010000051.1:0-27424 GCA_038215275.1 Bryobacterales bacterium | reverse complement strand
TTTTTTTTTCGATCTTACTTAAGCGATCTTCACCAGGATCAGGATAGTGTCCTACCGGAAATGCCCTTTGGCGGCTAAGGAGAGACGCGATGCAACCTGTTCGCGCTCAGGCAATCCGCAATCATTGGCTTGCAGAAAATGGCCCGCGGGAACTCGAACTGCTTTTCCGCGCGATCATTTATCACCCTTCCGCCCCGATTCTGGTGACCGATGGCGAAGGCACTTCGCAGGAGTTGAGTGTAGGGGCCCGCAGGTTATTCGGGGTTCCCCGGGAACAGATAGTGGGACGGAGATTGGAAGATCTTGCCGTCGAATCAGGCAAAGAGGAAGTCCGGCGACTCTGGGCCGGTCTGAAGGGCGTAGGGCACCAAAAGGGAGGGCCCAGACGGTTCGCCGCGACCGGCGGAGTATACTTTGGGCGTGCGGGACAGGACGCGCTTCAGGAGCAGTTTCTCGTCATACTTCTGGCGACCAGTGAAAAACTGCGCGCGCTGCAGGAGAAGTCCTTTGAGCGCTTGGGAGTGACAAAGACGATTCCAATCAATGTGCGCCTAATTGCGGCAACAAACCGGCATTTGGGCGAGATGATGGGCGACAAGCTGTTCCGAAGCGATCTTTACTACCGTCTCAATGTGTTTCCGATTGCGAGTCCCGCCCTGCGCGACCGCACGGAGGATATTCCGCTGCTGGTCCGGCACTTCACGGCGAAATACGCCGAAAAGATGAACCGCTCGATTGACACGATTCCCATTGAAACGATGCGCACTCTGCTGAGCTGGCCTTGGCCCGGCAATATCCGCGAGCTTGAGAACTTTATCGAACGGTCAGTCATTCTCTCCCCGGGGCCGACATTACAGGTGCCGTTTGATGAGATCAAGCCGGAAGCGCTGCCGCAAGCTGGCACCGCCACGCTCGAACAGGTGGAGCGCGATCATATTACTCGGGTTATCCGAGAATGCAATGGCGTGGTGACCGCGGCGGCCACCCGCCTTGGATTGCACCGGACTACTCTGAATGCCATGATGCGCAAGTTGGGCGTCTCGCGGAAGGATTTGTAGGAACCCGGGGCGGAAAGTCACTTCCTCGGCGGCGACTGCTTGGTTCGAGCGATCGAACGGAACCATTTCATTAAGAAACGTCTTCTATCAGATCGTAATCTCAGGCGAAGTGACCGGCACCGCCATCCGTTCGGCCGGCGAGAAGTAATTGGCTTCCGCTACGGAGCGGAACCTTTCCCGCCGGCGGCTGGCATTCTTAGCGCTCGGGATGGAACTCGGGGGTTATCCGCCCCAAAGTTCCTTCACCATGTGCTCGCCGCGAACGATAGTGGGCCGCTCGGCTCGCCCGTTGTGGGGGTAGGTCAGCTGCATATGGTCCATGCCCAGCAGCCAGAGAATGGATGCGTGAATGTCGGTGACGTGCGCTGGGCGCTCGGTCACCCGGAGGCCAATCTCGTCCGTGGCGCCAATCGTCTGCCCGCCCTGTACGCCGCCGCCCGCGAACCACATGGAAAACCCCCAGGGATTGTGGTCGCGGCCGTTGCCCTTCTCATTGAACGGGGTGCGCCCGAACTCCCCGCCCCAGACGACGAGCGTATCATCCAACATGCCCCGGCGTTCGAGATCTTCGAGGAGAGCGGCGATGGGCTGGTCCGAAGCCTTGCACCACTTCTTGTGGTTGCCTTCGAGGTTGGTGTGCGCGTCCCAACCGCTGCCGGAACCGCAATACAGTTCGACGAAGCGGACTCCGCGTTCGATGAGACGGCGGCCCAACAGACAGTTGCGGCCGTAGACGGCGGTCTCCGGATTGTTGAGCCCGTAAAGTTCCTTGGTCTCTTCGGTCTCCTGCGAAAGGTCGACGGCTTCCGGGCCGGACTTCTGCAGAGCGTAAGCGAGTTCGAAGCTGCGAATCCGCGCTTCGAGCGACGTGTCGTCTTCCCGGCCGATGGCGTATTCTCGGTTCTGCGCTTCAAGGAACGCCAAGCGCGCTCGCTGCCGTTCGTCGCTCTGGCCTTCTGGCAATTTCGTGTTCAGAATGGGGTTTGGCCCTTGGCGGAACAGCGTACCCTGGTAGACGGCGGGCAGGAAGCCCGCGCCCCAGTTCTTCGCGTTGCCGAAGGGTTCGCGCTCGTCGATCATGCTGACGAAAGTGGGCAGATTCTTGTTAGCAGTGCCGAGGCCATAGGTGACCCACGCGCCCATGCTGGGCCGTCCGGAGAGAATGTCGCCCGTATTCATCTGGCTCACGCCGCCAGCATGGTTCAATCCATCGGATTGGCAGGACCGGAGCACCGCGAGCTTATCGGCGTGCTTGGCAATGTGCGGATACAGTTCGCTGACCCAGATGCCGCCCTTTCCGTGCTGCTTCCACTGCCGCGGGCTGCCCATCAGGGTGTTGTTCGCCGTGCCCATTGCGGTGATAACCTTGCCAAAGCTCGCAGGCATCGGCTGGCCATGCATCTCGTTCAGCTTTGGCTTCGGGTCAAACAGGTCGATATGGCTGGGCGCACCTTCCATGAATAGGAAGATCACTGACTTCGCTTTCGGTTGATGGTGTGGCTTGCGGGGAACCGTCGGATCGTGGCGGGGCGCGGCGGACGACTGCTCGGCGAGCATGGCAGCCATCGCGATCGCTCCAAGGCCGCTACCGGCACCGCGCAACAGAGCGCGCCGCGTGAGATCGAGTGGAGTGGGAGTAGCCATTAGTCGATATAGAGAAATTCGCTGGAGCTGAGGAGGTTCAGACAGAGGTCTTCGAGTGCGCCTTGTGCGCCAACGGCGAGCTTGGTCTGGAGGGTCAGAAATTCGCGGCTGCGCTGGAGCTCGGCTTCGGTGGGGGCGCGGCCCAGCGTGAGACGATAGGCCCGCTCAGCTAACGAGTCCTGGCTTTGGCCAGGGTCGTTGCCGACGCGACGGGCGAGGGCTTGGGCAAACTTCGAGGTGGCCTGACCGTTCATGAGTTCGAGAGCCTGATCGGCCGTGACGGTCTCCTGCCGGCGGCCGCAGCTTTCAAACGCCAGCGGCGCATCGAAACTCTCAAGCATCGGGTAGCGAACGAGACGGCGGGCAAAGATGTAGACGCTGGCGCGATATTCATCGGCGTCGCCGGTGGACTTGCGCCAGTGGCGGCCTTCCTGGATCTCGGTTCCCGCCGGAACGCTCGGGAAGACGCCAGGGCCGCCCATCGTACGATCGAGCAAGCCGGACACTGCCAACATCGAGTCCCGAATCGACTCGGCTTCCAGACGACGGCGCGGGTAGCGCCACAGCAGCTTATTGTCGCTATCCACCGCGGAGGCTTCGGGGCGGAACTCCGAGGACTGGCGATAAGTCGCACTGAGCACGATGCGCTTGTGCAGCTTCTTGATGCTCCAGCCGTCGACGCCCGTAAAAGTGGCCGTGAGCCAATCGAGGAGTTCGCGATGGCTGGGGCGGTCTCCCATTAACCCGAAGTCGTTAGGCGTACCCGCGATGCCGCGACCGAAGTGGTAGTGCCAGATGCGGTTGACGATGACGCGCGTGGTGAGCGGGTTCTTCGCATCGGCCAGCGCGTTGGCAAGCGCCGTACGGCGGCCGCTCGAATTGAGTTCGGGCTTGGCGATGATAGTCGCCGGGGCCGGATCGAGAATGCTCAGCACGCCGGGAGCGGTCTCCTCGAGTGGCGCATCAACGGCGCCAGCCCGAAGCACATGCGTCGCTGGCGCGTCCATGCCTTGATCGCGCATCACCTGCGCTACCGGCAGCGGCTCCGGCAGGACGTCTTTATATTGTTCAAGCTCTTTCAAGAGCTTCTGGTATTGCGCCTTGATTGCGGGGGTGCCGCGCTTACTGACCACCAGGCTGTCTACGACATCCACCTGCGTAATAGCCTTGTGATAGATCTGCCAGTCCATCGCACTGCGCTTGGCCGGATTGCGATTGATTACCACCTGCACTTCCTCGGGAAAGCGCTCGATGTACTCTTTGCGATAGGCGGCCCGCGGGGCGGCGAGTAAGGCGTCGATCTGATCGAGTACGGGTTTTGCGACCGCCTTATACTTCACCATCTTCGCGTTGTACGCGGCCAACTCGCCCGGAGAAACGACCGGCGCGCCATCGTCAATCTTGATGTTGGCAAAAAACGCCTGCATCCGGTAGTAGTCGCGATGTAGCAGTGGGTCGAACTTATGATCGTGGCAGCGAGCGCAGGCCAGTGTAACCCCCAGGAAGGCATAGGCCGTGTTGTCGGTTAGATCGTTGAGCAGCTCCTGGCGGCGGAGATGAATATTCGCCTGATTGAACTCATCTTCGAACAGGCGCAAGTAACCCAATCCCGGTAGCGCTTTCGTATCACCCGGATAAATTTCGTCGGCCGCGATCTGTTCTTTAATGAAACGGTCAAAGGGCTTATCTTCGTTCCAGCTTTGGATCACCCAATCGCGGTAGCGCCACATATTGGGGCGGGTGTCGTCTTGCTTGAATCCGTCGCTGTCGGCGTAGCGCACCACATCGAGCCAATGCCGGCCCCACCGTTCGCCATAGCGGGGAGTGGCCAGCAGGCGATCGACCAAGCGCTCTTCGGCGCCCGGTTTGGTATCGCTTAGAAACTCCTGCGCCTCGGCAGGCGTGGGCGGGAGGCCGGTCAGGTCGAGCGTGACGCGACGGAGGAAGACGTCACGGCTCGCAAGCGGCGCCGGCCGCAGGTTCTTCGCCCTTAATTTATCGTAGACAAAATGGTCGATCTCGTTGCGCACCCATTGCTGTCCCGCGGCATCGACGCTGGGCGGCGCCACTGCGGTTACCGGCTGGATCGCCCACCATTTCTTCTGGATGGGGTTGAACCTGGGCGTACTCTCGGCAAGCACCGGCATGACCAGGATAGCGGCCAGCAATAAAGGACGATAGATCATGCGGAACTCTCCAGGCGGACGGGTGCTTATACAATGAAAATGTTTTCACATCGCGGTTTCAGTGTCAAGCCTGGGAGAGGCTGCTCAGTAGCGGCTGGTGAGCCGGTGATGGTTCTCGTGACAGCGCTCAAGCTGTGCATTTAGCGACTCGCGTTCGGCCTCAAAGTCTTCTTTCGAAATGAGTTTGGCAAGGCGCTGATCCATTAACTGGTTCAGCGCACGGCGCACGGACTTGGACGCCTCCCGGTTTTCCTTCTGCAGGGCCAACTGATCAACTGAGACTGGCATGGATGTTTTTCTTATCGGCCGGAATCGACGAGAGGATTAGCCCGCGCACCACGAATGTCACCACCAGGGCTTTTCGAACCACCGGTGCTCTGGTTGCGGCTGGGGCCTCGGAGCCGTTCGGGAGGTGAGCAAAGTCTTCTCCAGGCCGGCCAGGCGTTTCGATTCGCGGGTTGCCAGATTGGTAGCCTCGCCGGCATCGGCCTTCAGGTTGTACAACTCCAGCGGCGCCGTCGCCTCCGGGCGAACCACCTTCCAATCGCCTTGCCGCAAAGCCTGAGCCGGAGCGCCGGGGGCCCACTGAGCGGTCTTGGCGTTGTACACGGGCATCTCCCAGTAGAGCGAGGCGTGCGGCTTCTGCCGGCGGCCCAGCAGCGTCGGAAGCACGGAAAACCCATCGATGCCGCGCGGCGCGGCCGTATTGGCGACATCGGCCATCGTGGGCAGCGCGTCCATGAACATCCACGGATAATCGGTGACGCGCCCTTCCGGAATGCGTCCTGGCCAACGGGCCACCATTGGAACCCGCAGCCCTCCCTCATACATCGAAGTCTTGCTACCACGGAACGGTCCGTAATTGCCGAGCCGGTTCTGGGGATCGAACGAGCGGCGGGAATGGCCACCATTGTCAGACGTGAAGAAAACCAACGTGTTCTCGGCCAGGTTCAGTTCCTGCAGCAAAGCGAGAATGCGTCCGACCGCACGGTCCGTTCGGGCGACCATGCCGGCGTAGGTCGCGTAGGTTTCCGGCTGCGGATTCTGACGGCCAGCCTTGTCGACGAACGAAAACTCCGGATCGTATTTGCCGCGATATGGCGCACGGGACTCCTCCGGCACCTGCGGCTCCCAGTGCGGCATAGTCCAGGCGGCGTAGCAGAAGAACGGGTTGTCCTTGTTCTCGCGGATGAAACGCAAGGTCCGCTCCTCAATGAAATCGTGCGCGAACGAACCCAACTTCCGGTTCTTGTTCTGCGGGAGTTCAAACTGCTTATCGTTGTCGTAGAGGTAGGGCGGGTAGTAGAAGTGGGCGTGCGCTTGATGGAGGTAACCGAAGAAGGAATCGAAACCCTGCTTCCATGGCACGCCTTCGGTGCCGATGTCGCCCAAGCCCCATTTGCCGAAGCAGCCGGAACGGTAGCCGGCGGGGCGCAGCACTTCGCCGATGGTCGTATCAGAATCGAGAATGTAGACGCCGCCGGGATTCGAACGGACCGCGGTGTGTCCACCGTGCATTCCCGTCATCAACACGCTGCGCGAAGGCGCGCAGACGGTGCAACCGGCGTAGGCATCCGTGCAGCGGATACCGTCGCGGGCGATCGAATCGATGTTGGGCGTCTGGATGACCTTCTGGCCATAGCATCCGGCGTCGGCCCAAGCCATATCGTCGGCCATGATCCAAATGATGTTTGGCGCCTTCCGGGCGGGGGCGGCTAAGGCCGGGGCAAGCGAGAGAAACTGACGACGCTGCATGCTCCGAGAGTATATCTCAGGCCAGCATTTTGGTCGCTACGCGCCCGGCGACGTCCGTGAGGCGGAAAGGCCTGCCGCCGTAGGAATAAGTCAGATTTTCGTGGTTCAACCCGAGCAGGTGCAGCATGGTCGCGTGCATATCGTTGATATGCATCCGGTCTTCGGTGGCGTAGTAGCCGAACTCGTCCGTGGCGCCGTAAATAAACCCTTTCTTCACACCCGCCCCGGCCATCCAGATCGTGTAGCCGTAGGGATTGTGGTCCCGCCCGTCCCCGGCCTCCGCAATAGGCGTCCGGCCGAACTCGCCGCCCCACACGACGAGCGTATCCTCCATCAGTCCCCGGGCCTTCAGGTCGCTCAGCAACGCGGCGATCGGCTGATCCACCTGCAGAGCGGTCCGCGTATGCAGCCGGATCAACTCGGCATGCGCGTCCCAGCCGACCTCGTTCCCCGGCCCGTACTCATGATTGATTTGAATAAACCGGACGTTGCGTTCGGCCAACCGCCGGGCCATCAGGCACTGCCAGCCGAAGTCGCTCGTCTCCGGCGTGTCCATGCCGTAAAGCTTCTTCGTCGCCTCGGTTTCCTTCGAAATATCGAACGCCTCCGGGGCCACCGTCTGCATGCGGAAGGCGAGTTCGAAGCTCTGAATCCGGGCCTCGAGTTCCGGATCATTCTGCCAGCGCGACGCCGCAGACCGATTCATCTTCTGAATCATGTCGAGCTCGTAACGCTGCTGCTCCGGCGTCAGCCCGTAGTTCTTCAGGTGCTCAATCGGCTCGGCGATCTTGTCGATCGGAACGCCACCCAGGCCTACCGCGGTGCCCTGATACGCCGCGGGCAGGAACCCGGAGCTCCATTTCTTCGCCCCGCCGTGCGAAAGCCCCGGCTTCAGCGTGATATATGCCGGTAGATTCTGATTCTCCGTACCGAGGCCATACACCACCCAGGAACCCATGCTCGGCCGGGTAAACGTATTGGACCCGGTGTGGAGTTGTAACGTCGCCCCTCCATGCGCCACGCTGTCGCCAACCATGGAGCGAATGATGCAGAGGTCGTCGGCATGCTTGGCCACTTCCGGGAACAGGCTGCTGATGGGGATGCCGCTCTGCCCATGCTGCCGGAACTCCCACGGCGATTTCAGCAGGTTGCCGGTGGACCCTTCGGCGAAGGTCAACGGCCGCTTGAACGGCAGGGGCTTGCCGTGGTCTCGAATCAAGCGGGGCTTCGGGTCAAACGTATCGAGGTGTGAGGGCCCGCCGTGCATGAACAGAAAGATCACGCGTTTCGCCTTCGCCGGAAAGTGCGGCGCCTTGGGACCGAGTTGAGCGTTGAGCAGGCCGGCCAACCCGACCATTCCAAACCCGCAGGCGGCGCGACGAAGTAAGTAGCGGCGAGTCATAAATTAGTAGACGTAAAGGAAATCATTGGAAGCAATCAAAGACCGGAAGTAGCTGGTCCACGCCAGGTCCGCACCGCCGGGGAAGGCGGCGAGGTAGGCCCTTCCCTCCGCCCGCTGTTCGGCGGTGGGCTCCCGGCCCAAGACAAGCCGCCAGGCGCGCTGCATTCTTTCGTCCTGCCCAGCAGGCGTTTTCAGGATCTGGCCGCTCAGATTCGCCGCCCGCGTAGCGACAAACTTGCTGTTCATCATGTAAAGCGCCTGCGGGGCGACGTTCGTTTCCGAGCGGATCTCCGTGCTCGTCGTCCCATCGCCGAAGTCGAACAGGTTGAACAGGCTCGGCAAATTGGAGCGGCGGAGCGGTAGATAAACAGTACGACGCGTGGAAACATCCGGGTCGATGCTCTTGCGGCTATCGGAGAACTCATTGTCAGTTCCTTCACCACTCTGCAGCGAGCCTCCCATGGTCAGATCCAGACTGCCATCGAGCAGCAGCAACGAATCGCGTATCTCCTCGACCGTCTTTCGCCGGATAGGGAACCGCGAGAGCAGGCGGTTGTCGGCGTCCTTCTCCCTTTTGGCATCTGACGTCAGTGCGCTTTGCTGATACGTGCTCGACAGAAGCAACAGCCGGTGCATCCGCTTGATCGACCAGCCCTGCTCGATGAACTCCGCCGCCAGCCATTCAAGCAATTCCGGATGTGAGGGGCGCTCGCCCGCGAAGCCAAAGTTGTTTGGCGTCCGCACCAGGCCCTGCCCAAAATGCCCCTGCCAGAGGCGATTCGCCATCACCCGCGCCGGCAATGGATTCCGCGCGCTCGCCAGCCAGTTCGCCAATTCCAGTCGCCCGCTGCCTTGTGTGATCGGCGCCTGCTCCTCGCCCGCCAGAATGAAGGGGAACCGCTTGGCCACCGGTTCGCCTTTCGACTCCGGATTGCCACGCAGGAATACGCGCTGTTCCACGGGCTTGTCTTCACCAACCGCGCAAGCGAACGGCGGCTCCGGCGGCGCTTTGGCTTTGATCGATTCGAGGGCGGCCTTCAGCGTGGCGATCTGCCGTTGCGCATCGGCCGAATAGAACGCCTCCGGCTTCTCCGCGGGCAAAGTCAGCGGTCCCTTACCGATAGCCACTTCTGTATAGAAGCGATTATCCCCGGCCAGGAACTTCTTCTTCGGCTCGGCTTTCCGCCGGGCCACTTCAGCCTGGAACTCCGTCTGATAGTGCGCGGCGGTATCCGGCGAGACGTAGAAGCGTTCGAGATGCGCCCGGCGCTCTTTGGTCGGCTTCAAATAGGCGGCCCACCGCTGCAGCAGCGGCCCATCCAAGTTGGCCTGCGCGGCCACTGTCGCCAGATCCGCCCCATCGGTATAGACCTTCCGTGCGGCCAACATGTATTCGGCTAGCCGCGGAGCGTGCAGATCCCGGTAGCGCCGGCCTTCGCCCGCGATGACGGCGTTGATATCCGCCTGCTTGGCAGCCACCAGCGCCTGATGCGCCTCGTACTCGGCCGCCACCGGCTTGGCCACCAGAGGCGCGTAATAGAGTTTCGACACCGTCCCTTCAATCTGCGCCAACTGCTTGGTGCTCGCAAAAATCGAAGCCAACGAATAGTAGTCCTTGATCGACACCGGATCGAACTTGTGATCGTGGCAGCGGGCACATGAAATCGTCAGGCCCAGGATCGCCTTGCCCGCGACATCAATCTGCTCATCGACGATGTCATAGAACATCTTCACCTTATCTTGTTCAGCCACCAATTTCGGCCCCAGCGCCAGAAACCCGGTGGCGATGATGCCCGCCGTATTCACCGCTTGCCCGGCTGGAGGCGGCAACAGGTCGCCGGCAATCTGCTCCCGGACGAATTGGTCATAGGGCAGGTCGGCGTTGAACGCGTTGATCACATAGTCGCGGTAGCGCCAAGCGTGCGGATAGCGATAGTCTTCATCGGCGCCGGTGGAATCGGCGTAGCGCGCGACGTCCATCCAGTGACGGCCCCACTTTTCGCCGTACCGCGGAGAAGCCAGCAGCCGATCGACCACCTTCGCGAACGCGTCCGGGGAACGATCGGCCGCGAAGGCATCAGCGTCGGCCGCCGAGGGAGGCAACCCGGTCAAATCCAGCGTGACCCGGTGCAGCAGCGTCGGTTTGTCGGCTGGCTCCGCGGGAGCCAGTTGCTGGGCCTCGAGCCTGGCCAGAATGAACCGGTCAATCGGAGAACGAACCCAGCTCGCATCGCGCACCGTGGGCAGTTGTGGCTTGGCCAAAGGCCGGAACGACCAGAACTCTTTCTGCGCGCGACTGTAGCCCTTTTTGGGTCCACGTGCCTCGACCGTGGCCTCGTTCGCGGACGCCGGCCATGCGGCCCCGCGCTCCACCCAAGTCCGCAGCACGGCCAATTCCTCGTCCGGCAGCTTTCCGGTCGGCGGCATCTTCAGCCGTTCCAGATAGCTCGTCACCTGCAGCAGACGACTGTTGGCCGCATCCCCAGCCACGACCACCGGCCCCGTATCAGCACCCTTGCGGAACCCGGCCGCGGTCGTCAAATCCAGTCCCGCTCGGGCTGCCTTCGGGTTGTGGCAACCCTGGCACCGCTGAACAAACACGGGCCGGACGTTCTTCTCGAAGTATTCGTCCCCGGGAGGCTGGGCCGTCGCCACCGAAGCGAAGGCCAAAAGTGAAAGGAACGTGCGCATGATGGCGTTTGAGCCCATTGTATCGGCTCCTCAACGTTGGAAGAACGTGGCTTCGGCCGTCCGCCGCAGTACCCAGTCCCGGTCCTCGGCCGACAGAAACGGCATCTGCTCTGCGATCAGCGCGAGCGAAGGCGCATACTCGTGCCCCTCGCCCACCTGAAACGGGCAGTCGCTCGCCCACATCACGCGCCGCGGACCAAAGTCTTCAAACACGCGCCGGAATAGCGGCTTCAGATCGGTATACGGGGCCTGTTTCTTGCCAAGCGCGTAGAACGCCGAAGCCTTCACCTTCACGAGCGGATGCCGCGCCAACGCGGATAGCTGCCGGATGTCCGCATCCCGAATCGTCCCGTCGGAGCCGATTCGCGCGAAGTGATCGATCACCACGGGTGTCCGTGGAAACCGCTCGCACATCCTGTCGAGCGCGGGCAGTGCCTCCGGCCCCAGCAGCATGCACATCGCCAGATTCTCGTCAGCACCCGCGCGCCACATCGCCTGTATCCCAGGCCGCTCAAAATCGTTACCCCCTACAAGGCGAAACCCGCGCACCCCCTGCGCCGCCAGATCCTTCATCGCCTTCGCCGGATCCGGCCCGTTGGGATTTACAATGCCAACGCCGGAAAACACGCCCGGATGCGCCCGCATCGAATCGAGCATGTATGAGTTGTCGAAGCGGTAAAAGCTCATTTGGATGAGCACAATTCGCGTTACGCCGGCCGGCTTGGTGTGGACGAACAGGTCCGTAGGGGTGAACCGCGCTGGTCGGTAGTCGCGCTGGCCCGCCGATCGAGGATACCGCGCGGCATCGTCGGTCCAGACATGAACGTGCGCGTCAATAAATGGAGGCATGGCTTTCGCCAGTATACTGTCGAGATGCAAAGGGCCGGGGTGGCGAACATGCTGTTGGCGCTGTTGGTGACCTCTTTGGTCATCAACTATCTCGACCGAGGAGCGCTGTCCGTCTCCGCACCCCAGATCGCCCGCGACTTACAACTTACGCCCGCCGATATGGGCATCCTCTTCTCAGCCTTCTTCTGGAGCTACGCCAGCTTCCAGTTAGTCGCCGGCGCGCTGGTCGACCGCTACCCGCTTCGCTGGGTCTACGCGGCCGCCTTTCTCATCTGGTCATTGGCGACGGCCGCCGTCGGGTTAGTCGAAAGTTTCGGCGCCCTGCTCGCAGCCCGGCTCTTCCTCGGCGTCGGTGAAAGCGTGGCCTTTCCGGCCTCTTCGAAAATCATCGTCCGCTTCTTCCCGGAAGAGCGCCGCGGCTTGGCCAATGCATTGGTTGACGTTGGAACCAAAGCCGGCCCTGGGCTCAGCACTCTCCTCGGTGGCCTGGCCGTGGCGACCTACGGCTGGCGGGCGATGTTCCTCGTCGCAGGCCTCGGCAGCTTGGTCTGGCTGATTCCGTGGCTGCTGCTCCGGGTGCCGGACGAGATCGTGGAGGCGGGTTCAGCAGCTCGCCGCCCCGGGTGGGGCGATATGCTTCGCCTGCGCCAATTATGGGGAACTTCCATCGGCATGTTCGCTCTAGGTTACGTCTGGTACTTTCTTCTCTCCTGGCTCCCGACATACTTGGTGCAGGAGCGCGGCCTCTCAATGACCAGCATGGCCACCCTCGGCTCCACGCCTTTCTGGGCGATGGGCTTATCCTCGCTCGCCGGCGGCTGGACTTCAGACCGCTGGATCGCCCGCGGCGCCTCGGCCAGCAGAGTCCGGATGGGATATGCTGTCACGGGCCTCGTTCTCTGCGGCGTGGCGATTCTGCCCGCGGCCATCGTTTCGAGCGCCGATCACTCCATTGCCCTCATCACCGCCGCCTGCGTCTTCCTTGGCCTGTTTACTTCCAACGTCTGGGCCATCTCGCAGACCCTGGCCGGCCCACTCGCCGCCGGCCGCTGGACCGGCATTCAGAACGCGATCGGCAATCTCGGAGGCGTCCTTTCGCCCCTGTTCACCGGCTGGATTGTCGAGGAGACGGGTTCGTTTTCGCTCGCCTTCTGGGCCGCGGCCGGCGTCCTTCTCCTCGGCGCGGCGAGTTATTGGATCATGGTTGGAAAGATACAGCCCGTCACATGGAACGAATGAACGATCTCCTCCGAACCCTCGCCGACCTGGTGAGAATCAATAGTATTAATCCAGTCTACGAAGGCGGCGTCGGCGAAGAGGAAGTTGCCCGTTACGTCGAAGCCTTCTTCGCCCGTCACGGCATCGAGACCTGGCGCCAAACTGTCCTGCCAGGCCGCGCCAACGTGATCGCCCGTCTCCCTGGCGCCCAGCCCGGCCGACGCATCATCCTCGAAGCCCACATGGATACCGTCTCCACCACCGGGATGACCATCGACCCCTTCGACCCCGTCATCGCCGATGGCAAGCTCTACGGCCGCGGCTCCTGTGACACCAAAGCCGGTCTCGCCTCCATGATGCACGCCCTCGCTCATCTCAAGGAACGCGGCCTCACCCCGAATTGCGAAGTCTGGCTCGCCGCGGTGGTCGACGAAGAGTACACCTTCCTTGGCGTCCGTAAGCTCTGTGAAGACGGTCTCCAAGCCGACGCGGCCATCGTCGCCGAACCCACTGAACTCCGTGCGGTCACCGCCGCCAAGGGCGTCCTTCGCTGGCGCCTCCGCACCCGGGGCAAAGCCGCACATAGCGCCAAACCTCATCTCGGCCGCAACGCCATCCAACACATGGGCCTTGTCCTCCGCGCTCTCGAAGAGGAAATCGCCAGCCCCGCCCATCCGCTCCTCGGTCCCGCCACGCTCAATGTCGGCCTCATCCGGGGAGGTGAGCAGATCAACTTCGTCCCGGAGCTTTGCGAAATCGCCATCGACCGCCGCCTCCTCCCCGGCGAAGATCCACAATCCGTCTGGGCCGCCACCAACGCCCGCCTCGCTCAACTCCCCGGCATCCTCCTCGAGGCTGAGCCGCCCTACCTCGCCGACGGCCCGCTTGAAACGAACCCAGCCGAACCCGCCGTCCGCACCGCCCAACAAGTCCTCCGTTCCCTGGGTCTGGACCCCGCACCCGCCGGCGTCCCCTTCGGCAGCGACGCCAGCAAGCTCGCTCGCGCCGGCATCCCCAGCCTCATCTTCGGGCCAGGGAGCATCGATCGGGCCCACGCCGCAGTCGAATACGTCGAGTGCGATCAGTTGGCGACCGCCCTCCAGTTTCAGATCGGTTTCCTGCAGCAATTCGTATAAATGCGCCCTCCACACTCACAGCCTGACCTGAGCCGCTGGGCCGCCGGCCTGCTCCTTGTCGCCTTCATCGTAGGTGTCTACTGGAAGCTTGTCCTCACCGATCAGTTCACGTGGCTCGGTGGCCAGGATAACGTCAACCAAGTCCTCCCCTGGCTGCAATTCCAGGCCCGCGAATGGCAGGCCGGGCGCATCGCGCTTTGGGACCCCAATCACTACGGCGGCCAATCTCTCATCGGCCAAGCCCAGCCCGGAGCGGCCTACCCGCTGAACTGGCTCCTGTTCCTAATACCGCTCCGCGATGGCTACCTCAGCACCAAAGTCCTCCACTGGTACTTCGTCGTCACTCACCTGCTTATGGCGGTCTTCGCCTATCGACTCGCCCGCGATTTGGGCTGCCGTCGCTGGGCAGCAGTCCTTGGCGGCGTTGCGTTCCCGCTCACGGGACTGCTCGGCCGGCTCGACTGGCCGCAAATGTTCAACGGCGCCACTTGGATCCCCCTAGTCTTCCTCGGCCTCCTCCGCGCTGCGCGCTCCGCCAAACCCGTTACGCCCGCTGCGCTTGGTGGCTTCGCCCTAGGCATCGCGTGGCTCAGCGGCCATCATCAAATTCCCATCTTTCTCTCCCTCGCGGCCCTCGGTCTTTGGCTCTGGATGCTGCTTCGAAACCGCCGGTTGGCCCCGGCATTCGGCGCCTTCTGGCTGATGGCCGTGGCGGCCGGGGCGCTCCAGATTCTCCCCGCCATGGAGTATGGACGGCTCTCGGTCCGGTGGGTCGGCGCCCCTGAACCGCTTACCTGGGGTCAGAAAGTCCCCTATACCGTTCTCAGCGATTTCGGTCTGCATCCCGCTTCGCTGCTCGGTATCCTGTTCCCCGGCCTATTCATCAATTCCGATCCCTTCCTCGGTGTCACGCTCTTTGCGCTCGCTCTCGCCGGCCTGGCCCTCGCATGGCGGTATTGGCCTACGCGTGCCATGGCGGCCATCGCCCTCGGGGGCCTTGTTTACTCGCTCTCGGGCTACGCCGTGCTCCACGGCATTCTCTATAGCCTGCTGCCGGAAGTCGACAAAGCCCGCAGTCCTTCGATGGCCGTCGTGCTGTTCTCGTTGGGCGCGGGGATGCTCGCCGCCCTTGGCCTCGACCGACTCCGTGAGCACCCCGACAGCCCGTGGATCCCCCGCCTCCGCAACGCCGTATTGGCCTTTGGAGCCATAGTGTTCCTGTTCCGGTTGGGACTGACGAAGGCGAAAGGGTTCGAACGCCGCACCGACGACGGCGAACTCGTCATCGCCTTGGCCGCTCTCCTCTTCGGCCTTCTGCTTCACGGATGGAAATCCCGCAACCTCACCTGGCCTTCGCTGTGCGCCGGCGTCCTGCTGCTCTTCCTCTTAGAAATCGGCAACGGCGGCACATCGATGCTGCCGCACCGTAGCAATGAACCGGCGATGGTGCTGCTCAACTCCCTCAACGAGCACAAAGACATCGCCCAGTTCCTCCGTCAGCAGCCGGGCCACCGCCGCGTCCAAGTGGACGACAAGCAGATACCCTATAACTTTGGCGACTGGCACGGCGTCCACCAGGACGGCGGCTACTTGGCCAGCCTTCCTCTCAACGTCCGTCAGCATGGCTTCCACACCCCGGCGGTCAAGCGCCTGCTCGGCGTCGCCTTCGCCGTCGGCAGCCAACCCACGGAGTTCCATAAACAGGAGGTCTTCACCGGCAGTTCCAACTTAAAGGTGTATTTCAACCCGGAAGTCCTCCCCCGAGCTTTCGCGGTCCACGACGTCTTCCGCATTACCGACCGCCGCGGGGCCTCGGACCATCTCAACCAACTCGAAGCCGAACTGGCCCAAAAGAGCTTCCTGGATGTCGACCCGCCCGCCCTCGAAAGCTGCTCCGGCCCCGACACCGTTACCGTTCGCAGCCACGTTCCGGGCCGGGTGGTCCTTGACGTGACCATGGCCTGCCGCGGTATGGTGATCCTGACCGACACCTATGCCCCTGGCTGGACGGCCACCGTCGACCAGCAGGACGTGACGATCTACGAAGCGTACTCGCTCGTCCGCGGCGTCGTCGTGCCCGGCGGCGCCCACACGGTGAACTACGTCTATCGGCCCCGCAGCGTCCTCGCCGGTGCGGCGCTCACCGCTACTGCCATGCTCGTCTCGCTCGCGCTTGTTATCCCGCTTCGACGCCGCCGCCCCCATGCGCCCGTTCTGTCGGATCGGGAATAAAAGCGCTACGCCGTCGTCACAACCGATCGTTCCGTCCCCGCTCTGGTCCCGGATGAGGGTTACCAGTCGATCTTTTCCGGGAAGTACTCGTTGATCAGATCGTTGTAGTACGGCCGGAGTTCGCTGAACTGGGGCTTGGCGTCGGATTTTGAGTACAGATCGAACGGATTGAACGTCCGCACCCACTCTAACATCGCCTCGTCGTGCGGCGTCATCAGGTAAGCGTAGTCCCGCTCCCGATGGGCGCTGTACCAACTGTGGTACCGGATCATGTACTGCGCTGGCTCCGGCAAGTAAGCCTTCGTCACGTGGTAAAGATACTCATCGTGTCCCCACGACATCTTGACCTCGTCTAACCCGCCCACAGCAGTGTAGACGCCTAACTGCGTCTGCAACTCTGGCTTCGCTAGATCAGGATTTGCGCTGAAAAATTCCGGGAATACAATCCGGTCGCTCCAGGCGCAGCCCGTCGGAAACGTATCGCCCACCACCGCCCATTGCGGCTCACCCCACATCGTCAAGACCTTGCCCAAGTCATGGATGAAACCGGTGAGTTGGAACCAACGCGGATGACCCGCGGCCCGGATTGCCTCGGCGGTCTGCAGATTATGGTCGATCTGACTCAGATCCGTATCCGGATCCGAATCGTCCACCAATTCGTTTAGCCGCTCCATTGCTTCCCAGATGCCCATTTTCCCGTGCCGCAGCGGAACATACTCAGCCAGCTTCGAGCAGGCAAACTCGTACGTCTGACTGGCGTGGTTCTGCCGGTAGAACTCTCGAACTACCGGCGGCGTGGAGTCATCGTAAACCCGAAACTCTTCCTTTTTGCGGTCGACACGATAGCGGCCTTTTACATGGTCGTCCCATTGTTCGAGAGAGTCCAACGGACCTTGTTGAATCACTTGCATCTAGAACCTCCAACGCCAAAGGTTGGCGCCCACGGTGTATCCGGCACCGACGGCGGCAAACATGACCAAGTCACCATTCTTCAGTCTACCTTGTGCTACGGCGTCGCGCGTCGCCAGCGGGATGGTAGCGGCCGTCGTATTGCCATATTCATGGATATTAATGACAACCTTCTCAAGCGGGATGCCCAAGCGCTCGGCCACCGCATGAATGATGCGCTGGTTCGCCTGGTGCGGGACAAAGAGCGAGATATCGTTAACGGTGAGTCCGTTTCGCTGGAGCAGCGTACGCGAAGTGTCCGCCATCTTCGAGACGGCGTACTTGAACACCTGGTTGCCTTCCTGATGGACGTAGTGCAGTTTCTGGTCTACCGTCGCGTGCGAAGGAGGCAGGCGGCTGCCACCGGCCGGCATTTTCAACGCGTCGCCGCCGCTGCCGTCGATTTCGTTGAGGTAGTCGATGAATCCCTCTTCGCCCTCTTCTGCTGTTTCGACCACGAAGGCGCCAGCACCGTCGCCGAACAAGATGCAGGTAGACCGGTCTTCATAATTCAGTATGCGGGACATCGTATCGGCGCCGATGACGAGGACCTTCTTCGCCTCGCCGCTGGCGACGAGGTGAGCGGCGGTTGTCAGACCATAGACGAAACCCGAGCAGGCAGCGATCAAATCAAACCCAAACGCTCCCTTGGCGCCAATGCGGTCCTGTACGAGGCAGGCGGTCGAAGGAAAGAACATGTCAGGGGTCACCGTGCAGACGATGATCGCGTGCAGGTCTGTAGCGGGGATCCCCCGTGCTGCCAAGGCAACTTTGGCCGCCTCGACGGCCATATCCGAGGTAGCCATTTCCGGGGGGGCGATGTGACGCTGCCGGATTCCCGTGCGATCTATAATCCACTGGTCGGAGGTATCGACCATTTTTTCGAGATCTTGATTCGTCAGGACTTGTGAGGGGGTAAAGCAGCCGAGCGCTGTGATTTTGGCCTTACCCGTGAACGATTTTCCCAATTGACCCCCGTGGCGACGTGGAACGCGGCGATAACGACACTCCGCTATGTTACCTTCTGATATTAATGCAAGTCGAGAGCGCGCTCCTGTTTGAAACTCCGGTCGAAATTTGCGCTAGGGTGTTCCGGAGCTTGCGGCCGAGAACGCCGGTGCCACAGCTCCGGGTGACGTTCAAGAAATTCGCGAACGCAACCAGCACGATCCGAATTCACGGCGACGTCATCGAACTGAAAATAACGGACCTTCTCGCCGAGGCGCCCTCCCCGATTCTCGAGGCGTTGGCCATGATTCTGTTTGCGAAACTCTTTCGGCAGCCGATCCCGGCCCATTACAACCAGCAGTACAGGCTCTACCTGAACCGTCACGACGTGCGTCAGGAGATCACCGAAATCCGCCAGGCCCGCGGCCGCAAGGTGATCGACCCGCCCGCCGGCCAGACCTATGATCTCGGTGACCTGTTCGACGCGATGAACCTTCAGTTCTTAGCCGGTGCGATCCCTCGTCCCACTCTCGGCTGGAGCCGGCAGGTCTCCCGTACAATCCTCGGCCATTGCGACTCAGCTCACAACACCATCGTCCTGTCTCGCATTCTTGACCAACCGCATGTACCCCGGTTCGTCGCCGAGTACGTCATGTACCACGAAATGCTCCACCTGGTGCATCCTGTCGAGGCCCGGGGATCGAAGCGATCCATTCATCCTCCAGCGTTTCGAGCGTCCGAAAAGCGATTCCCACAGATCAAGGAAGCCAAAGCGGTCATCCGACAACTATGCTCCCCCTCCTCACAACGTTTGCGCTTGTTCTAGCCGATCCCGCGGCATTCGACAAGGTCCTGGCCAAGTACGTACTCGCCGATGGCCGCGTCCGATATGAAGCGCTCAAGGCCGACCTGGCTCCGCTCACAAGCTATGTCGAAGCTCTCGCCGAGGCCCCGCCGCCTTTCCCCTCTCGTCAAGCCGAATTGGCGCATTGGATCAACGCCTACAACGCCTTCGTCCTCCACTCGATGGCCTCCGAATACCCGGACTCGAAGGGGCGGTTAACGGGGCTGTTCGGCCGGGCGAACTACTTCTACCGGCGGAAGTTCAAGATGGCCGGCCAGTCCCGATCGCTCGCCGACCTTGAGAACAACACCATCCGGAAATTCGGGGAGCCGCGGATCCACTTTGCCATCGTTTGCGCATCGGTGGGCTGCCCATGGCTGGCGCGGGAGGCCTACACCGCGGAAAACCTGGATGCGCTGCTCGAGAAGCGGACGCGGCTGTTCTTCTCGCAGGAGCGGAACTGCCGGCTGGAACCCGGCATTGTGCGCCTGTCGGCGATCTTCGACTGGTTCAAGAACGACTTCCCCCCCGGGTTCGTTGAGCGGTATCGGCCGGACACGGCCGGGCGGAAACGCAAATTTGTCGACTGGGACTGGTCGTTGAACGACGCGTCTTAGCCTCGCAGGATCTTGTTGGCGGCGTGGGAGGCGTTCGCGATCTCGACGGCGGCGCGGATGGGGGCATTGGGTTCCTTGCGGGAACGGATGCAGTCGAGCCAGTTTTCCAGATGGTCGATCGTGCCGTCACGCTTAGAGGGCTCGTGCAGGATGGGGTCGGGGTAGCCGGCACTCTCCTGACGAATGACGCCTTCTGGGTAGATGGTGACAGCGGATCGAGTGATCTTCATCATCGCTTTCGTGCCGCGCAGGTTGAACCCGCCGCCTTCGAGCGAAGCGATGATGGTGCTGGCGTAGGTCACCTGCAGGCCGGGGTAGAGCCACGACGCGTTCAACGTGTCGGGGCATTCGAACTCGGTCAATTCGACACGGTCGCCCTGCGCAAACACTTTGGTTGGCTGCTTCAGCCCGAAGTACCAGTGGATGGTGTCCCCCCAATGGCTGTAGAGATCCGTGATGGAGCCGCCACCGTAGTCCCAGAACCAGCGCCATCGGGCGTAGCGGAGGAGTTCAAACGGCCGAGCCGGGGCGGGTCCAAGCCAGGCTTTCCAATCGAGTTGGGCCGGATCGGTTGGCCGGTAAACGCCGCGGCGCGCGAGGTAGTTCTGATACCAGAACGCCTGCGCCATCGTAACGTGGCCCAGCAGACCGTCGGCTAGTGCTCGTTTGCCCGTCAGAAAAACGTCGGTGCTTCTCTGCTGGTAGCCGATTTGGACGACTTGCTTGCTGGCTTCGACGGTGGCCACGAGGGCGGCGCCATCGTCGCGGCTGTGGGTGACTGGTTTCTCGCAGTAGACGTCCTTGCCGGCGGCGATGGTGTCGCGGAGCATCTGGACGTGCCAGTGGTCTGGCGTGCCGATGATAACAGCGTCGACATTCTTGTCGTCGAGCAGTCGCCGGTAATCGCCGTACTGCGTAACTGGCGTGGCGACTGTAACGGGACGGTCTCCCCAAGCCAAGTCGCGGGCCGGCGCGAAGACGTCGGCCGTCGCGACGATGCGGTTCCCCGATAGCTGGGTAAGCTTGTCGAGCAAGCCCCGGCAGCGGCCGCCGACGCCGACAGCGCCGATGCGAATCGTGTCATTGGCGCCGAGAATGCGGGTGGCGGAAGCAGCGGTGATCAGAAGGGAGCGGCGAGTCATTCCGGGTCGCATGGTATCAAGTATTGGCCCGTGCTGACGAGTTTCAACTCGCAGAACTCGAACCGACATGCGGCCGCAGCCGAGGTCGAGGACGGCGGAGTGAGGAGGGATCCATCGGCCCGGCCGTCCCAATGGTCCCTAAAAATTGGAGAGATCCCTCCACCGCGCGAAATCTGTCTCGCCGGAAGCGACGACGAAGCGTCGACGCTTCAGTTCCTCAGGAGAGTCCATCGCACCAGCATACATTTGCGCCGTAACGGAATTTGGGAGAGTCTGATATATTCAGATTCGTCCGTTCGAACTCCCTTTAAAGGAAGGTGTCCGTTGAGCTCTTCGAAAGAAAAATCGAAGGATCAGCAACCGAAATCCGCATTCTCGCGCCGCAGTTGGCTGCAAGGCGCGGGTGTTTCGGGTAGTGTGCTGACCACTGGCCTGTTGGCGGAAGACGCCCAGGCGCAGACCGTTGCAAACGTCATGTCCGGCGAAGTCGAGATCACACTCGACATCAATGGAAAGAAACGGAGTGTGAAAGTTGAGCCCCGCGTGACTCTTCTCGATGCGTTGCGAAACCGGCTAGACATGACCGGCGCTAAACGGGTCTGCGACCGCGGCACCTGCGGCGCCTGTACCGTCATCGTGGGCGGCAAAGTGATGTATGGCTGTTCGGTGCTGGCCGTCGATGTAGTCGGCAAGCCGATTCAGACCATTGAGGGCCTCGCGCCCGAAGGGCAGTTGCACCCGATCTCGAAGGCCTTCGTCAACCATGACGCTCAGCAGTGCGGCTACTGCACGCCGGGCTTCATCATGGCCACCAAGGGCTTCCTCGATCGCAATCCGAACCCGACCGCCGAGCAGATCGACAAGGGCCTCTCAGGCAATCTCTGCCGCTGTGGAACGTATATGGGCATGAAGGCCGCCGTGCTCGAAGCGGCGAAGGAGATCAAGAATGGCTGAGTACAAATGGCCTCCTATGGATAAGCGCCGGTTGATGGGCAAGCGAATTGCCCGTCTCGACGGCCCGATGAAGTCTTCGGGCCGCGCGAAGTACCCGAGCGACATGAACCGTTCCGACCTGCTGTTCGGCGCGCTGCTGACCTCGCCCCACGCTCATGCGAAGGTGAAGAGCATCGACCTGGCTGCGGCGAAAGCCATCGAGGGCGTGACCGCGATCCGCGTGATCTCCGGGCCGGGCACCGAGATTCAGTGGGCTGGAACCGAAGTTTGCGCCGTCAGCGCGGTGACCGAAGAGATCGCACGCGACGCCGTGAAGGCGATCAAAGTCGACTATGAAGTGCTGCCGCACTTAGTGAAAGAGGAAAACCTGGCGAAGGTAGGGGCTCGGGCCAAGGCCGCGGGCGAACAGGTGACCGGCGATCCGGACAAGGCGTTTACCGATGCCGAGGCCAAGACCTCGGGTGACTACGGCATACCTGTAATTACGCACTGCTGCTTGGAACCGCATGGATCCGTAGTGGCTTGGGGCGCTGACAAGATCGATTTCTGGCCTTCGACCCAGGCGGTTTCAACCGTCGGTGGCGACCTGGCGAAGATGCTCGAGCTGCCGGCGACCCAGGTTCACGTCGACTGCCAGTACATGGGCGGTGGATTCGGCGCGAAGTTCCCGGCCGACCGGTGGGGCGCGGAAGCGGCTCGTTTGTCGAAGGAATCGGGCGGACGTCCGGTGAAGATGTTCCTGGACCGCGCGACCGAGTTGACGATTGCGGGCGTGCGGCCTTCGCACTTCGCGAAGATCAAGGTCGCCGGGAAGAAGGACGGCACCATCACCGGTTGGCAAAGCGAATCCTGGGCGACGGGTGGCATCGGCGGGGGCGGCATGGCGCCGTTGCCCTACGTGTTCACCAACATCCCGAACCGGCGCATGAACCACACGCAGGTTTCGTTGAACACGGGCCCGGCGCGTGCCTGGCGCGCTCCGAACCATCCGCAGGCAAGCTTCCTGACCTGTTCGGCGATCACCGACTTTGCCGACACGATCGGCATGGATCCACTGGAGGTTTTCCTCAAGAACGTTGCCGTCTCGGCGCGTCCGGAAACTTATACGAAGCAGTTGACCAAGGCTGCTGAGCTGATCGACTGGAAGAAGAAGTACACGCACGGCCTGAAAAAGACCGGTACGCTGCGGCGCGGGCTCGGCATCGGCATTGCAACGTGGGGTGGCGCTGGCCACGCTTCCAAGTGCAAGCTGACGATTCACCCCGACGGCACGGTGGAAGTGGAAATCGGATCGCAGGATATCGGCACGGCGACGCGGACTTGCATTACGCAGGTGGCGGCGGAGACGCTGGGTCTGCCGATGTCGGCGGTAAAGGTGAAGCTTGGCGATAACAGCTATCCTCCTTCGGGTCCGTCCGGCGGTTCGACGACGATCGGCGGCGTGAGCTCGTCGACGCGGAAAGCCGCGGTGAACGCGCTCGAGAAACTGTTTGAGAAAGTTGCGCCGAGCCTGGGCGTGGCGCCGGATCAGTTGGAGGCCGACGACAGCCGCGTGTTGGCGAAGGGCAACCCGAGCAAGGCCATGAGCTGGAAGCAGGCTTGCCAGAAGATCGGTCCGACGCCGATCAGCGAGATGGGCGAGAACGAGCCGCGTACGGCGGCGCGCGAAGGCTTGAACACGCAGGGCGCGAGCGGCATCCAGATGGCTGAGGTGGAGGTCGACATCGAAACCGGTGTGGTCCGCATCGTCGAAGTCGTCGCGGTGCAGGATTGCGGCTTGGTGGTGAACCCGAAGACGGCGGAGAGCCAAGTGGCGGGTGCGATGATCATGAGCGTCTGTTCGGCGCTGATGGAAGAGCGGATCACGGACCAGACGACGGGCCGCGTGTTGAACGCCGATATGGAGTTCTACAAGCTGGCCGGGTTGCCGGACGTGGGAAAGCTGACGGTGCACATGGACATTACCCCGGAACATGATGCCCGCGGCATCATTGGCTTGGGCGAACCCTGCGCCATTGGAGGCATTGCGGCTATTGCGAATGCGGCGGCGAACGCGCTCGGGGTCCGGGTGCCGATGGTGCCGCTGACGCCCGAACGAGTGCTGGCCGCCCTGGCCAACCGGAGGAACGCGTAATGGATAACTTTGAATACGCCAATCCAACGACCGTGAAGGAGGCTTTGAGCCTCCTCACGGACGGAGCCGAAGTGCTCGCTGGCGGGACCGACCTGCTGAGCCTGCTGAAGGACGAAGTGCATAAGCCGAAGCGCTTGGTGAACATCAAGAACATCAAGACTCTGGGCGGCATTTCGAAGTCCGGCAACAATATCCGCATCGGCGCTACGGTGACGCTGGATGAACTGGCTTCGAACCAGCTAATCCGGGCTGCTTATCCGTCTCTCGTGCAGGCGGCGCTGGGGATCACGAGCCCCCAGATCCGGAACATGGGCACGGTCGCCGGCGACCTGTGTCAGCGGCCGCGCTGCTGGTACTTCCGCAGCGGGAACGGGCTAATGAACAAGAGCCTGGTGGAGAACGGCGAGAACAAGTATCACGCGATCTTCGGGAGCGGCGCGGCGCACTTTGTGAGCGCGTCGAGTCTGGGTCCGGCACTGATGGCGCTGGGAGCCACGGTGAAGATTGCGGCCGCGGACGGGAAGTCGAAGGACGTTCCCGTGGCGCAGTTCTTTAGAACTCCGAATGCCGAGGGCGAACGCGAGATCGCGTTGGCGGCCAACGAGATTGTCACCGACATTCTCGTTCCGGCGCCCGCGACCAAGAACGCGACGTACGAGGTGCGGCAAAAGCAGGCTCTCGACTGGCCGCTCGCGACCGCTTCGGTGGCGCTGCGGATGTCGGGGGCGAAGGTAACTTCGGCCTCGATCACGCTGGGCCACGTGGGTCCTACTCCGGTGCGGGCAACCGACGCTGAGAAGATGCTGGTCGGCCAGACGATCACGGTGGATTCCGCGGAGAAAGCGGGCGCGGCAGCGGTGGCCGGAGCGAAGCCGCTGAGCCAGAATGCGTACAAAGTGCAACTGGCGAAGGTGGCCGTAAAGCGGGCACTCTTGACGGCGGCAGGCGTCAAAGCCGTATGATCCGGGCCGGGTTGAGCCGGCCGGACGACGACCGGTGTAACAACTTGTGCTGGAAGGGCATGTACATCGATGCCATCTGGGACCCGACCGTGCAGGCGTCTAACGACCGGCTATACTGGTGTCAGAAGACTCAACTGCCTCTCGGCCCCGACGGAAAGGGTGTCGATGAGTATGAGTGCAACGAAGCTCGCAACTGCTTCAAGCTGCTTTAAGGAGAAGGCATGAAAACAATCCTCGCAACTTTGATGGCCGCCAGTTTTGCATTTGCCGGCACTGGCATCACCGGAACTGGCATAAAGGGTTTCTACATGGAAGCCCGAAGTGCGGATGTGTACGTCGGCCCGTGTTTTGCAAACTCGGAGACTGAACTTAAGGGCGATCTAGCCGTGATGGGCTGGAAGATCAACACCGGATCCTATGACGGCGTGAAGCTGGACGGATTGTCAGTTGTCGGCGTCGTGAAAGCGAGTGGCACGATAGGCAACACCTTTGCTGCGACGACGTTTCCCGTGAAGAGCGCGCTGATTATCGACGAGAAGGCGAGCCCGGAACAGCGTCTGGCGTTGAAGAAGTTTGCCCAGGCGATGAGCAAGGACATGCTGATGAACGTGGTGCGGGTCGACTACCGCCCTGTGACGATTGATGTCGAGAACAACGACGTGCATAAGGCGACCGCTAAACTTCAGGCCGGTGAGCTCGCCGCGATCCAGACGCGCCAGTTGAACGAAGGCGACAACCACTGTTCGCACGAGGATGTGTGGTATCCGCCGATGGTGGCCACGGATCATGCGATGCCGGCGTACACTTTGGCGCATAACTACACGGGCAAAGATCTGGGAACGACTTGGTCGAGCCCGGAGAAGCGTAGCGCGTTTGTGGCTACGTTCCACTACAACGAATAACGCTGCAACTTCCCTTCCCCCGCAAGCATCTGGAGGGCAATATGAAAACTTTACTGACTGCCCTCCTTATGACTTCCTCCGCTTTCTCCGCTTCCTCTATCCACGAATTCACGATGAACAACATCGACGGCCAGGCTACGCCTCTGTCGACGTTAAAGGGCAAAGCCGTTCTGGTGGTGAATGTAGCCAGCCAGTGCGGATACACGCCGCAGTACGCGGGTCTGCAGGCGTTGTACGAGAAGTATAAGGGCCAGGGATTGGTGATCGTCGGGGTTCCGGCGAACAACTTTGGTGGCCAGGAGCCGGGCTCGAATGAAGAGATTAAGCAGTTCTGCTCACGGAAGTACAGTGTGACGTTCCCGATCATGGCCAAGGTGAGCGTGAAAGGCAGCGACCAAACTCCGCTCTATCAGTACCTGACGTCGACGACGGGCGGCGACGTGAAATGGAATTTTACGAAGTTCTTGGTCGGGAAGGATGGCAAGCCGGTGCAACGCTTTGAATCGGGCGTGAGCCCGGACAGTCCGGAGTTAGCCGCGGCGATCGAGAAGGCGTTGCTATAAGTTGAGCGAGGGGGTAGCTACGGCTTCACTGCGAAACTGCCTCTGAAATCATTATTATTTCCTTCTCCAGCGCATGCAAGTTGAAGTGATCGGCCCAAGTTGGAAGAAGGTGTCTGGACGTCTAACTGATAGAGGCCGACAAAGCCGGGGGCGAGCCCAGCATAAAGAACGGCGATGCTGATCGTTGGCTGAATCTCTCCACCCCAACCTCGGCACGTGATCGGAAGGGTGCGAGCGAGCGGGTCAGATGGGGCTGGATAGCCGTCCGGCGGAGCATTCGCTACGCGACCAAAGCCGGTTCCGTAGAGATGGACGATTTCGCCGAGAAGGGCTGGAGCGGCAGGGGTGACCAAGCGGCTCCAGTCTTCGTGGACCGCATACACATCCCACCCACCGAATGGGGAAAGAGATTCCATATTGATCAGGAATCGGGCCGTCGAAGGCAAACCGCCGGTGCTGAGGGTGAGCCGGGGCACGAAGGGGGATGAGGGCGTCGAGCGAACTACGGCAAGCGTGGGCTTTAGGACACTGGAAGGCACCTGATACTCGATCTTCGTAGGGGAGACGGAGATCAGCGGGCTATCCTGGCCGTCAGCAGAGACGCTCACGCCGCCGAGGTTCCGGGGGAGCGGAAATGATGGAGCGGTATACACTGCATCGCTGAGTCCGGCCCCAGAGATTATTCCATACGATCCGGCGCCAACCGGATTGTTTATGCTCAGTTGGGGTGTGCGTCCGAGACGTTGGCGAGTCTCGCCGGTATCGAGTTGAACTCGATACAGCCGCGCAGTACCAGAGAAGTACCAGGCGACTTTGCCATCGTCCGACATCGTGGCAGACAGCACCCCAGAAGGATCGTCGCTGACTTGGCGGGGCTCGCCGCCGGCGGTCGAAATGATATGGATCTGAGGCAGCCCGGAGGCGTTGGAGAGATAGAGGACGCGCTGACCGTCCTCGCTGAGATGGGGAGAGTGGCTGTCAGCTTCGCTGGGCGGGACGAGGGCGGTGTCGACTTCGCCAGCGATGCGGAAAAGGCGGAGGGAGCGTTTGCCGGTGATCGAATCCGTCAACGAATAGACGACGACGCAGGCGACGCTTCCGCTACAGACTCTTCGTCCAACGACGGACATGACTTTCCCGTTCGAGCTTATCTGGGGCCGCGAAAGGTCGAAGTGGTTGGTAACCTGCATTGTCTGCCCGGCGACCGGGATCGGTGGCAGTTGGATGCGGGGACGCTCC
>JBBQRA010000050.1:0-27705 GCA_038215275.1 Bryobacterales bacterium | reverse complement strand
GCACCCTGAGTGCGTTTCAGGTCCCCCGTGTCTTTATGACGACGGAGGCGGTCGTCGTGGCGCTGACGTTCCGGCTCCGGGTCGAATAACTATTCGTAGCGCAGCGCTTCCACCGGATCGAGCCGCGCGGCTTTGAACGCTGGCCAGACGCCGAAGAACAATCCGATCCCGACGCTGACGCCGAAGCCGACCGCCACCGCCCACGGCGGCACAACGCTGGGCAGGGACGGCACCAGCCGTCCCACAACCATCGTCACCAGGATGGAGATGATGATGCCGAGCAGGCCCCCGATCCCCGTCAACGTCACAGCCTCCGTCAGAAACTGGATGACGATGTCGCTCCGCCGGGCGCCCAAAGCCTTCCGCGTGCCAATCTCCTTGGTCCGCTCAGTCACGCTCACCAGCATGATGTTCATTACGCCGATGCCGCCCACAAGCAGGCCCAAGCCGGACAGCGCCGTCGAGACGAGAATGATCAGCCCATTGATCGAGTTGAACTGCGCAATAATCTGGTCGGCAGTCGTGATGGCGAAATCGTCTGCCGCCTCCGGCGGCGTCTTCCGGAACCGTCGTAGCACGCCGCGAATCTCTTCCTGCGCGTCGTCGCGTAGGCCAGGGTAGGCCTTTGCGGTGATGCTAAACCGGTCGATGCCCGGATAGCGCAGCCGCGCCACCGAAAGCGGAACGGTCACCTGACGGTCCAGCGGATTCTCGCCGAAGAAGCCGCCCTTGGCCTCCTCGGTAACCCCGATTACGAGATACTCCTGTCCGGCCACCGTAATCGGCTGGCCTACCGCGTCGCCCGTCGGGAACAGCGCCTCGGCCAGTTTCGGGCCGATGATGCAGACCCGCGCAGCCCGCTGCTCCTCTTCCTGCGTGAATGGCCGGCCGGCAATAAAATTCCGCGGATTGGTGATGAACACGGTAGCCGACGCGCCCTGCATACTCACCTGGTCTGATTCATAGCCAGGCACCTTCGCCGTAATCGGGTTCCGCCCAATGATGCCGGGCAGAAACATCGTCACGCTCGTCTCCTGCACCGATGGCACCAGCCGCTTGATCAGCGCTGCGTACTCCGGACCCACCGGACGCCGGCGTACCTCTTTCACGCGCGGTTCCTGGTTGGGGTCGCCGGAGTAGCGTCCGATAAACACGTTGTCCGGTCCGAACTCAGCGAAAAATGTCGTGATGCCCTGCTGCAGGCCAGTCAACAAACTCGATACCGTCACCACGGTCGTGATGCCAATCACAATGCCCAGAATGGTCAGCAGCGACCGGAAGCGATTCGTCCACACCGAGTCGAGCGCCACGCCAATCGTTTCTGTCAATGAGATCGTTCCAACCGTCATCTTGTCCCTTAGTCCGCCCGCAGTGCTTCCACCGGATCCAGGCTGGCCGCCTTCGACGCCGGATACCACCCCGAAATCACTCCCACCGCGCTCGAGACAAAAATCGCCAGAAAAACATAGGCGCCTGTAATCTCCAGCGGGGCGTCGAAAGCGATCGATAACCCTTCCGTTAGTACGTACGCCAAGCCCAGCCCGATTGCGCCGCCGATCATCGACATCATCAGCGACTCGATCAGGAATTGCATCAGAATGTCGCTCTTCCGCGCCCCCAGCGACTTGCGCACGCCGATCTCCCGCGTCCGCTCCGTCACGCTGACAAGCATGATGTTCATGATGACGATGCCGCCGACGACCAGCGAAATCATCGTTATCGGCACGACGACCACTTTGATTAGGCCGAGCACCTGGTCGATAAACGCCCGAATCGAGTCCGGCGTCAGGAAGTCGAAGTTGTCGACCTGGCCGGGTCGCGTCCGAAAGCGCGTACGCAGCGCCATGCGCGTTATGTCGAGGCTATCATCGAGCGACAATCCCGTCTCGGGGCGGGGTTTGGCGAAGATCGTGATGTTGTTGGCCGGGCCGATGATCCGGGTGAAGACGGCCGACGGGATGTAGACCGAATTATCCTGCGACCGGCCCCCGGCATTGCCCAGCTTCTCCTGCACGCCCAGCACGGTGAATTCGTAGCCACGCACCGTGATCTTGCCGCCTATCGGCGAAACGCCCTCGAACAGCTTCTCGCGGATTTCGTCTCCGATCACGCAGACATACTGCCGGGTCCGCTCTTCCTGATCGGTGAAAAAGCGCCCGTCGGTCAGGACCACGTCGCGGATACTCGGCAGCACCGCTCCAGTTCCAAGGATCGCCGCGCCTTCGTAGGTGACTTCGGCTCGCTTGATGTCTTCGACGCGTGTCCGGTATGGTGCGTACAGAATCTGATCGCCCGTCGTCAGCCGCAGGTAGTCGAGATCGTCCCCGCGGATCTGCTTGTTGACGCGGAGTTTCTCGGCGCGTTCCTTGCGGGTCATTCTGCCGACGTTGGCAATCTGGGCAATGAGATAAGTCTCGCTGCCGAAGGCTTTCGAGGTAGTAACTTCGGCGTAATTCCCCAAACCTTCAATTGCGGCGCCCACCAGCACCACGCTCGTGACGCCGATGATAATGCCCAGCAGCGTCAGAAACGTTCGCAGCTTATGAGCGCGCAACGAACTTGCGGCCAAACTGATCGCAGTGAAGAATTGATAGCGGAAGGAGGACACGGGACCCTGATTCCAGGATGACACAGCGGACTGAACGGCCGATTAAAGATATGCAAAGATCTCCACGCCGCCCGCGTGTCCAACGTCATACGATAATGAGACTGTATGCGAAACCTTGCCGCTTCTAATCGCCGGATCACTCGCCGGGGCTTCACGCTCATGGAACTGATGATCGTCGTCGCCATCATCTTCGTGATTCTGGCCATCGCCGTGCCGAAGTATAACCAGTCCAAGATGTTGGCCAACGAAACGGCGGCTACGCGAATGATCGGCACCATTCATACGACTCAAGCGCAATACCAAAGCCAGTTTGGCCGTTACGCCGTCACGCTGCAGGAACTCGGGCCGCCCGCCAGCGGCCAGCCCAGCGCGGCCGCCTCGGATCTGATCCCCGGCGACCTCTCGCTGGGCCGCAAGGGCGGTTTCAACTTCCAAATGCAGGGGACTCCGGGCGGCTACACCATCACGGTGACGCCCGAATCCTACAACGGCACCGGCCGCCGTAGCTTCTTTTCCGATCAGAGTATGGTGATCCGTGAGAACTGGGGGCCCGAACCGGCGACCGCCTCAAGCAGTGAGATCAAGTAGTGACCTGGTTTTACAAAACTTAAACTGACGGCTCGAACATTTGTCGTCATCCTACGTAAGAGACTGTGATGCAACTTACGTACCGACTTCTGCTGTTGTTCGTTCTGAGCCTGGCTGCCTTTGGCCAACAGGCGCGTGTGTTGGGCACCGTGCAATCCGCCGTGCCCACCCTTCAAGTCAAAACCGACCAGGGCCAAGTCCTCGAAGTCGCGCTGACCGAAAAAGCTACCATTCGCAAGGTTGCCCCTGGAGCCAAAGACTTGAGCGGCGCGCAGACCGTTTCGGTGGACGACCTCGCCTCTGGCGATCGTGTGCTGCTGCGCGGCGCCCTGAACGGCGCGGCCTTCTCGGCCGAAAGCATCATCCTGATGAGCTCCCGGGAGATCGCGCAAAAGAATCAGGCCGAAACCGCCGAGTGGACCAAGCGTGGCATCTCCGGCTTGGTCGACAAGGTCGATCCGGGCGCCAATGAGATCACGGTCATCGTCCGTGGCCCGGAAGGGCCGAAGCCGGTGAAGGTTACGCTCTCCGAGAAATCCGACGTCAAGCGTTATGCGAAGGACTCGGTCAAGTACTTAAACGCCCAGCCGAGTAAGCTCGCCGAGATCAAGAAAGGGGATCAGCTTCGCGCCATGGGCGCAAAGAGCGAAGATGGCGCCACCGTCGCCGCCGAGCGTGTGATCTACGGAACGTTCAAGTCCGCTGCCGGCGTCATTACCGCCATCAACGCCGAAACGAAGGAAGTTACCGTAAAAGATTGGCAGACGGAGAAGCCCGTCACCATCCAACTCTCGGCCGAAACCACCGTCAAGAAGATGCAGACGATGGGGGGTATGGGTATGGGAATGGGCCGGCCTCCGGGGATGGGCCCTGGCGCTCCGGGAGGTACCGGTGGCCCCGGCGGCCCCGCCGGTGCGGGCGGCCCTGGCGCCGGACGCGGCCCCGGCATGGGTGGCATGCGCCCCGGCGGCTTCGATCCCTCGCAGATGATCGAGCGCCTTCCCGCCGCTTCTTTCGCTGACCTCACCGTCGGCGACACCATCATGATTGCCAGTACCCCTACGGACAAGCCGGATCGCCTCGTTGCCATCACCGTAGTGGGCGGCGCCGAACGCATCCTCACCATGCTCACTATGCAGGCTCAGGCCGGTGCCGGCGCGGCCGGCGGCCCCCCGGGCGGCATGCGGGGCGGCGGAATGGGCGGCGGAATGGGTGGCCTCGACGCCATCATGGGCATGCCCGGCATCCAGTAACAACGAAACGAACCCACCAACGAGGCTATCTCCATGATCCGCTTACTCTTCGTGTCTCTAATTTTGCTCCAAGCCTTGCTGGCGCAAGTTTCCACCATCAAAGGGCGCGTTACCGACCCGTCCGAAGCCATCGTCCCCGGCGCCGCCGTCACTCTCCGAAAGGCCGGTTCCCGGGATGTGCGGCAAACTACCAACGAAGACGGCGTCTACGAATTCAAGAACGTTCAGCCCGGCGCCTACACCATCCGCGTGCAGAAACCAGGCTTCGCGCTCTATGCCGCTGAAGGCATCACGGTCTCCGGCCCTTCCTCTTTTGACGTCCGCCTCAACCTCGCCACCGACGCTCAAACCCTTCGCGTCGAAGACGAGCAAAACGCTGTCACTACGGACTCCCAGCAGAACGCCGGCGCCCTCGTGCTCCGCGAAGCCGAACTGAAGAGCCTCTCGGACGACCCCGACCAACTCGCCCAGGAACTCCAAGCCCTCGCCGGCCCCGGTGCCGGTCCCAACGGCGGCCAGATCTTCATCGACGGCTTTACCGGCGGACGCATCCCGCCCAAGTCTTCCATCCGCGAGATCCGGATCAACCAGAATCCCTACTCCGCCGAGTACGACCGCATCGGCTTCGGGCGCATCGAGATTCTCACCAAGCCCGGCACCGACAAGTTCCGCGGCGATGCCTTCTTCAACTTCTCTGACGAAAGCTTCAACTCCCGCAATCCGTTCTCCACCAACAAGGCGCCGTACCAGTCGCGACTCTTCGGCGGCCGCATCAGCGGACCCATCAATAAGAAGTCCTCTTTCGGCCTCGATGCCGAAGCCCGCAACGTGGACGAAAACGCCGTCATCAACGCCACTATTCTCGATTCCGCTCTGCAGCCCTTCCGCATACAGCAAGGCGTCGTCACCCCGCAAACCCGCTACAACATCGGCGGCCGGGTCGACTACGCGCTGAACGAGAAGAACACCCTCGTCGCCCGCTACAACTTCTCGCCCATCTCCAACGACAACCAGGGCGTCGGCCAGTTCACCCTCCCCTCCCGTTCCTTCTCCACCAAGGACACCGACCACACCGTTCAACTCACGGAGACGTCCATCCTCAGCGCGTCCATGATCAACGAGACCCGGTTCCAGTACAACCACTCGAACACCCGCCAGAACGGCGACAACTCCATCCCCGCCCTCGAAGTCCTTGAAGCTTTTAGCGGAGGCGGCGTCCAGGTCGGCCAAGCCAGCCAAGTCACCAAACGCGCCGAAATCCAGAACATCACCACGATTATTAAGGGTCGTCACAGCATCAAATGGGGCGGCCGGGTCCGTAGCGGCGTCAATACCGACACCTCGCCCAGCAACTTCGGCGGCACGTTTACCTTCGCCGGCGGTATCGTCAACGGCGAACAGATCACCTCGCTCGAACGCTACCGCCGGACCCTGCTCTATCAGCAGCAGGGCCTCGATTCCGCGCAAATCCGCGCCCTCGGCGGCGGCGCCACTCAGTTCACCATCAACGGCGGCAACCCGCTCGCCTCCGTCCGGCAGACCGATGTCGGCCTATTCCTCACCGACGATTGGCGCCTTAAGCCCAACCTCACCTTCTCGGCTGGCCTCCGCTGGGAAGACCAGACCAACATCTCCAATCACAACAACTTCGCCCCCCGCATCGGCCTCACCTGGGGCGTCGACGGTGGCGCCAACAAGGCAGCGAAATCCGTCCTCCGCGTCGGCACCGGTATCTTCTACGACCGTTTAAACGAAAATCTCACTCTGCAGGCCCAGCGCTTCAACGGCACGAATCAGGTGAACTACATCGTCCAGAATCCGGACTTCTATCCCGCCATCCCGTCGCTGAATACGCTGAGCCAATTTCAAACCCAGCAAACGGTTCGTAGCCTCTACGGCGACATCCGCACGCCCTACCAGATTCAGACGTCCATCGGCATCGACCGTCAGTTGCCCAAGAACACCACCGTCGCCGTCAACTATGTCTTCAGCCGTGGCGTCCACACGCTGCGGACCCGCAACATTAACGCACCTCTCAACGGCGTCTTCCCCTACGGCCCCATCGGCAACCTGTTTCAGTTTGAGTCCACGGGTTTCTCGCGGCAGAACCAGTTGATCACCAACTTCAACACTCGCTTCAGCAGCCGAGTCAGCCTCTTCGGCGTCTACCTGCTCGGCCGCGCGATGAGCGATGCCGATGGCGCCGGGTCCTTCCCGGCCGACAATTACAACCTGCGGAACGAATACAGCTCCTCGGCCTTCGATGTTCGCCACCGCTTCATCATGGGTGGCAGCACGAACGCCAAGTGGGGCATTTCGCTGAACCCGTTCGTCATCGCCTCCACCGGTTCCCCGTTCAACATCACCACCGGACGCGACAACAATCTCGACACCCAGTTCAACGACCGCCCGGCCTTCGCCACCTCGGCCACCGGCGCGGGAGTGATCAATACGGCGTACGGCAACTTCCTGACCACACCGGGTCCGAACGACGCCATCATCCCGCGTAACTACGGCCGCGGCCCAGGCTCGTTCACCATTAATCTCCGCGCCAGCAAGACCTTTGGCTTCGGCAAGTCCGGCGAGTCCGGCGTCAACGATGGCGGCATGCCTCCGGGCATGGGTGGAGGCCGCGGCCCTGGCGGCGGCGGTCCCCCTCCCGGAATGGGCGGCGGACGTGGCGGCGGGGGAGGCCGTGGCGGCGGAATGTTCGGCGGCGCTTCCACCGGCAAACGGTACAACATGACTGTTTCGGTCCAGGCCCGCAACCTGCTCAACTACGTCAACCCCGCCCAACCCGGCGGCAACTTAAGCTCGCCGCTCTTCGGCATCTCCACCCAACTCGGCGGCGGCTTCGGCCCCCGGCCCGGCGGCGGGGGCGGTGGTCCTGGCGGCGGGGGCGGCGGCGCGGCGGCCAACCGCCTTATCGAACTGCAGCTTCGCTTCTCCTTCTAGCGCCGGACCCGCGAACTCAATCGGGGGGTGGGCTCGAGGCTTGCAGCACCGCGTCCACCGCCGCGATCAACTCCCTGGCTGCCATAATTGCGCCCACCCACGTGGCGGGCGCCACGACAGCCAGTTGGATCCGTGCGGCAAACTGTAACGCCGCCGTCAGCGCCCGCAGCAGTCGGATCCGCCGTCCCGTCTCCCGTTCGAGCGTTCGCCAATGCGCCGCTGCCTCTCGCCCGCGCCATACGGTTCGGAAGTCCGCGCCCCAATTCACCCAGGTCGCGGCCACGCCCGGCGTCTCCACCCAGGCAAAGCCGCTTACGGCCCGCTCCAGCGCAGCGAGACGCGCGGCCAAGGCTGTGCGCGGATCGTCCAGGAACCCATACGCCGCGCCGTCATCATCTTCGTCCGGCCAGGAAAGACTCTCGATCGCCTCCACTGCCGTCTCCAGATTCACTTCTTGATTCCTCCCAGCAACCCCGTGATCGCGGACGCCCCCAGCTTCACCATCTCATTCCGGTTCGCCAATGCCCGTTCCATCGCCTCCTGGTGAATCGCCCATAGCTCCGTGTCCACCCTCCCATCCTTCTCCGGCAGCACTACCTTCATCCCGCCGTCCAAGGTAATCAGACTCAATGCCCGCCTGAAGAAATGCGCGCCTCATTACAAAGTCACGGAACTGCGAAAACGATATCCTAAGCCATCGCCTAAAATTGCCGCCTGATTAGACCGATAGACCGCAACTAGCGCTAGGCCCCGCCGATTTATTGGGTTGTAAGTCATCCGCCAAGTTGTAGGATGCCCAATAGTCGCTGTCAAAGCTTGTCCCCAGCGTGTCGATGAAAACCGCCTTCCGTCCGCTATGTCAGATACCCCGGCTGCCCCAAAGCCCAAATGCTACTGGTCAATCACGTCGGCGAACTGAAGCCGCAGGGCGGTCCGTCACCCAGCGCCGCGCGTACCGAGTCGGATTCGGTGGCGATCCCGTTTCGTCGAGCCGTGCATGCATCTCCGCCCACGCCGAATCGCATCGCAGCCTTCCCACTTGTTCCCGAAGAACTTGCCGTCGTATCGTAAATCTGATGCTGTCCCGCCGAACCGTTCTCCAAACGCCCCTGGCGCTCGCAGCCCCCCGAACCATGATCCTCGGCATGCACCAATTCACCTCCGCCGCCGCGGGCTACCGCCCATCTCTCGAAGGCTGGGCCAAAGCAGGCATCAAGCACGTCGAACCGGTCTCCGCCTTGCTCGACGCGTTCCTCACAACAGACACCCTGGCCAACGCCAAACGCGTCCTCACCGACAACGGCCTCACCATCGTCTCCGGCGCCATCGGCGTCATGGGCCTCTGGGACCCCAACCCCGCCTTCGAAGCCAACCTCGACGCCTTCAGAAAACGTTGCGAACAGTTCGCCGCCCTCGGCGCCCCCATCGTCTATTCCCCCTGCGTCACCACCGCCAGGTTCACCCCCGACGACTACGCCAAAAGCCTTGACAACATCCGGCGCGTCGCCGACGTCGCCCGCCAGTTCCGTCTCAAAGTCGGCGCTGAATTCGTCCGCAGCTCCACCTTCCTCGCCTCCCTCCCCACCGCCCTTCGCCTCCATCGCCAAGCCGCCCATCCCAATTTCGGCATCGTCTTCGACTGCTACCACTTCTGGTCCGGCCCCAGCCGCCTCGAAGATATGGACGCCATCCGCCCCGGCGAAATCCTCCACGCCCATCTCAACGACACGCCCGAAATGCCCCGCGAGCTCCTCGATCTCCAATCCCGCGTGGCCCCCGGCGACGGCGTCGCCCCGCTCTCCAAAATCCTTCGCAAACTCGTCGACCGCGGCTACACCGGCGCCATCACCGTCGAACTCTTTTGGCCCCAGTTCCAACAGGCCGATCCCTTCGCTCTCGCCAAGGAGATCAAGGTGAAATCAGAAGCGATCTTCGAGCAAGCGGGCGTGTAGCCTCGCCCGCCTTGGTAGGATGTGAGCATTCCCATGGCTAACACCCGACGCAACCTCCTCGCCGCCGCCGCCCTCGCCGTACCCGCCGCCGCGGCCCCCAAGAATCCCAAAAGCAAGAAGTCTCATTTCAAAGACGGCCGCCCTACTGATGGCAAGGCCCCGCTTTACTCTCCCGCCGTCACCTGCAATGGCTTCGTCTTCGTCTCCGGCACCGGCAAGATCGACGGAGGCACCATTCAGGAGCAAACCAAGTATGTCCTCGACTCCATCGAAGCCAACCTGAAGCACGTCGGCTCCTCCATGGCAAAGGCCGTCAAGTGCAATGTCTACCTCTCGGACATCAAAAACTACGGCCCCATGAACGAAACCTTCCGCGGCCGCTTCGGCGACAATCCTCCGGCCCGTACCACCGTCGCCGTCGCCGCCATCCCCTTCGGATGCCTCGTCGAAATCGAAGTCATCGCCGAAGCCTGACCCCCATGCAAACCCCGGTCTTCTCCCCTTCGGCTCCGGCGCCGGGCGGCTTCTATTCGCAAGCCGTCCGCGCCGGAGACCTTCTCTTCCTGTCCGGCCAACTCCCGCTGGACCTCCACGGCCGCATCGTCCCCGGCGGCATCGTCGAACAAACCAACCAAGTCCTCACGAACCTCCAACACGTCCTCCACGCCGCCGGCGCCGACATCACCCATCTCGTCCAGGTCACCGTCTACGTCGCCGGCATGGAACATTGGCCTGCCGTCAACGGCGCTTATCAGACCTTCCTCGCCGCCGTCCCCGTGCCTCCCGCCCGCGCCGTCGTGCCTGTTTCGGACCTGCATCACGGCGCCTTAATTGAAATCCAGGCAATCGCCATGATTATTGGATGAATTACACCGAGTTAGCGCGATAGCAGCGTGGAATTGATACGTCTGTAATGCCCGCCGCAGTACCTTTCGAGGTATGCAGCGTATCGGTCTTATACTACTCTCCGCACTTCCTCTCTTCGCCCAATGCTCGCTAACGGTCGTCGTTGAAGACGCCTCCGCTGGCCGTATCGCCAACGCTTCCATCCGGCTCCGCGATCAAACCACGAACCGGGTCATCACCGCTGCCAGCACCCTCGAAGGCGCGGCCAACTTCCCCACCGTCCCCTGCTCAGGCTACCAGCTCACCGCCGCCTTCTCCGGCTTTGAAGACTCCACCGCCACCGTCCGCCTCACCGAAAAAACCCCCACCCAACTCAAACTCACCCTTCGCACACGCGGCCTCACCGAACAGGTCCAGATCATCGAAGGCGCCGACCTCCTCCAAACCAACCGCGCCACCCAGTCCTTCTCCCTCTCCGCCCAACAGATCCAAAACATCCCCACCTCCTCTCGCAACATCACCCATCTCCTCGTCGCCGAAGCCGGCGTCAACGCGCCCCTGCCAGACCGTACCGGCCGCGGCATGAACCTCGCCACCGCCCCCGGCGGCCAGGCCGCCGATGGCACGCAATCCCTCAACCCCTCCGTCAACGGAGCCCGCCCCACCAACAACTCCATAGCCATCAACGGCCTCGACGCCACCAATATGATGAACGCCAACGGTGGCCTCGGCAACAGTATCAGTGTCCCTCTCGACGCTCTTGAAATGGTGGAGATGCAGACGGCGCTATATAGCGCTTCCACCGGCCGCAACGGCGGCGGCAACATCTCCCTCATCACCCGAAGCGGCACTAACTCCTTCCACGGCTCCGGCTACCACTTCCTCCAAAACGAGAAGTTCAATGCCAACGAGTTCTTCCTGAACCGCGCCGGTACCGCCCGCCCGAAGTTCCGCCGCAACGAAACCGGCGCCACATTCGGCGGTCCCATCATTCGCGACAAAACCTTCTTCTTCGCCTCCGTTCAACGTACCGATTTCCTCAGCGGCTTCGCCAACCGCGCCATCACCGCCACCGGCGTCCCCCTCGGCCTCGGCGACACCCGCACCCGCGAATCCATCGCCGGCGTCGCCAACCAGTGGCTCCAGTCCGGCGCACAGGGCAACCCCGCATTTCCCGACAACTTCCTCACCGCCATCCGCGCCTTCCCCGCCGAACAGATCCCCGGCCTCGAATCGAAGTTCTTCTCGAGCACCACGCCCGGCAACGTTGCACTCCGCACCCTCACCGCTCAGGATATCCACCCCGTCGCCGTCAATGTCCTCAATCAGAAGCGGAACGGCCAGTTCCTCCTCCCTAGCTACAGCCCCTCCATGCCGCTCCTCTCTGGCAACGCCAGCTTCGGCAACGAAGGACTCCTTCAGCAGTCTTTCCCCACGTTCTTCAACTCCTGGGCCGGCTCCGGCTCCATCGAGCACAACTTCTCCCCGGCCAATCGTCTCCGCCTGAACTATATCCGCTCCACCTCCTACGTCGAAGAGGCCTTCGGTTGGGCCAACTCCTCTCCCTCGCCCACCTTCGGCCTCACTCCTTCCTACACCGCCGGCCTCCAACACACCAAAACCTTCGGCACCCAGTGGGTCTCCGAATTCCGCGGTGGCTTCTTCGAACTGTTTAATACCCGCGTCTCCAAGTACCGCGACATCACCAACTCCTCACTCGGTATCTTTAATCCCCTCGAAGCCTCCATCGGGGGCCTCGCCTCCCTCATGCCCACCATCGATATCAACACCCAGCGCTCCTCCTCCGGCATCGGCAACGCCTGGGACTTCTTTGATCGCCAGCGCGTCATCAATGTCTCGGAGACCGTCAGCTACACCCGCGCCCGCCACACCATGCAGTTCGGCGGCGAGTTCCGCCGGCCCACCATCGCCGGCGAATATATGGCCCGCACCAACGGCGATCTCGACTACGGCAACTGGGCCCTCTTCTTCACCGGCCACGGCGCCGCCGGCGGCGGCTCCGACCTCGACCAAGGCGACACCCGCCGTCATTTCAAGATGAAGGACTTCAGCATGTTCTTCCAGGACGACTGGCGGATTCGCCCCGCCCTCACCATCAATCTCGGCGTCCGCTACGACTACTACGGCAACCCCAACGACACCCAGGGCCGCATCGGCAACTACTACACCGCTTCCACCGCCGCCGCCCTCGGCCTGTCCCAGGCCGGCTTTTACGTCGATCCCAAGTCCGCCTTCTTCCAGCCCAACTTCGATCCTCTCAAACTCGGCATCGTCGTCGAACCCGGCACCCCCTTCAACCTCGACGGCGTCTTCAAAGCCCCTTGGGCCTCCACCATCAAGCCCGACTGGAACAACATCGCCCCCCGCATCGGCCTTGCCTGGCAGTTGACTCCCAAGCTCGTCCTCCGCTCCGGCTACGGCATGTTCTATGAACGCACCTCCGGCGCCATCAAGACGGACCTCCAACTCTCCGCGCCGTTCTTCATCTATCAGAACGTCCCCGCCCCCGCCGACATGGCCGACCCCTATCCCAAGCTCAACGTCAACCCCTTCCAGATCCCCTTCAACGTCAACATCGTCCGCAACGCCGCAGGCGCCCCCTCCTGGCGCCGCTTCGATGGAACACCCTTCCCCGCCACCAGCCCCTTCAACGCCAAGAACAACACCTTCGTCGACCCCCTGCTCCGCACCCCCTACGTCCAGCAGTGGACCATGAATCTTCAATACGAGCCCATGGCAGGCAGTCTCGTCGATGTCCGCTACGTCGGCTCTCGCGGCGTCGGTCTGATGGCACGTCTCAACCTCGCCCAACCCGTCGACCCCCGCGTCACCCCGGTCAACGGCTTCAACGATATCTTCACCTCCACCGGCGCACTCATCTCTCCGGACTTCTTCGTCAAGCCGGAATTCCTCGGCCTCAACCGTTCCGGCGGCTTCCGCCAACGCTCCAACTGGGGCCAGGCCACTTATCACAGCATGCAGGCCAACTTCCGCCGCCGTCTCGGCAAATGGGTCACCGGCAACTTCTCCTACACCTGGGCCAAGTCCCTCGATAACGTCTCCTCTGATGGCGCCGTCATCGAGCACGATGGCTTCAACCTCGCAAACAACCGCGGCCCCTCGGACTTCGATCGCACCCACCGTTTCACCGGCGTCTACGTCATCGACTTCCCTACGCCCACCCGCTTCAAAACACTGCTCGGCGGCTGGTCCCTCAGCGGCTTGATGACCCTCCAGTCCAGCAGCCCATTCACCGTCCTGGGCAACGCCACCACCAACGCCCGCTGGGCCCAACCCGCCCGCGTCCGGCCCAGCTTTGCACCCGGCAAGGCCATCGAAGACGCCCGCCGCACCGGACCCATCCAGGATCGCCTCAGCAGTTTCTTCGATCCTTCGGCCTTCACCAACTCCCTCGACACCTGGGGCGACGTCGGCCGCAACACTCTTCGTGGACCCAAGCAGGTGCAGTACGACTTCATGCTCGGCAAGACCATGAAGATCCGCGAATCCTACCAGCTTGAGTTCCGCTGGGAAACCTACAACGCGTTCAACCAGGCGACGTTCACCAACCCCGCCTCCGCCCTCGCCGCCGGCGGCCCGGGCACCGCCGGTGTCATCTCCTCCACCATCGGAGGGCCCCGCACGATGCAGGTCGCCCTCCGCTTCCGTTTCTAACTAGCTCTTCTTCGCGCCCGGCCGCCCATTCTCCACGGTCCAACTGGTCCGTGTGGAAATGGGCGCGCCGGGCTTCAGCACGTAAGGCACAATCCGGTAATCCGCCCGGTACTCGGCCGGCGTCACCGAACACTTCACGTATCCTCGCTGCCCGTTGAACCACTTCAAGTGCGGGTTCTCCCGGTAGTGCGCCTGCGTCGTCGGTCGCTCGTCCGCGCCGTCCCCGCCGCTACTGATCGAGGTCCCCACAAACTCCGTCCCCACCGTCGCCGACTTCTCGTTCTTCCAGTCCATCTTCAGGTCCGCCACCCAGTTCGAATGGATGTCGCCCGTAATCACGATCGGGTTCGCCGGCTTCCTCTCGGCGAAGAAGTCCAGCACCTTCTTCCGGTCCGCCTCGTACCCGCTCCACTGGTCCATCGAGTACGCCTCTTCCTCGCCCGGCCGCGTGTCGATCTTGGCCATCAGCACCTGCTGCGCCAGAATGTTCCATCGCGCCTTCGACTTGTCCAGCGTCCCGAACAGCCAATCCCGCTGCGCCGCACCCAGTATCGTTCCGTTCGGATCAAACGCCTCTTTGCAGCCCGATTTATTGCCATCGCCGCACGGCTGGTCCGTCCGGTACTGCCGCGTATCCAGCACCGCAAAGCGAGCCAAGTCGCCAAAGTCCACTGTCCGGTACAACTGCATCGCCGAACCCTTCGGCAGCGCCGCCGCCCGCAGCGGCATGTGCTCGTAGTAGGCCTGGTAGGCATTCGCCCGCCGCTCCAGCAGCTGCGCCCGCGTCTGCTTGTCTTCCGGAATGTCGCCGGCGTAGTTGTTGTCCACTTCGTGGTCGTCCCACGTCACCACCCACGGGAACATCTGGTGCACCTTCTGCAGCCCCGCGTCGCTCTTGTAAAGGGCATGCCGATTCCGGTAGTGGCTCAGCGTCGTAATTTCCGGGCCCTGATGCTTCCGCACCCCATTCGTCCGCTCCGGCCCCTCGTAGATGTAGTCGCCGAGGTGGACCACCAGGTCCAGCTCTTCCTTCGCCATGTGCTCGTACGCGGTCCACAGCCCGGCCTCCCAATGCTGGCAGGAAGCAAACGCGTAGTTCAGAGTCGCCACGTTGGCCCCCGCGGCTGGCATCGTCCGCGTCCGTCCCACCGGACTCGTGTAGTTGCCTGCCTTGAACTGGTACCAATACCACCGGTCCGCCCGCAGCCCCTCCAATTCCACATGAACGGAGTGCCCCAGGGTAGGCGTCGCGATGGTCTTGCCCCTCTTCACTCCCTTCGAAAGCTGCTCATTCTCCGCAATCCGCCACTCCACTTCCACCGCGGCGTTCTCCATCCCTCCAGCCCCGCCTTCAGCAAACGGCTCCGTCGCCAATCGCGTCCAAAGCACGATGCCGGAAGCTGACGGATCCCCCGACGCCACCCCCAGTGTGAACGGATCTTTTGAAAACTTCGGCGCCCCGAAAAGTGGCGTCCGCAGCGAATAGAGCGAGGAGATCAGCGTCCCCGATTGGGCCAAAAACAGTCTACGGTTCAACATAATGCCAACAGTCTATCGCCCGCCCGTGAACGTCTCGTTACACCAGGAAATAATCGACGTACGCCGCAGTCGCCCTAACCCCCACCGCCTGGGCCTTCGCCCCCGGCGTCTCCCCCACATCCGACAACACCACCCGTTCCCCGGCCTTCTCCACCAGCGCATGGTACAGCGCCTCCGCCGGCATATCCCATCCCTTCTGCACGCCATTGGCGTCCTTCTTCCCCTGCGCCTTCGCCGTCGCCCTGTCCAGCGGGATAAATGCCACCAAACCCGGCCGGTTCATCAACTCCAGTCCCCCCGCCTTCAACGTCGCGTTGTGGCTCCCATGATGCCCCACCTTGTAAAACACCGTCCGGTTCAACAAATCATGCGCCGGCAACGGCTGCGCTCGCCCGGGCACATCAAACTTCACATCCGCCCAGGACCGCCAGTTCCCCACCTGCGCATCCCCAACAAACAGCAGCACCTCCCCCGTCTTCACAAACTCAAACGCCAGCACCAGACTCGTATTGTTCGTGTCACTATCCAAGTCCAACGCCAACTGCCCGAATGCCTTCAGCCAGTCGTTTTCAATCTGCCGCCACCCCTGCGCCGGGTCGTCATAAGTCGCCCCCAAAAAAGCCGCCATGTTCGCCAAATAAGGGCTCTGCCGTGAGATCCGGTGCTCCGGCGAAAACGGAAAGAAGCGCTCCCCATCCCCTGCCACGCCGCATCCCGCCGCTGCCGCCAACCCGTCCATCCCCGCGTCCCCCGTCGCCCCCAAGTGGTAGATCACCCCGTCCCGCTTCATCTTCTCCGTCACCTCGCTGCCCTTCAGCAGAATTGGATCCAGCGGCGGCCCCAACACATACACCCGCACCCCCTCCACGCCGTCCAGTTCCAACGGACCCTGCCCCGGCTCAAGATACTGCAAGTCCCCGGCTTCCTTCCCGCGCATCTTCAAATATTCAAGCGCCTCGGCCACCGTCCCGCTACCCGTCGTATCGTCGTCCTCACTAAAGCCCAGCAGATCCTCCACCCCATCCAGCGCTGGCCCAATCGCCGGCATATCCAGCACCGCCCGCAGCGTCGCCACCGCCTTCTTTCTGGCCTCCTTGATCTTCTGCACCTCCTGCTTCGTCAGGTTCTCCGTCCACCCTAGCCACACCGCCCCGAAATCAAACTTCGAGTTAAACAGAGCCCGTGCCTGGTTAAATCCCGACAGATGGTCTTTGTGCTCATGCGTCGCCGCCACCACATCCAGCCGTGCCTTCCCGCCCTTTGGGGCCACCGTCTTGTGAATGTGCTCCACCATCCCAGTCATAAAACTCTTGTCCCGCCCGAGCACGCCACAGTCGATCAGCATCTGCAGCGGCTCCTTGCCCTCGCGCGGAAAGGTCAACAGAAAGCAATCGCCCAATCCATGCCGGTACATCCGCACCCGTACCCGGTACTTCGCCGGGCTCCCCGGCGCCACCACCGGCGCCGCGGGAAATCCCGTACCGGCCATCTTCTTCGCTGCAGTCTTCGTCGCTGGCGGCATCGTCTCTACGCTCCCGAATTATGCAAGGCCGCAAACGGCTCGTTCGTGCCTTCAAAGTACGTCGCCGCCAGGGATCGGTCGCTCTCCGCGCCCTCCCGGAACGCAATCGTCCGCAGGATCCGCTTCTGATCGTTCAACCCCTTCCCAATCACATAGGAAACCTTCTGCGTTTCCAGATCCAGCACAATCGTGCTCCCCGAACGGATCACATATTCATTGCCGTCATGAACCACCCGCTCTTTCTGCAGCAGCGTAATGAAGACCTGATTCAAAATCCGCCCATCCGCGCCCAATCGCCGCGCCTCCCGCAGCGCCTGCACGGTAAACACCGGTTGCCCGTCCCGCCGCACGCTCACGTTCGGCGGCGCTTGAAACTCCGCCAGCGCCAACCCCGTCAGCCGCTGCAGCAACTCCGCCTTCGCCACCTGCCCCTGAATCGCCTGGTGCAATTTAGCCCGGATCAGCCGCGTCTCCTGCCAGATCTGCTCACGCGTCGATAGGTACCGCAACCGGTCCACCTGTTCCCGCAGTCCGATGCTCTTAATGAAGTGCGCCAGCATCCGCACGGACTCCCCCGGCGCCTCCTCCGGCGCCTCGCCCGGCCGCGCCCATCGCAAACTGTCTTCGGACAGCGTCCGCACATCCCGCGGATAAATCCCCCGCCGCCGGAACGCCTCGATAAACGCGACGCGGTAGTGGTGCTCGTCCTCCTGCATCAGGTCCATATCCGCCGTCACCAGCGCCCGTAGGTATTCGCCAAACGTCAGGTCTACAGGCGGGCAATAGTCTAAAGCCCGGATGCACATGTTCAGCACATGCCCCGCTGCCTTCGCCGCCTCTTGCGCCAGGCGGTTCACCAGATCCGGATGCAGCTCTCCCTGCGCCAGCACCCCCGTCCCGCCGCTGGCCAGCCGCAGCAAATCGCGCGACCGGTCCTGATAGATCGAAAGGAACGCATCAAACACAGCGGCCACCAGAATCGCCCCGCGCGCATGGACCTGCGTCAAATGGTCCAGCGCCGTGGCGTCCGGCGTATGGCGTACCCATTTCCCCTTCTCGGAATCAAACCGGCCGATGGCATCGCGCAGCGCGCCGTGGGTCCCGCGTGCCAATCCCACCTGGGCCGCCAACTGCGCCAGCAGATTCTCGCTCCGCAGGTCCCCCCGCGTGCGCGCAATCTGGTGCTTTAGTACCTCGGGAAACGTGAAGTGCTGAAACAGCGCGACAATGTCCGCAAACGCCTCATGGAATGCCAGGACGTCCGGATTTGTCGCCTCCATGAAGTGCTCGTGAAAGCCATCGAGCAGTGCGTGCGTGGTCTCGTGCGCGATCACGTCATGGGAGAGACACGTGAAGACCATGCCGCCAGGGAACTGCCCGGAAGAACGGTCGTCAGTAGCCGGAAAATAACCGAAGAGCAAGGCGCCTTTATTGCGGCTGTAGTAGGCATTCGGCATCCGCATGGCATGGGGATAGATGCGAAGCCGCGAGATGAACCGGCTCTCTGCCCGTTCGCCGGGAGCGATCTCCAGCCGGTCAGCCCAGAACGCCTTGCGCCCCAGGGCCCGTTCGAACCGATCGATGGTGGTCATCGCCACCGCATACGTCATCTGCTGATGGAACTGCGGGTTCCCTTCAGACGGCTGCAATCCATTCTGCGCCAGCACGTGCGCGTCATTGAGATTCACGGGAGCGTAGAAGCACTGGCTGGGCGGATCATAGTCGACGACTTCGACATACTCGCCAACCGGACCCGGCTGGAGGCCAGGTTCCCAGGAAACTTTGTAAGTGATCTCGGAGACGAGCGCGGTTTCGAGCTTGGTCGCCAGACTGGGGTCGAATGCAAAGCCCCGAAGCAATCGCCGCACCGGCGACTGCGGCTGCGAGGCAAGATGTTGGTGCTTCGGTTCGAGGGCGGGCTTAGCTGGCATACAGTAATCGTTCTTGAGTGTATGTCAACCGGTCCCGCCCCGGGCGCCAACTCTTTCCTCGCTTATCCTTCCGGTTTGGGCTGGAACGGTTCATCGCCCGCGTTCATCCCCCGCAAAGCGGCCACGCACTGACCGCAGAAGTCGCCATCATTCGCCGGCGCATCGTAGTTCATGATGCACGCATCCGCCGCGTCGTGCAGATGCGCCTGCGCGTTAGGAGCCGTCGGGGCATGCTGCAGAAACAACGCATGCGCCATCTCATGAAGCAGAATCTTGACCGGCGGAACCGTTCCCGGCGTCTTGCAGTTAAACAAATACACCGCGCGGCCAACCGCCTTGCCGTCCTGCATCCCAATCGAACACCAGGTGTCCAGTTCCACCGCCTGGATCAACATCATGCCAGGGTAATACCCCCCATTCCCGTCCACACTCTTCGCCAACGCCTCCATGAAAACGGTCTTCACCAATCCGCCGGCACGGTCATCCAGATACCCCACATGTGGGTACGGCTTGGCCGCGAAAAAGTCCACCTGATCGGCCTTCGCCATCGGGATGTAAGTGTTAGGATGCAGGTTCTGGGTGACTTGGTTGTAGTCGGCCGGAAGCCGGAGATTGAACAGGAACGGAGACTTCGCCGGAAAGTCCAGGATCAACGCATCTAAATCGACGAAGTCTCTGCCTTGGTAATAAAGATCGTAATTGGCCCGCGCGCCTTCGGCCGCGCTGAAAGTCAAAGTAATCTGGTTGGTCGCGTAGTCGAAGCTAGCGGACGCCAACGGGTCCTTCACGGCTAGATTGATGACTCCCGCCATCTCCGCTGGCTTATCAATCGCGCATTCGGCTATCCCCTTGCCACCGGAACCAGATCCCGATTCCACCAACTTCAGCGATTTCGCAAACGGCGTACAGCGGACTACCGCCTGCAGAACCGTGGTGGTCCCGGTCTTCCCGGTCCCGGCGATAGTCTGACTCAACCAGCCCGCGCTCTCGGCATACTTGTAGGCGCCGTATGGCGTCTCCCCTTTCGCCAACGGCAGACCGCTATTCGGGTTGATCTTCTCGCCCTTACCATTCCGGAAGTAAGAGTAAAATTGCTGCGCATACGTGCAATTGACGAACCAGGGGTACGCCAACGCCATCTGCCGGACATGATTCTTAAAGCTGACCGATTGGGCGGTCAAGCTTGCCGAAGCCAGTGCCAGCGGCTCCACCACAAACTCGACATAACACCTCGCCAGTTCCTTAGTCACCTCAGCGCTGAAGTCGATATCCGCCAGCGCGGCCGGCGCCGTCTTCAGGCACACCGGGGCCCCCGGCTGTGTCTCCTGCGCCTGCAGGTAAGCCGGAATCTCTCCAGAAGCGGCGTGCGGTTCTTGCTTCAAATACCGGGAGATGCGCGCTGTCCGCCAAACCACCATCGTTGCGGTCTCAGTGATGTTCGAATCGTTGCGGCCCGTCATCGTCGGCCGGCCCACATAAAACCGGAACTTATAGCGATCGCCGCCCACACGCGAAGGAGCAAAAACCACCTTGGCTTCGCCGCTGCCGTCAAGATCAAACGAAATCGTGTGCGGCTCGTTCTTCGAATCGGGAAGCTCCGGAAACGGGGCGCACACCCCGCCACCAACTGGCGAAAGCAGAAGATTCTCCCGCGTCCGCCCCGTATGGCTCTTGATGTCGGTGTTGGACTCGGTGACGTTGCCATCCATGCGCAATCGGCCCTTGCCGCCGACGTGCGCGCTCTTATTGAACGCCTGCGGATCACCGGGCAGTGAGGGGTGAGTGATGTTCACGCCGTCGTCGATCTTCTGCAGATATTGGAGCGGCTTCCCCGCGAGCGCAGTCGGTTCGGCGCCTTTTGAGTAAGAAGTGCCCCCCGCCACGGGATTGGCGGCGCCAGTACCCGAAGTAAACGTACTCGCATCCACCACATCAGGCTCCACCAATTGCATGTATAGCCGTACATTGGCCGCCGGCACGTAGTCGCTATCCTGATCCGACGTGACCGGCCGCTTGCGGACCGTGATCTTCAGCGGAATCTTCCCCATCGCCAGGTTCGCGTCCCAAAACGTATCCTCCACCTCATAGGGATCGCCGCCTAGCATAAACTTCGAATACGGCTTCTCGTCGTCGTGTTCGCCGTCCTGATATCCATTCTCCCGCGGATAGTCCCACTCCGGAAACGTCAGCATCATCTCCGTTTGCGAGTGCAGCGGCCCGTAGCCCGCCGCCAGGCGCAGCCGTGCGGGAGGCTCTCCTGCCATCGGCAATTTGCCGGTTCCCGTGCCAACCAGGAACTTCTTGATCTCCTGATCCAGCACGTTCCCCGGATCGCCATCCTGCAGCGTATTGAACAGCGTCTTGGCGTGCGTCCACGAAAACGTCAGGCAATCATCGGCCTGGGGATGGTTCAGCGGACGATTGAATAGTCCCAGCACTTGCAGCCGGGCTTTCCGCCCATCGTCCGTACTCACCGCATCAGCGAAGATATCGTTCATATCGCCAATCTCCACCTTCACTTCGTAGAAGGAGGTGTCAATATCGTCGAGAGCTTCCACCTGGTGCCGCGGACTGTTCTGATAGACGTCTTTCAGAGCGTTGCCGCCTGTCAGGTCCAGCCCATGCGTAGCCAACTGCTTCAATTGGCGGTAATAGTCCTTGGCCTTCTCCACGTCGCCGAACTTGGCGTGCACCAGCACCATGTTCCGTAGCATGTTGATCGGCAGCCCCGGCCCCATGCCATTGTTGGCCTGAAAGGACGAAAACCCCAGCTCCGCCGCCGCCACCACCGGACGCCCCGCTAGCCGGACCTCGTTGTTCGCGAGCGTCCCCACTTCCAGGATCGCGTTCAACGGTCCCCGGACACTGGCATCTATCTCGTCGCTCCGGCGGTTTAGATCCAGAAGCTCCGCGTCTTCCTTCTTATTGAGCCCGGCTTCCTTCTTCCCTTCCAACTCCTTAATCCGGGAAACCACACTCTTCCAGGGCTCCAGCGCCTTCGCCTTCTTTATCCGATCCCACTTGAAGTCTTCCCGCTGCTTGTCCGCCTTCTTGATCGCCTCCTTCATCGCGTCACTATTTCTGCGGTGAACCGCCAAGCGGATGTAGTGCCACGAATCGTTCGCGCCCGCGGCCAGGATGTCCTGGTTGATACGCTGCTCCGCCAAGGCGTGATCCATCTTGTTGCTCATGCTGTCGTTCTTCCAACCACGCAGCCGCAACACACACTTACCGCAAAACTGCTGCGAAGTCGAATCCGGATCGTAGTTCATCACGCAGGTGTCGTGTTCCACATGTTCCGGCACGTCCGTTGTCTGAAACGTGCCTTGCGGCGGCCCGGGCTCAAACGCGCGCGCATAGTTGTGATTAATGTAGAAGCAGTGCGCGATCTCGTGGACCAACAGGTCTTTCGGCGTAAGAAAGGCCTGCTTCGGCGTTAGATGAACCCCCGTCGGCGCCACCACGTACGTCACAATCATCTCCGGATTGCCGATCGCGCCCATAGCTCCGCCTTCCACGAAGTACGATGCCTTGGACCAGTTCTCGAAGTAGAAGCAGAAGATGCCCTTCTCCTTCTTGATGTCTTCTTCCACGTGCTTTAACAGCAACGCATTGAAGATCGCCTCCACACGCCGCTTGGCCTGCATCTCGAACAACTCCAAAATGTGGTACGACCGGTCGTCCTGGCAGAAGGTCCCGTACGCGTCGCTGCGGTCCACCAACGTCCGGTCACGAAACAGCGACTGGAGATACCCGCGAACGCGCGACATCCGCAGTCCTCCGTCCTGGCTGGCAGCGCTACCCGTAATGGTTACCTTGAGGTGGGTCTGCCGGCCGTTCACCACCTGTAACATCGCTGCGCGCAACCGCTTCTTATGGTCGTTCGTCAACTGCTTCGAATAGTTGCTGGAAAACGTCTTCTTGGGAAACGCCAGGTTCACCGCTGTACCTGCAATATCCACGTCAACGATATGGGCCCGGTTTCCCGTGTCCATCTTGTAAGCCATGCTGACGAAGCCGCTGCCCTCCGTCAGCACCTTCTTGATCCGCGTGGTATTCGGCGACGCCTCCACGGTCGTCAACGTATCGCCCGCCCGGAATGCCGTGTTGTTCTCAGATAGCAGCAGGTACACCGGCGTGTCCAACTCCTCCGTCAGGGTGGAGTCGTGCAATACAACGAAGCCGAGGGCGCCGCCCGAGGCCTCAACCTGAACAAACTTGGTTCCTCCCCCCTCGCCGCTCCGCTTGAACGGACCTGCATCGGACAGTGTGACGGCCACAACCGGCTTCTGCTTAAAGTGATCCCGGGCCGCGGCCGTGTATTCCGCGTGGTTCCGGGTGTGGAAGAAGTGCGTGGCGTCAGGTAGCGGCTGCGGCTGCAAGAACAAATGATGGATGAAGAATTGGACGTCGCCATCGCCCTCGAACAAGGCCTTGTAGGCCGGGTTAAAACGGGCCGTTTGCGTAAACGACGCCGGAGTCGCGCCCTTATCCGTTAACTCGAGAATCGTGCCGGCGACTTTCTTGTAAGCCGTCTTCGCGTCGTTGATCTTCTCACTCCCCGGCGTATTTGGCGGAAAGCTGTAGTAGGTCATCTTTGCCCGCCGGAATACCTCAAACAGACCGGAGACTCCCATGGCCGGCCTTTCGTTCACCGGCAGCGCCATCACCTGCGCACGCAAGGTCTGGTCCGGGGCCACATCCTTCACATCAAAATCGGCTCGATCGACCGCCAGATACACCACCAGCCGGTACCGGTCCCCCATCATCCGCGAAGGCTGGAACAGCACGCCAGTCTTGCCGGCGTTGGCGCCGGTGCCGCACTTGCTGTAGTTGGCCCAAGGCCGGTTGCCATCCGCCGGGGTTACCGCAAAAGGAAAAGCCCCCTGCTCGGCCGGGAGGAACACGGGAGCCGCGGCCACGCCCCGCTTCCCGCCAAATTTCACCGGACAGTTCGTCGCATTCAGCGGCGACGCATCCACATCGCCCGGATCGCCCTTCATTGTCTCGTCAAGGAAGTAGCGGGTTGACGCAGTCGAGTCGGTGTCGGCCGCGCCCATCCAGTCGCGCACTTTCGTATCGTGCTTGTCCTCCCAGTCCCATAGACATTCCGCCGGCCCTACCGCCTTCAACGCATCGTCGGTCGTGCTGGCGCTTCGGTCACTGCACTTCACCCGCACCTTCGCCACGATCGGAATCCGCGGGCCATTGCCCCATGTCGCCTTGTACGCGTTGAAATCCGTGGCGGCTTCGAGCAACACTTTCCTCGGTGCCGGAAGATCCATTTGCGACTGGTCCGCCGAACAGGTCACCTTGATCTTTTTCGGCCCTGTCGTCCCAACCGTGAACTTGGCGTCCTCCGCCATCACGTAGCAGGGCTCGCCCTTTTTGGTCTCGAGCGGCGTGCCCGACGTGAACGTAACATCCTCAAAAACGGGCTTGTCCAAGACCACGTCAAACGTGCCGCCGTTCCCTCTCCGGTCGGGTGTGAAGGTCTGCTTCCGCAAGTTCGCGGCCACCTCCGCTCCGCCCACATGGTTCGAGTCCAGAATCACCTCATGCACGGCCCCCGTTGGATCTGGATTCGCCTTGGTCAACGCATCAAACGTCACGTCTTTTTCGAGACGAACCGTCTCCGCGTGAAACCGGCTCTCGATATCCGTCCGCTTGGCCGGCGGAATCATCGCCGCCGGGCCCCATTCGAGCGAAATCGAATGCGCCAGAATATCGAAATATAGCCAAACGGCAGGCTCCGTAATGGGGGTGTTCGGCAGGAGCGGAGTCACTGTGAACCGGAGCATGTACGGAGACCGCGCCACCGTCACCACATTGTCAGGAAAGTCGGTTCCCATCAGGGCGTCATCGGTCTGCACCGTCACCGTCGCCAACCCACCCGGATACCGCTGCTGCTCCGCCGCAACGTTGCACGGCCCCAGATTTCCGTCAAACAGCCCACGCAAGTGTTGCGGGCAACGGCCAGCGTTCCAGGTATAGGTCTTCGTCCAGATCTTCTTGATCCGCCCGTTCTCCAGACAAAACAACTCCAGCTTCGTATCTTTCACCAACATCGGCCGGAGATGGGTCGCCACAATGCGAACCGTCTCCTCGAGCGGAGCGAAACAGAAGCGGTCGGGAGAGTCAGAAGGAATCAGCGCGTGCGGCGGCTCGCTGACCTTATAGAACGCATTGTGCAGAATATCATTCCCGGTGGCGTGCATCGCCAATTCCAACGGCCCGCAGCCCGGCATCGGCCGCACCGTATTCTGAATCGGCACCTGCACGGCACCGCGCGTAAGGCCCAGCCCGCGGCCCAGCCGGACAGCCCGCGGCCGGCCCGGAGGAAAGTTGAAATCTTTGAATTCAATCGGCTTAGGTTGCGGATTCATGTGTGCTCTCTAGTGCCCGCCGTCGTGTACGCCGCGCAGCAACTCCCGCGCGCCATCATTCAATTCGCCGTCCGGCTCCACTCCGTAGGAAGCCTGAAATGCAATCAGGGACGCCTTGGCCTCTTCGTCCCACTGCTCATCGATCGTTCCTTCGTAGTAGCCCAGATTGTACAAGCGCCGCTTCACGCCGGATACCGTACTGATCGGGTTCAGATGGCCCAACTGAAGCGGGAACTCGTCCTTCTCCTCGCCCTCTCCCAAGGTCAGCGTCCCCTGTTTCGCTTGCGGCGAAATCCCGCAGATTACCATCCCCTTGGCGTCCGTGCGCGCGCCAGCGTCAGAGACCGGCTTTCCATCCACGACGATCGTGTAGGGCACGTTGGCCCGCGGATTGCCGTCCCCATCCAAAAACTGGATCCGCAGCATGGCCGGAACCCCCTGCAGTTGAAAGACGTGGACCTCCCCGGTCTCTCCGGGTTCCGTCTTTTCCCGCTTGTCGGGAACATACACCGAATCACCCGGCATCAGAACATTCGGATCGCCCCGCAAAGCCCGGATCTGCGCATTCTGCGGGTCGTCCCACAGGGTCTCCCAGAAGAATCCGTTCTTGTCTGCGATGCTGCTAAAACAGTCGCCCACTTCAACCTTGTGGATAGGCATCTTAATGTCTCCAGTTCAGCCACTTCTTATGCGGAAGTGGTCTCCACGCGCAGCCATGCGTCCTTGTCAAAGTCCGGAAAGCAGATCTTGCAGGTCCCCGGATCAATCTTGTAGAAGGTGGCCTTCCCATTGGTATCGAGCGTTCCCGTTCGCGGCGAACCCTCCCCCGGCAACTCCGCCCGGTAACGGGCGTTGGGCACCGGCTTGCCGGCCATGTTAATCAGCACAAACTCCACCCAGGTCTTCTCGAGCACCTTTTTCTCAGCCGGCTCCGGCTCCTTGGCGGGAGCCGGGACGAGCGTCTGCCCCACGGCCGCCTGCGCCACCGGCGGCTCCGGCGCCTTCGCTGGCTTCTTACGCTCTAACTCCTCATTCACACGCTGCATCGGCCAACGCCCGGAAGGTTTGCCCCACGCGCCCCGGTCGTAGTCGGGGAACGTGATCATACAGGTCCCGGGTTCAATCTCCCGGAAGTTCACGCGGCCATTCCCATCGAGCTTCCCGATCCGTGGCTCCGATTCCCCCGGCAGCAGAACGTGGTACCGAGCCCCCGGCACCGGTTTTCCCAACATATCAATCAAGGCGACTTCCACCCATGTCTTGCCAGGCTTCTTCTCCGCCTCCGTCAACGCACAGGGCCGCACCGGTCCCGGATCCTCTACCGGAAAGCTCTGCTGCGCGGACTCGACCTTGGTCTTCAAGTCCTTCAAGACGCTCGCTCCTCCACTCGCCATGCCGCCGGATCATAAGCTTCCTTCACCGCGATCCAGTCCAGGTCCATCGCTCGCTCCATCAAGTGATCCAGCCGCGCGTTCGGAGGCACATCGGTGTCCAAAAGGTACCGGTGCAGATACGGATCATCGTCGAAGTTCGGAGCGGTCTCTACCATCACCGCCAGGAACGCCGCAATGGCCGACTGCCCACTCAGTCCGTACCTGCGCGCCCGCGCCACTCCGGCTCGCGCCATCTGCGCCACGAGGGTTTCCTTCAAACTCCCTAGCGCCGCCTCCCCCGACGGCAGACGCACGATTGTCTCGCCGTGACGCAACCGGAAGTAGGAAACCACCTCATCCTCGAATCGAGCTTCGGCTACAGCTTGAAAAATCGCGATCTGTCTTGGGTTGATAACGATCACGGGATGCTGGGTGGATTGCTGGGCACGAGTGTCCCGCAAGGGCTTCCTTAATGGCCTAAGGGGATAAGCGGCTAAGGAAAAAGTGTAGCATCCAACGGGCGCCTCGGGGCTAGGACGATGTGATCGGCATCGGCCCCGACATGCTCAGGAAATTGTCCCGATCCAGTGACAACGCCGCTCCATTCGCCCCGCTGGTGGCGTACGAAGCCTGGGCTCTCGCCCAGTCCGCCGTTCGCCGCGGATCCTTCGCTTTCTCCGATTTACTCTCTCGCAAACGGAGCCACCAGTGTGGATTCAACTCAGCCGTCTGGATTGTCGTCAGGCAAAACCACTCAGTGCCGCTTACTCTTCTCGGGCGAGATCAACGATAGCCCGGCGAAGGCCTGGCGCACGACGCTGGAAGTATTCGACGAAGCGAAAGGCTACCGAAAGATCGGCCGGAGAAACCGGCATCCGGCATCTTTCAACTGGCGGATCAGATCCGTTCTCTTCACGACGAAAGCCTGAGCTCGCCGACTCGGCGGATACCGGAGATCTCTCCGCTCGTCAAGTCCGAGTGAAGATCAGGAAACTCTTCGAAGTATCGAACCTATGGCCACCGTCTTGCCAATAGACGTATCGCGCCGTTGCCATC
>JBBQRA010000049.1:0-28551 GCA_038215275.1 Bryobacterales bacterium | reverse complement strand
AGTATCGTTCGGCCATCTTCTACGCGAACGATGAGGAGAAGCGAGTGGCGACGGCGTATGTAGCGCAGTTGGAACAGGCGAAAGCCTTCAACGGCAAGATCGTCACCGAACTTGCGCAATTGAAGGCTTTCTTTCCGGCTGAGGATTATCACCAGGACTTCGTGAAGCGCAACCCGAACCATCCGTACGTGGTGGTGAATTCCACTCCTAAAGTCGCAAAGCTGAAGAAGGAGTTTCCAGACCTGATTAAGAAATAAGTATTAGCGGTCCTGGACGACGAGGAAGTCGAACGGGGTGCCGCCGCCGGTGGCGTCGATGGCGATTACTGTTGCCGCGGCGCCCATCGGCAAGGAAAGGCGGCCGCTCTGAATGGCGATCGTGCGAGTGCCGGCAGGGGTAACACGAGCCATCAGACCGGTATTTGCTGGAACGGCGAGATAGTTCGAATACGCACGCCTTCCCTCCGTGGGATGCCTCTTTTTTGAAGCTTGATTAATAAACGTTAACGTGTGGTGCAGCTTTGGCAACTGCCGTACAGCAACACCTCGTGGCCAGTGACCTCGAAGCCGGGAGGCGCCATGGCCTTGAAGCCGCTTAGGCACCCGGTCAATTCGTAGACTTTGCCGCAGCCCTTGCAATGGAAATGGTGGTGATGGGCCTTGCCGGCGAGTTCGTAGCGAGCCGATTCACCAGGCAGTTCCACGGTGGTCAACCAGCCTTCCTCCACCAGGGCCTTGATGTTGCGGTATACCGTAGCGATCCCGATGCCTTCATGACCGGCCGTAGCCAGTTCGAGCACCTCATTCGGGTTCAGGGGCCGGTCAGCCGTGACGAAGGCATCGCGAATAGCGCGCCGCTGACGGGTGTTGCGGTTGGGAGCGGAATCGGGAGAGGGCATTCGGCGGAGCCTTACAATGTGGCCAAAGGACCGTGGTCGTCGCAGTGGCCGCTATGGGGATGGTGCAAATGGCCGGCGACCAGATAATCGACGTGATCGCCGTGCGGCACCGCTTCGTGTCCGCAACCGTTTCCGTGGACGTGACCGCTGTCATGGGCGCCGCAATCATGCTGCGGAGTGCAGGCGGCGGGATTGGCAGGGGACAGACTGATGGTGTGCTCATCGACATGTCCCTCATGCAGGTGGTGCAGATGACCGTCGTGGAGGTAATCGACGTGATCGTCGTGTTGGACGGCGGTATGACCGCAGCCAGCCTGATGCTGATGCGTATGTTCGGGGTGGGTGTTGCAGGATGACATTGATATTTACTCCTTATTAGTTATTAAAGTAGGGAACCGGGATAAGTCGGCCCGGCCTTCGCTCGCATGAGCGAGAGCATTGAAGACAAGGTCGGCTACGTGCTGGTCAGCCAAACCATACAGAATGTGCTTGCCATTGCGACGTCGCGAAACCAGACCCTCGTTCCGCAGAACCCGCAGCCGCTGCGAGATAGTTGACAGGTCCTCGCCCTCGGCAGTGGCTATCTCTGTCACACACGCTTCGCCTTGCCCGAGCAAAGTCAGTAGGCGCAGACGAGGCCCATCGCCCATCGCCCGGAAGATGCCGGCGGCGCGCTCAATCGCCCCGGGTCGCACCAGCGCCACCCGCTGGCGGGCGAGATGGTCTTGCGGAGCGCACGCTGGATCAATCAGTTTCGGCATGGAACACTTGAGCAACTGTTCAAGTGTTATGGTACGGCTATCCGCGGCTTCATGTCAAGCACAACCAGCGCTGTGTTACTCTTAAAAAGTTTTTCGTATTTCCTTTCTTTATGAAACGCGCTCTCATCACCGGTGTAACTGGACAAGACGGTTCTTACCTCGCGGAGTTTCTCCTTCGCAAGGGCTACGAGGTGCACGGCATCAAGCGCCGCTCCAGCAGCTTCAATACCGGACGGGTCGATAGCATCTACACGGACCTGCATGAGCACGGCAATCGCTTCTTCCTCCATTTCGGCGACCTCTCGGACACGAGTAGCCTTTGGAAACTGCTGCATGAAGTAAAGCCGGACGAGGTCTACAACCTGGCGGCGCAGAGCCACGTGCGGGTGAGCTTCGACATTCCGGAAAGCACCGGCGACATCACGGGCATGGGCGCCGCGCGCCTGCTCGAGGGTATCAAGCAGGTCGGTTTGGGCGACACCTGCCGGTTCTACCAGGCATCATCGAGCGAAATGTTTGGCGCCGCGGATCCGCCGCAGCACGAAGGCACCGTATTCCATCCCCGCAGCCCGTACGCTTGCGCCAAGCTGTTCGCGCATTGGCTGACCATCAACTACCGCGAAAGCTACAACATGTTCGCGGTGAGCGGCATTCTCTTTAATCACGAATCCCCCCGTCGCGGCGAGACATTCGTCACGCGGAAGATCGCCCGCGCCGTGGCCCACATCAAGAACAATCTGCAGGAAAAGGTGTACCTCGGCAACCTGGATTCGAAGCGCGACTGGGGCTTTGCCAAGGAATACGTCGAGGCCATGTGGCTGATGTTGCAGCAGGAGACCCCGGACGACTTCGTGATCGGTACAGGCGAGACCCACACCGTCCGCGAATTCGTTGAAGAATCCTTCGGCCACGTAAACCTGGAATGGGAGAAGTACGTCGAGTTCGATCCCCGTTACTTGCGTCCCGCCGAAGTGGACGCCCTGCTGGCCGACCCTTCGAAGGCTCGCCAGAAGATGGGATGGGAGCACCAGACTGGCTTCAAGGAGCTAGTGAAGCTGATGGTGGATGCCGAAATGGAAGCCATTGCCGCGCGGCAGTCCGGGGTAACCCCGACCAACAACCTGCACGGTTAGTGCCCGGAGACGACGCTAAATGCTGGACCTGACGAAGAAGCGCATTGTGGTGACCGGAGGCGGCGGCTTTCTCGGCTCGTTCGTCGTCGAAGCCTTGAAAGGTCGGGGATGCGAGTCGGTATTCGTGCCGCGGAAGCGAGACTACGATCTCACGCGGATGGACGGAATCGAGAAGATGTTCGCCGACGCCCAGCCGGAAGTTCTGTTCCATTTGGCCGCCGTCGTGGGCGGCATCGGCGCCAACCGGCTTTACCCGGGTTCCTTCTTCTATGAGAATGCCATTATGGGCATTCAGCTGATCGAAGCCGCGCGGCTGCATCAAGTGGAAAAGACCTTGGTGGCGGGTTCCATTTGCGCCTATCCCAAGTTCACGCCCGTGCCGTTTAAAGAGGATGACCTGTGGAACGGCTATCCGGAAGAGACCAATGCCCCTTACGGCATCGCCAAGAAGGCGCTGCTCGTGCAGGGTCAGGCTTACCGGCAGCAGTACGGTTTGAACTCGATCTTCGTCATGCCGGTGAACCTCTATGGGCCACGGGACAATTTTGATCTCCTGTCCTCCCATGTGATTCCGGCGTTGATCCGGAAAGCTCTCGAGGCCAAGGAAGCCGGCGTGGAGGAGCTGGTAGGCTGGGGCGATGGTTCGCCAACCCGCGAGTTTCTCTATGTGGAGGACGCGGCGGAAGGGTTGATCACGGCCATGGAACGTTACGACGGTGACGAACCGGTGAACCTGGGAAGCGGCTACGAAATCAGCATTAAGGACTTGATGGAACTTGTTGCCCGGCTCTGCGGGTTCGAAGGCCGCTTGGTATGGGACGCCACACAGCCGAATGGGCAGCCTCGGCGCGGTCTCGATACGACCCGCGCGGACAATTATTTCGGCTTCCGAGCGCAGACCTCGCTTGCGGCAGGGTTACAAAGAACAATTGAGTGGTTTAAGATAAATCGGCCTCTCACTGTGGGAGCCTGATAGGGGACAGTGTTGTTCGCCTCGAAATGAAGCGGATCCGTTTAATCCAGATCAGTAACGGGGTGGGCTCGGGCAACATTGGCGATGAGTTGATGGCGCAAGAGTTCTGGAAGTTGCTGCCCGGCAACGTGGTTCTGGATGTTCCGGTACTTGCGGAAGCGAGTCGCTTCCGAGGGAGCTACCCGGCCCCGCATCGTTACTATCCGGTGGGGTCCCGCATGACGGAAATGCCGAATGCGCCCGGTCTACTCGTGGGCGATACGCCGGTGGCGGAGTTTGAGGGGCTCGGGTATCCGCTGCAAACCGTGGGTCCGGCGATCAGCGCTATATTGCGGCGCGGCCTTCCTGTTGACGCGATCTCCGTCGGCGTAGATCGCTTGCATACGCCGGAAGCCCGCCAACTCTTTGCCAGCCACTATTCCGCAATCCGTTCCTGGACCGTCCGCTCCGAGGCATGCCGAGAGGCGCTGCTCGACCTAGGAGTTCCTCCGGAGCGAATTCGCGTAGCGGCCGATTTGGCCTGGCTTTTCTGCCCCGGCGCGGAGACGGACGCCTGGGCAGCGGAGCTTTGGAACCGGCTGGGGATGCAAACCGAGCGGCCGCTGCTCGTTGTAAACGTCGTCCACCACGCCGATCCGGTAGATATAGGCCCCAAACGGGTGCTGGCCGAAGCGCTGGACCGCTTAGCGAGAGACGGCGGCTATCAGATTGCCTTTCTTAACAACGAGAGCAGGCAAGGCCCGCTCTACGACACCGCCGCCGCGGCCGACGTACGGGCTTTTATGCAGGAGCCCTCCGTCGAGGTACCACCCGCCTTCTACACCCCGCAGGAAATGGTGAGCTTGCTGCGGCCTGCCGCAACGGTGCTTTCGCAGCGATATCACATGGCTATTCAGGCCATCTTGGCCGGGACGATCCCTGTGTGCCTGATGCGAGGCCAAAAGCTGAGCGGCTTGGCGCGCGAGTTCGATCTCCTCGCTGCGGAACTTGAAGCCGGCCCAATCGTGGAACGAGTGACGGAATCGGCCGCACGCCGTCAGGATCGAATCGCGGCCCTGGCTGGAAAGAGAGAAGAGCACCGCGTCCGGGCAGGAGAGGCGCTGAGTTTCTTCCGGGAGTATCTGGCTCAAGGAACACCGGCGCCGCGTCGCCGGGCCGCGGTCCGGCAGGTGGTGGTGATCCACCTCGGTGGGCTCGGAGATCTGGTCCTGGCGTCGTCGCTCTTCGCGGCGCTCCGGCGGAAGTACGGAAAGGCGTCGATCCTTTTGCTTTGCCGGGCCCCATTCGCAAAGTTTCCTGCTTTGTTCCCATCGCCCCCGGACCAAGTGGCGCCGATCCGCCTCGATCCGAGCGCCCACTCGCAGCCGGGCCCGAAGGTAGCCGAGGCGCTGCGCGAACTAAATGAGCAGTTGGGCGAGTTGCGGCCAGATATCGTTTTGAGCGCCGAACTCGAACCCTCGTGGCTTTCCTGGTACTTGGCCAGCCGCTGGCAGGCCCCAGTGAACTTGGCGTGTACCCGGATGGAGGCACCGCAGGGATTGCTTCCCACGCTGTTGCGGGAGGCCCTGCTGGACCCGGTGGAGTTCGACGGTCCGGCCTGGCACTCGGAAATGATCGAGGGAGACCGTTACGCCCAACTAGCCAAGGCGGTGGGGATCGAGGACTGCCCGGCGCCCCGGTGGACGATCAACCCGGAGCAGGATCGGCAAACGACCTCCTTCCTGGAGGCAAACGGAATGGGCGTCGGCGACTATGCCGTCTGCTTTCCTCTCGGCGCGGCTTCCACGCTCGTCAAACGTTGGCCCGCTGAGTCCTTCGCCTCGGCCTTGGAACAGGCAACCCAGGGCTTTGCTATGCCGGTGATCCTGACGGGTGAGGCGCATGAGAAGGAGGCGCTCGAATCCCATGCGGCGGAACTGCGCAGCCGTGGAGCTACCGCGGCGGTATTCGCGGGTACGACTGACGAGTTATCGGTGCTGGGAGGATTGCTGGCGCAGGCCAAATTCTTCCTGGGGAACGACACGGGACCGGCCCATCTCGCACAGGCCTACGGCACCCCGGGCGCGGTGGTGTTTGGTGGGGGAACGTGGCCGCACTACCGCCCATGGGGGACGGGCGCGGTGGGTGTCGTGCATCCCTTACCCTGTTTTGGCTGCCGCTGGGATTGTGTCTTCGGACGGCCCCTCTGCATAGAAGGGGTGACAGTCGAAGCCGTCGTTCGGGCGCTGGAACAGGCAAAAGCGAATCCGAACGGTCCGGCGGACGTGATTGAACTCGCTTCGGCAGTTGCGGATTCTGTCGTCCAGTTGGCCACGATCTGGCGCACAGCGGCGGAGGAGCGTCTGACGAAGCTGGAAGAGCTCTCCCGAACGCATGAGCTGGTCACTTCGGCCGCGGCCAACCGGGCTGATGGGTTGGACGAGCTGGACCGCCCTTTCCAGGGGGCGGAGCCGAGCTGGGCCCAGTTGCAGGTGGCTGCTGACAGCCGATTAAAGTTGATCGAAACGATCTCTAAGGAGCTAGCGGACCTGCGGGACGAGAATGCCGACCGCCTGTCGGCAATTAAACGCGCCGACAGCCTGCTTCACCGGCAGGACGACGAGATTCGGGAGTTGCGTGCGGGTTATGCCGTCCGCCTCGTCGCCATTAAAGAAGCCAACACGCTACTCGAGAAGCAGGAGCATGACATTCAGGAGCTTCGGGAGGGTAACGCCGCCCGCCTGTCGGCGCTTGAACGTGCGGACAGCCTGCTTCACCGCCAGGACGACGAGATTCGGGAGTTGCGTGCGGGCTATGCCGTCCGCCTCGTCGCCATTAAAGAAGCCAACACGTTACTCCAAAAGCAGGAGCATGAGATTCAGGAGCTTCGGGAAGGTAACGCCGCCCGCCTGTCGGCGATTGAAAGCGCCGACAGCCTACTTCACCGGCAGGACGACGAGATTCGGGAGTTGCGTGCAGGCTATGCCGCCCGCCTCGTCGCCATTGAAGAGGCCAATGTCCTGCTCCGGGCTCAGCAGGAAGACATCGCCCGCCTCCGTGGGGAAACCGCGGTGCTGCAGAGCGAACGTGCGTGGCAGATCGCTCGCGTTCAGGAGTTGGACCTCGCAGCCACGGAGCGCCTGGCCGCGCTCCAACACGCCAATCTGCTCTTGGGCGCCGCCATTGCAGACAACGTGGAGCAGGGTAACCGGCTCCGCATGTTCGAGCAGGCCGCGGCGGAGCGCCTGGTTGCCTTGGAGGCCACGACCGCCCACCTCCACGCAGAGACCTTTCGCCGGGCCCACTTGGCGGCAGACCTCGATTCCGTCGCCGCTGCCCAATCCGAGGCCCGGCGCCGGCAGGCGGAGGAGCGTGAAGGCTGGCAAAAGATGCTGGCGGAACTCAACCAGGAACGAACCGCTCGCCTGGCTGCAGAAGAAAAGTTCGCCCTGTTGAGGTCGGACCTCGAGCGAATCACAGCCGAGCGGGACCGCTATCGCCGCTCAACTGAAGAGTTGGCGTTGAGCGAGCAGGACTTAAGAGGGCAAATCCTTGCGGCTGAGTCGGAGACTTTGCTACAGTCAGTTTTCCGAAGAACGATAAGAAAGAACCATTGAAGTCTTACCCGAACCTATGAAAATCGCCATCAATTTGCGCCAGTATTACAAGGGCAAGATTGGCGGCATGGAAAACTACCTGCGCAATGTAATTCGCGGGTTGTCCCATCACCAGTTACGAGTTTGGGTCCACGAAGAAGAGGCGGCGCACGTTCGCGAGTTCGCGCCCACCGCGGAAATCATCGGCATCAGTCACGAGCGCGGTCTGCAAACGATTGAAGATGCGGTCCGGGCTGGTGGGTTCGATCTCTATTTCTGTCCTTTGCTGGTACTGGAACCGCTCGTCGTCTCTCAACCGAGCGCCGTCATGATGCCCGATGTCCAGCACGAGTTTTTTCCGGAATTTTTTGACGCGGCCGTTCTCAAATGGCGGCGCCAGACCTACGGCCCCACGGCTCTGAATTGTGACGTGCTCTTTACGCTCAGCGAGCATGCAAAGTCGACAATAGTTCAGAAATTTAGCGTGAATGCGGACAAGATATGCGTGATTCACCTGGATGCGGACGCAGAGTTTAAACGGGCGTTGCCCGCGGCTCGCACTGCTGGCTTCTCCGCACTCAGCCTGCCGGAACGGTACCTTTATTTCCCCGCCAATTTCTGGCCGCACAAGAATCACTCGAACGTTCTGCAGGCCCTGCGAAAGGTGGTCGATTCGGGGGCACGCGACATTCAACTGGTGCTCAGCGGCTCTCCCGCAGAGTTCGGTCGCGTGGAGAAGGAGATCGCCAGTCTGGGTTTGCGGGACTCCGTACGGATGTTGGGCTATGTCGACAAGGCGCTGATTCCGGAGATCTACCAGCATGCCTTGGCGCTACTGTTCGCTACCAAATTCGAAGGCTTCGGCATCCCGCTCCTCGAAGCGTTCTACTGCGGGTGCCCGGCGATTACCTCGGATTCCGGCAGTTGCGTCGAGGTGGCTGGCGATGCCGCGGTGCTCGTTGACCCGCTCAACCCAGCCAGTATTGCCGAAGGCATTCTCCGTTTAGCTGGCGATGCAGCGCTCCGCCAGGATTTGGTGGAAAAAGGCCGAGAGCGCGTCAGGCAGTTCTCCTGGGAGCAAGCGGTCTCCCTGACAGACCAGGCCTTTGCCGGCATTACTAGTCCGGCATACCGAAAGCCGTCGCCGATCCAGGTGGATTCCTGGCCGGTCATCGGCATCGTCACGCCGACGTACAACATGGCGCACTTCCTCGAAGAGACCATTGAAAGCGTGCTCTCGCAGGACTATCCCCATGTGGATTACGTCGTGATGGACGCCGGGTCGAAGGACGGTTCTGTTGAGATTCTTCAAAAGTACGGTGACCGGTTTCGCTGGGTTTCGGAGAAGGATCGGGGCCAGGCGGATGCCGTCAACAAAGGCTATCACGCCACCACCGGCGAGATTTTCACGTTCCTCAATTCGGACGATACTTATTTGCCCGGTGCGCTCAGCACAATCGCCAAGCACTTCAAAGCGAACCCGGGCGTAGGGATGATTTACGGCGAGGCTTACCATGTGAAGCTCGACGGCGAGATCATCGCGCCATACCCGACGCAGCCGTTCGACCTTCGCACGCTGAACAACCAGTGCTACATCTGCCAACCGGCGGCGTTCATGATGCGCGAAGCCTTCCACAACGCGGGCATGATGAACGTCGACATGCACTTCGCGCTCGACTACGAGTTGTGGATTCGCATCGCCAAGCGATATGGGATTCGCAAGGTCGACGAGTTCCTGGCAACGAGCCGGATGCACATGGACAACAAGACTTTGTCCAAGCGCCGTCTGGTGTATCAGGAGATCCTAAGCACGGTGAAGACGCAGTTTCAATACGCGCCGTATGAATGGATCAACGGCTACGCTTGCTATCTGCTCGATCGGAAAGATCAGTATTTCGACCGGTCGAAGCCCTCGATGACCTCCTACGCACTGAGCCTGGCGCTAGGGATGTATCACAATCCAGGGCAGCGGAAGCGCTTCCTGGCCGAGTGGCAAGAGATGACCGGATTCGGGCGGAAGTTTACTGGCCGTTGGGAGGATGGATGGATTTCGGGAGTCTGGCAGTCCGAACAGACGATTCCAGAAGATGCCGGCCGTCTGGCCCTGGCCGGGAAGCACTGGGCGCCCGGTGGGCCACTGACTTTGACCGTCAAGCTCAACGGTAAGGCGATTCATCGGCAGCAATTGGCATCCGGCGAGTACGCGTTGACGGCACCCGTGCCTAGGGAGTATCGCGGTACGACCTGCAAAATGCAGGTGGAAACGGACCGGACTTGGCGGCCTAAGAAAAGCGGGGATTATCGGCAATTGGGCTGTGTCGTGGACACGATTCAGTTTGAACCGACGAGTACCTCGAAGTGAGCACTCCCCTCGTCACCATCGTTACGCCGTCATATAATCAGGGACACTTCATTCGGGCGACGATTGAAAGCGTCCTGAGCCAGAGCTATCCCAACGTCGAGTACATCATCATGGACGGCGGCTCCACCGACAGCACGGCGGCCGTCGCGGCTGAATACAGCAGCCGGCTCACCTTTATTTCGGAGAAGGACCGTGGCCAGACCCACGCCATCAACAAGGGATTTCAGCGGGCCAAGGGTGAGATCGTAGCCTGGCTGAATTCGGATGACGTCTACCTGCCCTGCGCGATTGCACACGGAGTGGCGGGATGCCAGGCCAATCCCGACGCCGGGGCCATCTACGGCGAGGGCTTTCAGATTGACTACGACGGAAACGTGCGGCAACAGTTTCCCTTTACGGAACCGTTCAATCTCTGGAAACTGACGTTTGTTCTCGACTACATCCTGCAGCAATCGGTGTTCTTCCGGCGGGATTGCTTGGAGGCTGTCGGGTGGGCGGATGAGTCGCTGCACTTTGGCATGGATTGGGACCTGTTGATCCGTTTGGGCAAGCGATTCGGCTTGGCGTACGTGCCGGAAAAGTTTGGCTGCATCCGCGAGTATGAAGCGGCGAAGTCCTTCGCCGGCGGACAAGAGCGGTTCCGCGAGTTGGCCGCGATGCTTCAGAAGCACAGCGGGCAGAAGCGTCCTCCGGGCTGGTGGTTCTACGGCCTTGATACCTACGACAAGATCTGGTCACAGAGGATCCGGAAGGTGATGCCGGGGGCCTTGGGTGACTATGTCGCCCGACGCTTCGTCCACGTCTGCCGGGCGCAGATCGATGCCGTCTATTTCCGGGCGCAAGGCTTGTATGCCGACCAGTGGGCGGCGACGCGATTGCACTGGATGCTACCCGAGTATGCCAGCACCGCCGTGATCCACGGGACAATCCCCGGATGGGCCCGGCCTCTCGACGACCAGGAGCTGCGAATCCGGTTGAATGGCCAGATGGTAGCCCGAGAGAGCCTCGTATTTGGCGACTTCTCTATCCAGGTGCCGCTTACGCCTGGGCGCGCCGCCGTGCTGCAGATTGATGCCGAGAAGTACGTTATCCCCGAAGAGCAAGGCCTGGGCCCGGACCGGCGCCGACTCGCTTGGCAGATGCGGCGCATTGAGCCGTTGCGGTAGGTCTCACTTCACGTTGAGCGTGGGACCTGCCGGACTCGTCACTCCCCGAATGCGAATGGCTACTGGCACAGCCTTCCCCGGGGCGACCGTCGGAGGAAGGCGGATGTTCAGTTGGATGATGCCGACAATTAGGCCCGGACTTGCCCCCGCGTAGTGGACCTCCGCGGGAAGGCCCCCCACGGTAACCGTCGCCTGACTATGGGGCTGGCTGGCATTTTGTGCGATGACGCCATCCAGGCGGCCCGCATCTGCCGGTAGCACGGGCATTCCCTCGCCGGTGGCATAGAGCACGGCGTACCCACCCCGCAAAGCGGGAGCCGCCTCAGTCACCAGATAGTATTCCTTCTTCTCTTCGTCGTAGGCGTACGCAGCCACCGGACCCGCGCCAGCGCCTGTCGTCGTGAATATGCCAGGCGCGGCCGGGGTGACGAAGATGGGCCAGAGGTTTGAGTTTTTTCCCGCGTAGGCCACCTGCAACATATAGGGGCGGTTTATTTCCAGTCCATAAGGGACCGCGATACAGATCTGGTCTTTCCATGCGTAAAGGATGGGCGCGCCCTGCCCCTGCAGTTCGACCGAGACGTTGGCCAGGCTGGTCGGGACCCGGGACAACACTGGGTCAAACGAGACCAGCGTTTCCGGCCCGATGTTCTGGCCGTAGATGACAAGCAGAGAGCCGGGGGATGCCGAGGCCGTCTGGTTCGCGGCATGGCCAATTCCGCGGATGACCGGTCCCGGCAGGGTCGTGACAAAAGTCGCCGTTGCATCGCCGCCTCCGGCGCCGGGATTCGTAACCGTGATGGGCAGGACCCGCGAATCGGTCATCAAACTGGCCGGTACGGTGACCTGGAGAGCGTTTTCCCCAAGCACGATGGTCAACACTGGCTCATTATTTACTTTCGCGATGGTCCCCGGAAAGAAGCGGGTGCCGCGGATAGTCAGGAGGCTGGCCGGCGACTGCGCCGGTAGACTGGCGGGCCAGACGGCGCTGATTTCGGGTATCCCCGGCTGAATGATGAGGCGCACGTTGACGGTCGTGGTTTTCGCCACCGCCGTGGGCGTATTGATCGTGACCGTACCGGTATACGCGCCAGGACTCAGTCCGCCCGGGTTCACGGCGATCTGGATCGGAGTGCGGAAGCCTGGGAAGACGCTCCCGGTCGTCGGCATAGCGGTGAGCCAGGCGGTGCCCTTCGTCGAGGCGCTGAAAGGAAGCAGGCCTCCGGTAGAACTGAGCATCACCGGTAAGGGCGGGACAGCCAGGTTGTCACCCAACCGCGAGACGAAATCGAGAGTGGCCGGCGAAACCACGATGTTGCCAGGCGGCGCTTGAATGGTCAACGTAACCGGAATAGAAACCGGGTCCCGGTTGGAACCCTCCGTTGGCGCAATCGTCAGCTGGTCGGAATAGGCACCAACAACCAGAGACGTAATATTCACCGTCACCCGGACCACCAGCGTCGTCCGGCCGCTCTCTGGCGTAATGGTCAGCCAAGGGCTCGACGGCGGATTGATCGCGAAACCAATCACTTGGCCGTTCGCCACCGCCGCGACGGACAGCGTCTGCGAGGCGGTGGTTGTGCCGACGCCCTGTACGAAGTTGAACGACAGAGCGGACGGCGACACCTTTACCGCGGGAGCGCCCCACAGCATCGAAGCCAACCAGAAGATGGAGAGCCAACGCACAATCTCTCCATCGACGGCCTGCACCGCCGGCGGGAGGTCAGTTAATTCTTAAGCTCTTCAGGGAAAACCGCATAGCCATCCTGCGGTGGGAACTGCGCCCGGAGGTATTCGAGCCGTTTCCGCAAATGGCGGCTTGCGATTTGCCGCGGGCCTGGCTCGACGTCGATGTCGCAGCAAAGGCCGTGGAGATAAAGCGTCAACGCATCAAAAAACGATTCGCGGGCGTATTCGCGGAACAGCTTGGTCTCGCCCCGGAACGACGCCTGCTTGTTGAGCAGATTCTGTTTCGCCGCCCAGCTCAACTGGTCGACCTCGCCATGGACGCGCGCTTTCAGTTCCACGCGGAGCAGGTCCATGTAGCCGCTGAAGGCCGCCTCGGGCAGCCGATCGAAGGCAGCGCGGGAGAGCGCGTTGAACAGATGAAAATGATACTCGCTCATGTCGATGTCTTTGACAGCGAAGGCGAGGATGCCGGGCTGGCCTTCGCCGGGCGACGGGACGTAGGCGAGGGTTAAGCGAACCTTTTCATCTGGCGGGTCGATGACGACCAGCGAATCCTGGGGCAGGAACGTCTGCCGGGCAGCCTTGTGTTTGCCGAGCGCGGCGGGCCGTTCGAGATAGGGCACCAAGAGAACGAGGAGCTTTGGCAACGCGGCGCGCACCAAGGCGGGTAGCGCTTCGACAGGCTCTTCCAAGTATTCCCGCATGTCCTCTTCGCCCACCGGCACTGCGGCGACGAAATACGTGAAAGTCTCGCCCAGCGGCACGCTCTCTGAGCGGAACCGTTCGGCGAATTCACCCAAGTGAAGTTTGGCCGCAGACTCTAGGGCCAGGTCGGAGGAAGACGGCATCGACAGAACCTTTAGTGTAACAGAGCCTCGCGCTAGACTGGGGTTTTGCCACTTGTGGACATTTTGATATCGGCGGGCGAGGCGTCAGGGGACATGTACGCCTCCCGGCTGGTGGAAGAGTTGCGGAAACTGGCGCCCGGGCTCCGGTTTTATGGCTGTGCCGGACCGAAGATGCGCGCCGCGGGCGTGGAGCCCGTTGTCGATGCCGAGGCGTTGTCCGTGGTCGGCCTGGTGGAGGTGGTCGCGCACATACCTCGCATCTACGGGGAATTCCGCAAACTGATCGCCGCGGCACGGGGGCGGCGGCCGGCGTTGGCCATCCTTACGGACAGCCCGGACTTCAACCTGCGTGTTGCCAAGAAGCTGAAACGGCTCGGTATTCCGGTGGTCTACCTCGTCGCGCCGCAAGTTTGGGCGTGGCGCTCGGGCCGGGTTAAACAAATGCGGCGGGATCTCGCTAGTATCTTGTCGATTTTTCCCTTCGAAAAGGACTGGTTTGCCGAAAGAGGCGTTTCGGTCGATTTTATCGGCCACCCGCTGGCCTGGAGCGCGGCACCCCGGTTCTCCCGCGCCGAATTCTGCTCCCGGCATCAAATTGACGAAACGAAGCCATTTCTGGTCCTCTTGCCCGGCAGCCGGCTAGGCGAGGCTCGCCGCCACCTGCCGGCGGTGCTGGATGCTGTAGAAATTCTGCGTTCTCATGGGTATACGCAGTTCGTCTGGGCCACGCCTACCGGATTTTTGTCTCGCGGTGGCACTTCGTTTACAACTTTTCGGGAACGCATTTCCGCGCTGTCCATCTCAATTGTTGAGGGAGATACTTGGGACGCAATTGCCCACGCCGACCTCGCCTTGGCCGCCAGCGGTACAGTGACCATGGAAGCAGCCTTGCTGGGGACGGCAATGGTTACCTTCTATCGCGTCACCGAAGTCAGTTGGCTTCTCGGTAAATTGTTAGTGTCCGTTCCGTTCTACACCATGGTGAATTTGGTGGCAGGGCGCCAAGTGGTACCCGAACTCATGCAGAGCGAGTTGACGGGCTCTAACTTAGCCCGCGCCGCGCTGGATTTACTCGAAACCCCCGGAGCGCTTTCCAAAATGCGCGCCGAGTTAGCTACCATCCGCGAATCCCTTCGCCGGGAGCGCGACCCCCTTGCCGAAGCGGCCAAAATTCTGGCCGCCCGTTACTTGAAGGAAACCTGATCATGAAAATAGTTGGGACCATTCTCACAGCCAGCCTATTCGCCTCTCTCCTCTCCGGCCAGGAGGCGCGGGGCCGGTCCCGGATCGACGTCATCAACTATCAGATCAAGGCAGACGTCAACCCGGGCACGCAAACGCTCACCGCCACCGCCCGGATCAAGTTTCAGCCGGTGGACGACCGGATTACGGCCATCACGCTAGACCTCCACAACAGCCTGAACGTCACCTCCGTCGTCGACGGCCAAGGCAAGGCGCTGACGCCGACCCGGAATCTGCAGGAGTATCAACTCCGCATCGCGTTCCCGGATATCCTCGCCAAAGGCTCCGAACAGGAAGTTGTCGTCAACTACGAAGGGCGGTTGAGCGGCCAGGAGGAATCGCCCGTCTATGGCGTGAAGTTTGCCGCCATCAAACCGGAGTATGCCTTCCTGCTTTATCCCGCTCGCTGGTTCCCGGTGAACGAGTACACCGCCGACCGCTACACCGCCGAGTTCGCCATAACCGTTCCCGAAGGCTTCAACGTAGTCGCGGGCGGTATCGAAACTTCCGCCCCCGCGCCCGCCGGCAAGAAGACGACGGTGTGCAATTTCGCCAAGCCGAGCTTGGCTGGGTCCATCGCGGTCGTGAAAGGCAGCCCGACATCAGTCGCCGCGCAGGGCTTCACCGCACTCACCTACTTTCGCGGTGATTCGGCGGCGGCCGCCCAGAGTTGGGGCGAGGAGACGGGCAAGGTGCTCTCTTTCCTGACGGGTATCTTCGGGTTGGCCCCGTATTCGGCCATCAGCTTGATTGAGACCGAAGACGGCGCACCCAATGGCTACTCCGCACCCGGCATGTTGTTCCTGAATCCGCGGGCCATCAGCAGCCAAGCGAACCCTCGGCTGCTGGTAAACCAGTTGGCCCGCCAATGGTGGGGACTGCAGATTTCGCCGGTCAGCCGCAACCACTTGTGGATCACCAACGGCATGGCCCGCTACGCGGAACTGCTATGGGTGGAGCAATCGCAGGGCCCCGGCGCACTCGAAGGCGAGGTGCGCGATACCTATGTCGAGGCAATGACGGTGGACAACCCGCCGCTCATCCAGGCCGCCCGGTTCGAAGACTATTCGCCTGAGTATTGGGCCACTACAGCCGGCAAGGGCGCCGCCGTGTATCACATGCTTCGCAGCGTGATGGGCGACGACAAGTTTAATGAGTTTCTGAAAGCGGTCCCTGACAAGTTCGCCGGACGGAGCATCTCAACCGAGGGTTTAAAGGAGGTGGCCAGCCAACTCGCCGGCCAGGATCTCGGCTACTTCTTCATCCAGTGGATTGAATCAAGCGGCGCGCCGGAGTTCAAACTGGAATACACCGTCTACCGCACCCAGAAGGGCTTCCGGATCATGGGCAAGATCTCACAGGATCTCGACACTTTCCGCATGCCGGTGACGCTGAAGATCGAAACCGAAGGCAATCCCGAAGAGAAGGTAGTGGACGTCTCCGGCACCTCGTCCGAGTTCCTCATCGAGACCTTCGGCAAGCCGAAGCGGGTCGAGATCGACGCCAACAACAAGGTCCTGCGCATGAGCCGGCCGATGCGCGTGTCCGTCTCCATCCGCAAGGGCGAGATGTTCGCCGAAATTGGCGAGTACGGCGAGGCGCTGAAGGAATATACGAAGGCACTCGAAGTGGCGCGGAACAGTTCCCTGGCGCACTATCGCGTGGGCGAGGTGTTCTTCCTGCAGAACAACTACCAGTCCGCGGCCAATGAATTCCGCGAGTCCTTGAACGGTGATCTGGAGCCCAAGTGGACCGAGGTGTGGGGCCACATCAACTTGGGCAAGATCTTCGACATCACCGGCCAGCGCGAACGGGCCCTCAACGAATACAACCTCGCCATCCGAACCAAAGACAACACGCAGAACGCGCAAGAAGAGGCCGCCAAGTATCTCAAGGAGCCCTTCAAGCGCGCTCGGCCGGCCTACTAGTGGCCTACAGATTCTAAGAATCGTTCCGCTTCAATCGCCGCCATGCACCCGGCTCCCGCCGCCGTGACCGCCTGACGATAGACCCTGTCCTGAACATCGCCTGCGTGAAAGACGCCGGCGATGTTCGTCCGAGCTCCGCCTTGCGAAATGATGTAGCCTTCTTCGTCGGTATGGAGCTGTCCCCGAAGGAACTTCGTGTTCGGTATGTGGCCGATGGCGACAAAGAAGCCGTCCACGGGACGATGCCAGGTTTCGCCGCTCACAATATTGCGCAGCTTCGCCCCAGTGACGAATCCCTTCTCGACGTCGTAGACATCGTCTACGACCGTGTTCTTCAGAATCTCAATCTTCGGGTTCGCTTTCGTCCGGTCGACCATGATCTTCGACGCGCGGAACTCATCCCGCCGGTGAACCAAGGTCACGCGCTTGCCGAACCGCGTCAGGAAGTTAGCTTCCTCCATCGCGGTATCACCGCCGCCGATCACCATGATCTCCTTCTCGCGATAGAAGAAGCCGTCACAGGTGGCGCAAGAGCTGACGCCGTGGCCGATGAGCTTGTATTCGTTCGGCAGGCCCAGCCAGCGGGCCGACGCGCCAGAGGCGATGATCAGCGTCCGCGTCTCGATCCAATCGCTATCGATTTTCAGCTTGAACGGCCGCTGCGACAAGTCGGCATCTTCGACGGTGCCATGAACGAATTCGGCGCCGAAGCGAATCGCCTGCTGCTTCATGTTCTCGACCAGTTGCGGACCCATTACGCCGTCGGGGAAACCGGGAAAGTTCTCCACCTCGGAAGTGATGGAAAGCTGTCCGCCTGGCTCATTGCCGCAGACCACCAAGGGCGACAGCGCAGCCCGGCCGGTATAGACAGCGGCTGTATTTCCGGCACAGCCCGAGCCGATGATGACAACGTTACGCATAAATGGAGAAGAGGGATTGGAGCCGTAGAAGCTCCAATCCCTCAGGGTATCACTGAAAGGCGAATTTTCGACCTTACGCTGCCCGGCGGCGCATCAAACCGAGGCCAACCAGCCCGGCACCCAGCAGAGCCCAGGTCCCAGGTTCCGGCACCTGACCGCCGTCGATGGCGCCTTGAATCAGGTCGTTGCCGCAGGTGGCCGAGGCAAATGAGAAGCTTGCTGCATCGAACCCGTTGATGAAGGCTTCGTTGGCTGCGAATTCCAGCGTTACTTTCAGGTTCGTCGGACCGCCGACGCTCTGCGCGGCGACGGTGCCGGCGCCGATTTGCGCCGCGCTTTCGCTGCGGCCCCAGACGGCGGCCGTCGGCCGGTAGTTGCCATCCTGGTCCGGGCCCAGACCCAGAGACTGTTTGGCGGTCTGGGTGCCCGTAACCTGATAGAGATGGCCCGCGTCGAGCCCGTCCCGCGAGACCAGAGGTACCGCGTAGACGTTGCTGCCGCTGAAGAAGAGCAGATCGCCCACATTCAGGTTTGTGAATGCGCCACCAACGGAGAAGGGGCTCAGGCTCGTGCCGCCGCCGTAGTTGAACAGAATCTCCACGCTGAATCGCTTCGTGCCCGCGTCAAACGACGCATAGGCGAGCGAGGAGATGTCGAAAAGATTGAGGTCGCCAATGACGTCGGCTGGATCGGCTGAGGCCGGCGGGTCGGTGAAGACCAACGGGAACGTTGGTAGTGCGAAAGCAGGGAGCGTCAAAGAAGCGGCAAGGAGAAGAATTGATGAGATCCGCACATAGTGTTTCCGAAGTCCACAGTGACAGGCAGGTCTCCCCCCACCGAATAGCCCATCAGGCCAGCAGGGTACAGGACTGTGCATGGTACGGCGCTAAGGCGCCAGCCGGTACAGTAGTACAGGGCGAGACAATATCTCTCAGTAAATCTGCGCTTACTCTGACCTATAGCCTTAGTTCTTCACTGAAAGTGAAGCCAAATCTGGTTGGTGGCCAGCGCACCGACGTACGCCAACAGCCCCATATAAGCGAATTGCGCGGCCGGCCAAGCCCAACTGCCAAGTTCCCTCCGCACAATGGCCACCGTCGAGAAGCATTGCATGGCGAACGCAAAGAAGATCATCAACGCGAACGCGCCACCCGGCGTTAAGTCCTTCCGCAGCGATTCGATTAACGGCGGGGAATCCTGCTCCGCGTTCTCAATCCCATAGATGGTTCCCAGCGTGCCCACGATCACTTCCCGCGCAGCCAGCGACGTAATCAGCCCAATGCCGATCTTCCAGTTGAAGCCCAACGGCTGAATGGCCGGTTCCACAGCGCGCCCAATCTGGCCGGCGATGCTGTCCTCAATCGCCGGCGCCTGGCCGTTCTTATACGGCAGGTGCGCCAGAACCCAGAGGACAACGGTCACCAAAAGGATCACAGTGCCGGCGCGCTTCAGGAAAATGACCGCCCGATCGATCAGACGGAGCAGCAGCGAGCGGACAGAAGGGCGGCGGTAGGCCGGCAGTTCCATCACGAACGTCGTCTTCGCGTGGCGGAGAACCGACGAACGTAGCAGCAGCGCGGTCCCGACGGCGGCCGCGAATCCCAAAAGGTAAAGGCCCAGCAGAACGGCCGCCTGCAGGCCTAGCAAATGGCCCAACAGCGGGGTATTGGGCACAAAGGCGGCAATGAGCAGGGTATACACCGGTAGCCGTGCTGAACACGTCATAAACGGAGCAATCAGCACCGTCGCCAGCCGGTCTCGCTTGTTCTCAATCGTACGCGTCGCCATAATCGCCGGTACGGCGCAGGCGTAGGCTGACAACAGCGGGATAAATGCCTTCCCCTGCAGCCCGACCCGGGACATCGTCCGATCCGCGATTACGGCCGCGCGGGCAAGATACCCCGAATCTTCGAGGATCCCGATGAAGAGGAACAACAGCAGAATCTGAGGCAGAAAGATCACCACGCTGCCGACGCCCGCCCAGACCCCTTCTACCAGCAGACTCCGCAGTATCCCTGCCGGTAAGAGATTGCCGATCTGGTCGCCGGACCAGCCGATCAGACTTTCCACGCCGTCCATCATCGGCTTGGCGCCGGTGAAGATCCCTTGGAAAACCGCGAGCACCACCACTAAAAATACGACCGGCCCGAGAAGAGGATGCAGGAAGATGCGATCCAGCCGCCGGGTCCATTCCGGTGGCGCTGGCGGCGTATAGCCAGCTTGCAGACCCACACGTCCCGCCCATCTCCGGCGCGCCGGCAGGTTTGGCAGCACGGGCAGTTCCACACGGGGTTGCGGCACGACGGGACGGGCGCCGGTGCCCTGCAGAAACTGCACCACTAGCTCCACGCCCGCCCCACTGGCGGCCGAGATCAAGGCCACCGGGGCCCCAATCTCTCTTGCCAACGCCGACGCATCCACCTTGCCCCCGCGCGCCTCGAGATCGTCCGCCATGTTCAGGACGACGAGCGTCGGCAGGCCTAGCGCCAGCACAGGAGCGGCCAAAACCAGATGCCGCTGCAGGTTCGTCGAATCGAGAATCAGAATGATGCCGTCGGGCAGACCCAGAGATTCCTTGGCTCCGGTGAGCACGTCGTAGGTCACTTGCTCGTCTTCCGAGCGTGGCGTCATGCTATAGATGCCCGGCAGGTCGACCACGAAGAGGTCCCGGCCGCTGGAGTCCTTCACCCGGCCCACGTGGTGTTCCACTGTGACGCCGGGGAAATTGGCTACCTTCTGACGCAAGCCCGTCAGACGGTTGAACAAGGTGGACTTGCCGGCGTTCGGAGGCCCGACGAGAGCGACATAGTGGCCTGCTTTCCGGTTCACGGTTTGCGGTGCAGCCCCGTGGCAGCTCCCGCTATCGCTCATAACTGATCCAGATCCGGGATCGGCTCAGCGGAGATGTACAACCGGCACGCCGTATCGCGACGCAAGGCAATTTCAGAACCGTCCACACGAAAAATCCGTGGATCCCCGCCGGGGGCGCTACCCGCGGCGACGACAGAGGTCCCTGGCAGAAAGCCTAACTCCATCAAACGCTGCGACATCTCCTCAGGCAGATCCAGTCGCTCCAAGTACGCTTGAGAGCCTGTGGGAAGCTGGGCCAAAGTCAGAGCGGCGCCGTTCTTGAAACTGAGTTGCATCGCCTCTTCAGGATAGGACCGCAACGGTCCGGTGTCAACTGACCCTTTTCCCCGTGCGTTTCCGAGCTTGAAACGAGAGCCTTCGATGCTACACTCAGATGGCCGAATCATCCGGGTCCGCGGTTAGCAATTCGACTATGACTCCTGAATCTCCCGCTGTGACGATTGTTACTCCGTGTCTCAACGCGGAGCGATTTCTCGAACGTACGCTCGAGAGTGTATTGCAGCAGGATTACGCTAACTTTGAATACCTCGTCCTCGACGGCGGGTCTACGGACGGCACCGTAGCGCTCCTGGAGCGCTACGCGGCGGCCAATCCGGGTAGATTGCGCTACATCTCGGAACCGGATAACGGCGCCTCTGACGCCATTGCACGCGGGTTCAGTCTCGGCCGGGGCGAGATTTTTGCCTATCTGAATGCGGACGATACTTACTTTCCCGGCGCCATCCGCACGGCTGTTTCCTACCTGCGCGCCGAGCCAGAGTTGGCCGGAGTCTACGGCAATGCGTATTGGATTGACGGAGACGGCGCCGTACTCGGCACTTATCCAACCAAGCCATTTGATAGGGAGGCGCTGGGCCGCGAGTGCTTCATCTGCCAACCGGCCAGTTTCGTCCGCGCCGCGGCAATCCGCGAGGCGGGCGGCTTCGACGTCAAGCTGCACACTGCGTTTGACTACGATCTTTGGCTGCGGTTGGCGCGTCGGCACAAACTCCGCCGGATCGAAGTGCTGTTGGCGAACTCCCGTATGCATCTGGACAACAAGACGTTCAGCCGCCGGGGCACCGTGTTCCGCGAAGCCATCACCTGCGTTCAGCGCCACCAAGGCTATGTGCCGTTCCAGTGGATCCACGGCTACTGCTCCTACCTCATTGATGGCCGCGACCAATTTTTTGAGCCGCTACAACCGTCGTTTACAAAATTTGCCTTCAGCCTGGGACTCGGTCTGATTGTGAATTGGCGGCATCCCTTGCGCTATGCGCGCGAATGGTGCAGTATCATGAGCCCTGATGCCTTTGTTCGCCGGTGGAACGCCACCTGGATCGCGCGACGGACTGGCATTCACATTCGCTAATGGCACAAAAGAAGGCCCTCATCACGGGCGTAAACGGTCAAGACGGCTCCTATCTCGCCGAGTTGCTGCTGCACAAGGGTTACGAAGTCCATGGCTTGGTCCGCAGGGTGGGCCTCGAAGCGCCCGAAAAGCGCCTCGAACGCGTGGTCGCTCTTCGCGATCAGATTAGACTCTACCCGGCGTCGCTCGAAAACTACGCCGCCCTTTACCAGGCGATCGCCAAGATCCGCCCGGACGAGTGCTATCACTTGGCTGCTGCCAGCTTCGTCAGCTACGAGTTCGACGACGAGTTCTCCACGCTCACGACCAATATCAACGGCACCCACTACCTGCTTGCATCGTTGAAGGATCTCGCCCCGAAATGCCGCTTCTATTTTGCCGGAACCTCCGAGATGTTCGGCGCGGCGGAGATCTCGCCGCAGGACGAATCCACCCGGTTCCGGCCGCGCTCCATCTACGGCATCAGCAAGGTGGCTGGCTTTGAGCTCACGCGCAACTACCGCGAGCGCTACGGCATGCACACATCAAGCGGCATCCTGTTCAACCACGAGTCGCCGCGGCGCGGTTTCGAATTCGTCACCCGCAAGATCACCAGCACCGTGGCCCGAATCCTGGCCGGGCAGTCCTCAGAACTCCGCCTCGGTAACTTGGAGCCGCTCCGCGATTGGGGCGACGCCCGGCAGTACGTCGACGCGATGTGGCGCATGTTGCAACAGGAGCACCCCGACGACTACGTGATCGCGACAGGCAAGCTGAATTCCGTGAAGCGGTTTGTGGAGATCGCCTTCTCAAGCGTCGGCCTCGACTGGCAGAAGTACGTCGTCGTGGACCAGAACTATTACCGGCCCGCCGAGAAGATCCCGCTGTGCGGCAATCCGGCCAAGGCCAGCCGCGTGCTGGGCTGGGAGGCGACCACGGACTTTGCGGTCCTTGTCCGCGAGATGGTCGCCGAAGACTGCCGCCTGGTCGGCGTGGAACTCCCCGTTGTCGAATCCGCCGTTAGCTGAGGTTGGTCCATGACGTCATCGCTACCGGCAAGCTGCATTCCGTGAAGCGGTTCGTCGAGATCGCCTACCCCAGCGTCGGTCTCGATTAGCAGAAGTATCCTAGCGCGCCCTGGGATGGGAGGCGGTCACGGACTTTGCTATCCTCGTTCGCGATGGTCGCCGAAGTCAGCCGCCTGCTCGGCTTGGAACTCCCCGTCGTCGAATCCACTATTTGCTGAGGTTTGCTTATGATCACTCGTCGCACTCTGCTGGCCGCCCCGGCCGCGGGCGCCGCGTTCGCCGCGAAGCCCGGGCTCGACAAGAAGTTGGCCGCTGCCATGGCCGCCCCGGTGCTGAGGGCGGACCTGGTGCGTGAGCCCGTGAAGATCGCTGCTATCGAACTGCTTAAGAACGGCGCCAGCTACATCGTCCGCGCACGCTCCAGCTCCGGCGCCACCGGTTACGCCGACGCCCATAGCAACGTGATGAGCGCGGCCTACCCGATCCTGATCAAGAAGGTGGCGCCGTTCTTTCTGAACAAGGACGCGCGCGAACTCGACTCTCTCCTCAACGGCGTCTACCTCGCCAGTTCGAACTACAAGTGGCAAGGTCTGCCCTTCTGGGTCAGCGTCGCCGTCGTCGAAATCGCGATCCTCGACATGCTCGGCAAAGTGGCCAACCAGCCGCTCGGAGCACTGATCGGCAAGCCGCAACGGTCCAAGATCCCGGTCTATCGAGCCAGCGGCAATCGCGGCAACTCGCCGGAGGAAGAGATCGCCTATCTCCAAAAGATCGTGGGCGAAACCGGCGCCAAGGCCATCAAATTCCGGCTCGGCGCGCGCATGACCTACAACGATGCCTCCACCCGCCGGGACCGCGCCCTCATCCCCCTCACCCGCAAAACCTTCGGCAACAACTTCGCCATCTACGCCGACGCCAACGGCTCCTACGACGTGCCTCAGGCCATCCGCATTGGAAAAATTATGGAAGAGTACAAGCTCGCGTTCTACGAAGAGCCGGTGCCCTTCGATTACTACGACGAGACCAAGCAGATAGCCGATGCCCTGAAGATTCCCATCGCCCTAGGCGAAGAGGAGCCCAGCCTCCGCGGCATGCGCCGTATTATCGAGCACGGCATCGCCCGCGTTATCCAGCCGGACTTGCTCTACTTCGGCGGCCTAATCCGGTCCGTGAAGGTGGCTCGCATGGCCGAAGCCGCTGGGCTCGATTGCACCGCACACATGTCCGGCGGCGGCCTCGGGTTCCTCTACGTGGCCCACTTCGCTTCGTCGATTCCCAATCCCGGTGCCCATCAGGAGTATAAGGGCGAGGACGATCTCCTGCCCGTGCATTCAGCGACCAGCTCACTCAAGAGCGAGGCCGGCATGTTGACTGTCCCCACGGGCCCCGGCCTGGGGGTCGAAATCGATCCCGCGTTCCTCGCCAAGGCGACGGTCGTTACCGCTTAGGCTTCTGCCAGGCGCCAATATATTCCACCAGCCGGCGAGCGCGCACCAAGCCCATCTCCTGATCGTTCTCCACCTGCCGGAACAACGGGCCCCAGACGGGCATCTCGCGATTACCGTGGGCCGTGCGCGGGTCGCCTTCACCCAGTATCATCTTCTCCAACTCGGCTGCCGGGTACTTACCGCCGCGGCGGAACGACAGGGTCGTCAGATCGGGCACCTTCTCTTTCAACGCCCCGGCCACGGGTCCTTTTCCTTTCCCGTCCATGCCGTGGCAGGAGGCACAATAGGCCCCGTAGAGACTCTTGCCGTCCATCTCGGGGATGAGTTTACGGGGCGACCGGTCCTGACCGACCAGGGGCAGCACGGTCCCCACCGCCAATAGGATAAGTGCGATTCGCATGGAATTGTCCTCTGGCGTTAGTATATGGCGAATGCAATTTGCTGTTGCGGACGATACCCGCAAATCGGCTGGCTCCCGGCTGCCGCGCTGCCCCAGGGACGCTATTGCGACGTGGCTGTGAGAAATCGCAGGATGCGTTCGCCGAGACACCGGCGGAACTCGGGCGTCAACGGCGGGCAATGTTTGCTCCCCCGCAGCAGCTCCGTTTCCGCCTGCGGCAGCCAACCCTGAATCCGCCGTAGCAGCGGTTCGGCCGGGGCATGGATATCGTGTTCCGCCCCGAACACCAACACCGGACAGCGCAGCGTCTTCCAACCGTCGCTGGCCCGGAATCGCGGAACCTTGAAGTCCAACCGGTACGCCAACAGCGCATCTCCCAGATACTGCGACCAAGCCGCGTCGCGTGTCGTGAACTGCGTCGCCAAAATCCGCTCCAGCCGCTCCGGCGTCGGCTTCCACCGATACAGCATCAGCGGCAAGGCCGCGTCGATCATCCCCGCCCATACCGATCCCGACACCACCCCCACCGGTACGACGAGCACCAATTGCCGCAGCCGCTCCGGCATGCACAACGCCGCCCGCAGCGCGGTCATGCCGCCCCAACTGGCGCCTAGCAGCGCAAACTGGTCGAGCCCCAATTGATCCACCACTTCCCGGAGCCACGCTGCGGCGTCATTCAGCCGACGGTCTTCGCTCCACGGCGATTGGCCCAACACGTCCACAGCGTAAACGCGGCAATGCTCCACCACCGGGCCGAGTTCGGGCAGCACATGCGCCGCCGAGGCCATAGCCCCGTGCAGCACCACCAGCGGCGGCCCATCGACGGGCCCGGTCACCAGGACGCGCGTTCGGCCCTGCGCCGTGGCGGCGAATCGTTCCTCCACCTTACCAGGGAACCGTGCGAGAAATTCCGCGCTGGCCCGCTGCATTCGCTGCTTCGCTTCGTCACTCTGAAACACAATGGACGCCATGACTACTTCTCCTGTTTGAGATGTTGGCTGAGCAACTTTTTGAAGAGACCCAGCGGATCCGGATGCCCGCCCTGCAGCCACGCCAGCAGGGCGAAATAGTAGAACGAGAAGAACGCGGCCCCGAACAGCGCCGCTCCTTCCGGGCTCGATTGCCGAGCCGACCGATGCAGCGCCGCGACATGCTGATGAACTTCGGCCACCTGCGCCGCGAAGCGCCCGCTCCACGGCGGCTCCGCAAAAAGCGACTCTCGCAGGAGAGCCCGGGACAGCACCGGCCGCTTGGCGTAGTAGGCGAAGAAGGTGCCGGCGATGTGCGTCAACTCCTGCTCCAGGCTGCGCTTCCGTTTCGCCGCCCGCGCCGCCGCCCACGTGTCCTCGAGATCTTCAAACACTGCCGTATGCAGCAGGTCCTGCTTATCGCGAAAGTGAGAAAGCACGGCGCCCGTCGAGACCCCCGCCGCCCGCGCAACGGACCGGAGATTCATTTCTTCGTAGCCCACCGCGGCGAGCGCCACCCGGGCTGCTTCGAGGATCCGCGCCCGGGTGGCTGCCTTCTGCACCGAGCGGTTCGTTTCCGATAACATGTTCAGTGAACATGTTATCTAATTTCCGGCGACATCAGCATTGGCTCTACCTCGCCGGGATCCTGTGGCTCAACGTCTACCTAATCCGGCAGATCTTCTTCATCAAGTTCTCCGCGCAACCCCAATCCATGCAGGGCTTTTGGCTCGCCATCGCCCGAATGGCCGATGGGCATTGGTGGACTCCGCGTTGGTGGCCCTACTGGTACGGCGGGATGCCCTTCGAGTTAACCTACGCGCCGCTGCTCCCGTGGCTCACGAAGCAACTTGGGCTCCACACCGTCCTTGGCCTCTCGCTGTGCCTGGGCCCGCTTGCCCTCTACTGGTTCGCCTGGCGCCTCACCAGCAAAGCCGGCTGGAGCTTCATCGCCGCTATCGTCTATTCGCTCACGGCGCCGACCGAGTTGCTCTTCCCCGACGGCAACTTCGGCTGGGAACATCTCGGCGACGGCCGGCGGATCTACCTGCATATGGTCTGGGACGAAGCGGCGCACTATCTCGCCCTTGGGTTTCTGTTTCTCGGTTGGCGTTGGTGGGCTATCGCTCTGGCGGCGCTGGCGAACCCGTTCGGGGTGGCGGGGGCGATGCTGTTCGGGCTCTGCTGGGGCCTTGCGTTTGGTGAATGGAAGAAGGTGGCCGTCGCGGGTGCGCTCGGCTACCTCCTCGTCTGTCCGTTCTATCCGCCTTCCCTGCTCCCTCTGCTCCGCGCGAATGCCGCGCTGTTTCCGGAGAGCGCGTGGAGCGCGGCCTCCGCGTGGGGCTTGGTCGCGGTGGCCCTCGGCCTGGCCGTCCTGTGGGCGGTCAGCCGAAAGCTTCCGGCTTATGGCCGTTTCCTCCTCCTGCTGACTTGTCTCCTCGCAGCCATCCCATGGCTCGAAGTCCGCTGGGGCAGCCACTTCCTGTTGCAGCCTATGCGCTACAAGATCGAGTTGGAGGCCACGCTCGTCCTCAGCGCCGTGTTCGCGGCGGCGGCGGTGGTGGACCGCACGCCAGTGTGGTGCCGTGCGCTTCTCGGCCTCGCCTTGCTTTGGCCAGCGTCGGAACAGTTGATCCGCCTCCGCCGCTTCAGCAAGGACATCGTCCGGTCCTCTGACGCTGCCGGCATGATCGAGTCCCGCGCCGCCCGTTGGATGAAACAGAACATCCCGGACAAGCTCGTCTTCGCTCCGGGGTCGATTGCGCAATGGATGAACGCTTTCTCGAACGTCAAGCAGTACACCGGCGGCTCCTATCCCACCGCGCCGACCACGATGCAACAAGACCTGATGTTCGGCGTCTTCGCCGAGACCGATGCCGATCGCGCGATCGCCCTGCTGCAAAAGGCCGGGGTCGATGCGGTCGTCGTCACGGGCCCGAACAGCCCTGAGTTCTGGAAGCCGTACGCCGAGCCCGAGATCTTCGCGGGCCGCCTGGAGCTGCTTTGGGAGGAGCAGGATACGCGCATCTACGCCGTCCCGCGCCACGGAACCGTCGCCGTCAAGTGGCGCGACGACAACCACTTCTTCACTTCCGGGCCCGGCGCCACGCCTGTCAACTTTCATCCCGGCTGGCGCGCGTATCGCGCCGACGGTTCGCCTTCGCCGATCACGGCCAATGCCCAAGGACAGATCGTCGCCAGCGAGCCCGTGCTGCTCGCCTACGACGGTGGCCTGGAGGCCAAGCTCTGCCGCCTCGTCAGCGTGCTGACGTTGCTCGGCTGCATCGCTTGGACCCTCCGGCGGCGGCTACCAGTCGACCACTGAGCCAACGCTCGGATCGAACTGTTTTCGTCTGCCGACGGCTCCCCGCACGACCTCAGCCTGGAGGCCAAGCTTTGCTGCACGGTCAGCCCACTGGCGGCGGCTACCAGTCGATCACTGAGCCATCGTCCGGATCGAACTGCGTCAGATAGGGACGCGGTTCGCCCACCTGGGCCTTCAGCTTGTCCTCGTCAATTGTGATGCCCAAGCCCGGTCCGGTCGGCAGGGGCCGGTAACCGCCAACGACCGGCGGCAGCGGCGTCTTCAAAAGATCCGCGTACTCGTTGTCACCGCGCTCCTGAATCAGGAAGTTCGGCACCGAGCCGGCAATCTGCAAGCTCGCCGCCAGCGAGCACGGGCCCTGCGGATTGTGCGGCGCGATGGGCAGATAGTAAGCCTCCGCCATACCCGCAATAATCTTCAGCTCCGTGATGCCGCCGGCGTAGCAGACGTCCGGCTGCAAAATCATGGCGGCCTTCTTTTCGAGAATCTCGCGGAAGCCCCACTTCGTGAAGATCCGCTCGCCGGTCGCCAGTGGCACGCTCGTCTTCTTCGCGAGCTCGGCCATCATGTCGACGTTCAACGCCTGCACCACTTCCTCATAGAACCAGGGGTAGTAGGGCTCGAGCGCCTTCATCATCACCATCGCCGTCGGCGGCTGCACCGCTCCGTGGAACTCGACGCCGAT
>JBBQRA010000048.1:0-28553 GCA_038215275.1 Bryobacterales bacterium | reverse complement strand
AATGCGCCGACGTGCCGTACACGGGGATGTCGTAGCGAAAGCCCGCTTCCGCGTTGCTCGATCCGATACACCCGCCCACGTACGCCGCACGAGCCGCCAGCATGCCGGACTCAGGCCCGTGCGCCCGACGCGTTCCGAACTCGACGACGGAAGCCGCGGCCGCGGCTTCCACAATTCGAGTGGCTTTGGTCGCAATCAACGTCTGGAAGCCGATCGTCGCCAGCAGATAGGTCTCGACGAGCTGGGCTTCGATCAACGGAGCACGCACGGTGAGAATGGGTTCGTTTGGAAAAACGGGGGTCCCTTCCCGCATGCCGAACACATCGCCCGAGAATCGTAACCCGGCCAGATACTCGAAGAATTCCGGAGCCACCCGGGCAAACTGGGGCAACCCGCGGAGCCAGGCGATCTCTTCCGCGGTGAACTGCAGGTTTAACAGATACTCCACCGCCTGTTGCAGTCCCGCGGCCAGGTAGTAATTCCGGTTATAGGGAAGCCGCCTAACGAACAGTTCAAATGTCGCCACTTCCCGATGCTTGCCGGCCGAGAAGTACCCGGCGGCCATGGTCAGTTGGTAGAGGTCCGTCAGCAGCGCGTTCATGGCAGCGTCTTAGCGTCTGCTGCAAGCTGCCGCAATTCTTCAACCACGTTGCCATCGAGTTCGTACACGGTGGCATCGCCAGGACGCACTGCGAAATACTTCTCCCCGGCCTGATTCACCGTCACCTTCTCGGCACCTTTGCCCGCCAACGTGATCGAGTACTCGGCCACCGGCTTGCCGCCAACACCGGTAGCAAAACCAGTTGCCGACAGTTCCCGAAGCTTGTCCACGATCTGTTGCACCGAGCCCGGGTCGATCTTCTTGCCGCCGGACTTCCATTCCGCGCCAGCTTTCTCGAAGGTCCGCGCCGTCTCGCCGTGCTTCAATTCCACTTTGGACGGCTCGGCGAACCCGAACTCAAAAACCTTCCGGTCCCGAAACTCCTCCGCCTTTTTGGCGAAGCTCTCGACGGCCTCAGGTGGCAGCCGGAAGAAGCCCTCCACGGCTGTCGATTTCGCGTAGAAGTTGCCTTCTTTGTCCTTTCGCACTTCCAACTGCTGGGTGCCTTGGTCGTCCGTTGCTTTGGCGATGGCATAGGGGGCGGCGCCGGCAAACTTCCCCGCAAACTCCTGCTCCTCATCCTCGGGCACCACTTCCATCTTGGCCTCACCCAGCTTCCGCACTAAGTCTTCCACAGCAAAGTTGTCCGCCCGCCAAGGTTGCGGTTTCGTCATCGTCCAGCGGTCGCCGCTCTTTGAAAACGCGATCCCGTTCAACTCCACGCTGCGCAACTTCGCATCGTAGAAAGTCAGCATCCGGCGGTCCCGCAAGTCCTGCCAAACCTTATCGATGGCCCCACGCGTGGCCGTCGCAACGGTAAAGAGTCGCGGATCGCCCGCGACTTGCGCATAGACGGACGTGCCGAGCGGCGAGTCCTCGCCGAGCAGCAGCTTGTGCGTTTGGCCGTCCTTCCGTCCTATGGAAATCTCCAGTTGCGGCGAAGCGAACCCATACTGCATCAGGTCGCCCGGCTTTTCGTCCACCACCCGCTCGGACCCCACTAGCGCCAGGGCGGTCACTAACCCCTGCACCGCAAGAGCGTCCACCGGAAGTGCCTTGGGAGCCGTCAGCTTCCAACCGCTGGCCTGCCGCTCGACCACCGCTCCAGAGCCATCGCGGCGTTTGACCTCAATCCGGGTGAACTGGTCCTCGGGAATCTCCAGCAGCTTCGGGGAGGCGTCAGCCGCGGGAGCCCCGACCTTCTTCTCTTCGTCCCGGTTGGACCAGTAAATGCCGCCCGCCAAAAGCGCCAGCAGCGCCACAGCAACCAGCAATCCTCGATTGGGCATCTCGATTACCTCCGGCGCAACCAAACCATCACGCCGCCGATGATGATGAGCAGCGGCGGAAAGAAACTGGCGAACGGGAAGATCCAGCCCTGGCCGGGCTTCACTTCCAACCGCCGGTCTTCCGGATCCTTCGGCCGGATCGAGATCAGATCCTCATCGGACGACAGCCAATTGAACGCGTTCAAAAACAGGTCCCGGTTGCCCGGATACCGGAAGAACGAATTGGTCGCCCACGAGATCGATCCGAACACCACCACCCGCGCCTTGCCCACCGAGGTCGCCGCGGCGATCGTCAACGGCCCTTTCGCACCCACCGGCGGGTCGCCGGTCAGCTTCTTCAGGTCCAGTTCCTTCGTCGAAAAGCTCTGCTCCGGCGTCGCGAGCAACTTCTCCGCCTTATCCTTCGTCACCAGTGTCCGCACCAGCGGCACAGCCACGCCCACCTCTCGCATCTCGCGGACAATCGGGTGCGACTCGTACTTGTCCAACACGAAGACAAATTTGTTGAAGCCGGAGTCGGTGCCGCTCCCGCTCTCATCAATGGCGACATCGTTGTTTACCGTAATGCCCCAGGAATCGAGCAGCGCCGCCAGCTTATCGTTCACGGCCCCGTCGTCCTTATCGGACTTCAGCGCGGGGGCCAGCAGAAACATCGCATGGCCACCCCTCTCTACATGCGCCTTGATGCCGGCGATGACAGGTTCGGGATAGTCAAACCGCGGACCCGCCACCAGAATCGTCGTACACTCGGCCGGCACTTCCGCCTTCTGTAACTGCTTGATCACCTGCGTCTTGTAGTTGTAGCGCTCGAGCGACGCCTTGGCCAGGCCGATACCGTCACCTGTCATCTCGTCGAAGCCCGATTCCCCCGCGCCCGAGAACGCACACACCATCCGTTCGCCGGTCTTCAGCGCGCGGATGATCGCGCCCGTCACCTCTTCTTCCGTCAGGGCCCGCGCTTCCTCCCGCTTGGCTCCGTTTTCGATGAATACCTGCCCGAAACTCCGCGCCCCCAGCGCCCGCGCCAGTTGCGGACTCTTTTCCGGGTCCACGTATTCAATCTTCAGCTTCGTCGACAGATTGGAGTACCGGTCGAGCAGATCACGCGAACCGGTGAAGCGCTCAGTCTTGTCGACCACGGTGATCCGCACTTCATTGGGCAGACCCTTCACGACCTTCTCGGTCTGATCCGATAGCGAAAACCGCTTATTCGTCGTCGTGTCGAACGACTTGTTGTAGCGATTGGCTAAAAAATTAATGCCTACCAGGATGGCCACGAACACCACAATGTAGGTGCCGGCGTAAGCGGTATATCGAACTTGACGGCTCGCCATTATGCCCTCCACCGCAGCGACTCAAGCGATCGCGTGGTGAGAAACAAACCCAGCACAATCACCGAGACATAGAAGATTACGTCCTTGGAATCGATCACGCCCTTTGAGAATGGCTCAAAGTGCGCCGTCAGCGAAAGGTAAGCGAGCACCTTAGCCCAGGCATCAGATTTGAAGCCAGTGAACCAGTCAAACGTCCACATCATCAGCGATACACCGAACGTCATCGCCCCGGCCATGATCTGATTCTTAGTCGTGTTCGAAAGAAATGCCCCAATCGATAGGAGGCACCCGCCCTGCAGGAGCATGCCCAGAAAGCCGGTCGCAATCGGGCGCCAATCGGGGCTGCCAAACAGGAATAGAACACCAAGATTCAAGACCGTCAGGGACAGGATGCATGCATACATCGCTAGCGCTCCCAACCACTTACCCACGACAATTTCGTAGTCGCGGATCGGCGAAGTGATCAGCAATTCAATCGTGCCGGATCGTTTTTCTTCCGCGAACAGGCGCATCGTGATCATGGGAATCAGGAAGAGCGAGATCACCCCGACGTTCATGATCACCGGCCGGATCACCCATTCATTCACGTCCATTGGACCGCCCCGGCCAGCCGCGGCGCCGATTGAACGGTCGAGAAAATACCCGACGGCCACGTAGGTAAAGAACCCGGACACGATCGCGTAGATCGCCATCAGCGCGTAGGCGATGGGAGACACAAAGTAGCTCTTAATCTCTTTCTGGCAGATGGTAAGAATGTTTCTCATGCGGAAGCCTCCGTCTCGGTCAATTGGAGGAAGACCTCTTCTAAGCTCAGACTCACGGGCCGTAACTCGGTTAGGTTCCAACCGGCCTCAACCACGGCCCGGGCCACATCGGCCTGCACGCGGCGACCCTGCAAACTCTCCACCTCGAAGGCAAACGAGCCCTCGTGAGTCTCTTTCAAGATCACGCGGCTGACGCCGGCCACCCGTTCGAGCTTTTCCTGCACTGGCCCACTGTCCGACTGCGCCTCCACCGTCACCCCGATCACCGGCGAACCATGCATGCGGCTCTTCAGATTTTCCATGGAGTCGGTCACCACTAGTTTGCCGCTCGAAATGATTACGACCCGCTCGCAGATCTGCTCCACCTCGGGCAGAATGTGCGTGCTCAAAATGATAGTGTGCTCGCCGGCCAAGCCCTTGATCAGGTCCCGCGTCTCGTGGATCTGCTTCGGGTCGAGGCCGGAGGTCGGCTCGTCCAGAATCAGCACATCCGGATTGTGGATGATCGCCTGCGCCAGACCCACCCGCTGTTTATAGCCCTTGGAGAGCTTGCTCACCAGCTTCTGGCTGACGTCGGCGATGTTGCACTTCTCCGACACTTCCGCGACGCGCTTCTTCAGGTTGTCTCCCGACAGACCCTTCAGCTTGCCCACGAAAGTCAGGTACTCCGCCACTTCCATTTCCGGATACAGTGGCGGCGTCTCCGGCAGATAGCCGATGCGTCTCTTCACTTCGAGCGGATTCTCGAGGACATCAAAGCCCGCCACAGTCGCCGTTCCCGACGTTGGAGGCATGAAGCACGTGAGGATGCGCATCGTCGTCGTCTTCCCCGCCCCATTGGGGCCAAGAAAGCCAACGATCTGTCCTTTTTCGACTTCGAAGGAAATGTTGTCTACCGCGGTGTGTCCCGGGTATCGTTTGGTTATGCCTTCGACTTTGATCATAGTATTCGACTAAAGACCCATGATTTGAAATCCGGCGTCAACGAAGATGGTGTTCCCCGTCACGCCGCGGCCCAGTCTGGAAGCCAGGAACACAGCCGTGTCTCCCACCTCCGCCGGGTCGCAATTCCGTTTGAGCGGCGAATGCTCAGCCACCGCCTCCAGAACCTTCGAAAAATCCTTGATGCCGCGCGCCGATGCGGTCTTGATCGGGCCCGCGCTAATTGCGTTGACACGAATGTTCTTTGCGCCTAACTCGGCCGCCAGATAGCGAACGCACGCTTCGAGCGCCGCCTTCGCTACGCCCATCACGTTGTAGTTTTCAACGACGCGGGTCGCGCCCAGGTAGGTCAGCGTCATAATCGCTCCGCCCTCGGTCATCAGCGGTGAAAGCGCCCGGCTCATGGCCACCAGCGAGAAGGCGCTGACGTTCTGCGAGAGCAGGTAGCCGTCGCGCGAGGTCTCGCTGAACGGGCGGCTCAGGTCTTCCTTGTTGGCGAAGGCGATGCTATGCACCACCGCGTCCAGCTTCGGGAACTCCGCCTGCAACATCGCGACGAGGGCTTCGAGTTCGGCGTCGTTAGTCACGTCGCAGTTGAGAACCTTTGCGGCGCCGAGTTCGGCGCCGAGTTCCTCGACCTGTCCCCGCACACGCTCACCCTGGTAGGTCAGCAGGAGCGTCGCGCCTTCCCGGCGAAACGCCGCGGCAATCGAATACGCGATGGACCAACGGTTGGCGACTCCCGCAACGAGCGCCGTCTTTCCTTCAAGCAAACCTGGCATAACTTCCAAGTTTACCGCGAATTACTGTAGTTTTACGGGCTTGCCGCCCTGTTCCTTGCTCTTTTGCGCAGCTTCCATGAAAGCGAACATTTCCATTGTTTGGTCGATCGGCACCGGCGACTCGCCCGTCTGGAAGAACTTCACGATCTGGCCCAGCATCGGTGCATAGTTCACCTTTACTTTCGCCGGTCCTTGCACAACGGTTTTCTCTTTGAACAGCATCGCGCCGAAATCGCCGTAGGGCCGCAGCAGATGCACCGTTCCCGTCCGGCCGTCTTTCCACTTGCCGACGACGACGTCATCGCCCGAAGCCACACGCGTCACTTCCACGCAGCCCGTGCCCATCATCGCGTAGAGCATCTCGACGGCGTGAATGCCGTACCAGGTCATATCCAGCTTGTGCGAAGGGTCCATCGGTCCCGGGCCCCACACGACCACGCCCTTGGCGTCCTTGGCGTCCAGAATCCCGTCGCTCCAGCGGAGGCTCGAGGACGTAAACCATTTCACGCCGTTCGCTTTGGCCAGCTTCTCAATCGCCAACGCATCCGCGCGGTCGGCCGCCAGCGGCTTGTCGATGAACACCGGCTTCTTGTGCTTAAAGATCTCTTTGGCCTGCGCCAGATGCACCCGGCCGTCCACGCTCTCAAGCAATATCGCGTCCACCTTCTCGCATAGGGTCTTGATGTCGGGCACGATCTCCACACCCCACTTCTCTTTCAATTCCTTCGCGTAGCCTTCCACGCGGCTCCGGCTCGATTCCAGATCAGGGCTCCCACCCTTGTAGGCGGCGACGATCTTCGCGCCCGGCTGATAGTCGGGATTCTTCGGATCGTTCAGAATCTTTACGAACGCGATCACGTGCGATGTGTCCGTACCAACGATGCCCACGCGAAGATCAGCAGCCATGCCGACGATAGCGGAGAATAGAAAAAGAGCAGAGGCCTTCATAACAGGGAATTGTAGCGTAAGTGAATCTTGAAACCCCGCTCGTATATGTGAAAGGCGTGGGACCGCAGCGGGCGGCGATGCTCGAGACCAAGGGTCTGGTCACCGTGGCCGACCTGCTGCACTACCCCCCTTTCCGCTACGAAGACCGATCCAATCTGAAACGCATCGACCAGCTCGCCCCCGGCGAGATGGCCACCGTGCTAGTCGATGTCCGCGCCACCAGCCTCCCCGTGCTGAAGAACCGCCGCGTCGGCCTCTTTGAAGCCACGCTCGGCGACTCCGGCCGTATGGCCCTCTATGGCCGCTGGTTCAACGGCGGCTATCTTGCCAAAGTCCTCGCCGAAGGCATGCGTCTGGCGGTCTACGGCAAAGTCGAATTCGACACCTATCGCGGAGAACTCCTGATGAAGAATCCGGAGTTCGAGATTCTTTCGCAGGACGATGAAGACGGTGACGCCACGCTCCACACCGGCCGCGTCGTACCCATCTACGAAGCCGCCCAAAAGATAAGCCCGAAGATGATGCGCGTTCTGATGCGCCGCGTCCTTGATGCGATCGCGCCCATCGAGGACATGCTCCCCGCCCGCATCTGCGAGCAGCTCAAGCTGCCAACGCGGTGGGCCGCCATCCAAGGCATCCACTTCCCCCCCGAAGACAGCGATATCCGCCTGCTCAACGCTTTCCGCTCCTCCGCCCATGTCCGCATGATCCTCGAAGAGTTCTTCTGGCTCGAGTGCGGCCTCGCGCTCAAGCGCAACAAGGCGCGCGAGGCGCGCGGCATTCAGTTCGCCCTTACCGATCAGGTCCGAGAGAAGATCAAGGCCATGCTGCCGTTCAAGCCCACCGGCGCACAGAAGCGCGTTCTTGGCGAGATCGCCCGCGACATGGCAGCCCCGCAGCCGATGAGCCGCCTGATGCAAGGCGACGTCGGCAGCGGCAAGACGCTCGTCGCCGCCGAGGCGGCCATCATCGCGATCGAGAACAGCTATCAGGTCGCGGTTCTCGCTCCGACCGAGATCCTGGCCTCGCAGCACTTCGCCTACTTCAAGAACTTGTTCGGCAAGCTGGGCTACCAGTGCGTGATGCTCTCCGGCTCGTTCAAACCGAAGGAGAAGGAAGCGATCCGCCGCCTCATTGCCAGTGGTCTTGCCCATGTGGCCATCGGCACCCATGCCCTGCTCGAAGCCGACGTCCATTTCCACAAGCTCGGCCTCGCCATCGTAGATGAGCAGCACCGCTTCGGCGTCATGCAGCGGCTGAAGCTAATGGAAAAGGGGCAGACTCCCGACGTGCTCGTGATGACTGCCACACCCATCCCCCGCACGTTAGCCCTCACCGTCTACGGCGACCTCGATACTTCAGTGATCGACGAACTCCCCCCGGGTCGCCGCCCCATCGTCACCACGCACGTCAACGCCAACCGCATCGAGGAGGTCTGGTCGTTCCTGCACGGTGAAGTCGCCGCCGGCCGCCAAGCCTACGTCGTCTATCCCGTCATTGAAGAGAGCGAAACGCAAGCCATGAAGGCGGCTGAGCAGATGTACCTGCAGCTTTCGCAAACCGTGTTTCCGCAGTTTCAGGTTGGCCTGCTCCACGGCAAGCTGGCTCAGGGCGACAAGGAAGCCGTCATGGCGTCCTTCAAGCAGGGGCAGATTCAGATCCTGGTCGCCACCACCGTCGTCGAGGTCGGTGTCGACGTGCCCAACGCCACTGTCATGGTCATCGAGCAGGCTGAACGTTTTGGACTCGCGCAGTTGCATCAACTTCGCGGCCGCGTGGGCCGCGGTGGCGAGCAGAGCTACTGCCTGCTGGTCACCGACAAGCTCAGTGAAACCGGCATGGAACGGATTCGCACGATGGTCGAATCGAACGACGGCTTTTATATCGCGGAAATGGACTTGCGCCTACGGGGCCCCGGCGAATTCTTCGGCACCAAACAGAGCGGACTTCCGGCGTTGCGGTTTGGCAACATCCTTCGGGACAGTGAACTACTCGAAATTGCCCGAAACGAAGCCAATGCGTTCATCGACAATCCGCCGAACGAAGCCACCCTCCGCCAGGCGATCGCCTACCTCCGCGAGCACTGGCAGCGCCGCTACGGCTTAGTATTGGTAGGGTAACCATGCGAGTCATTGCCGGAGAGTTTCGCAGCCGCAAGCTGCAGAGTGTAGAAGGGTCCGAAGTGCGGCCCACGCCGGACCGTCTGCGGGAGTCGCTGTTCAACATCCTGCAGCCGCGCCTCGATGGCGTTGTCTTCGTTGATGCCTACGCCGGCACGGGCGCCGTCGGCCTCGAAGCCCTCAGCCGCGGCGCCCGCCGCGTCATTTTCATCGAGCGTAATAAAGAAGCGATCCGCGTGCTCTTTGAGAACATCAAGACGCTCGGCGTCCAAGCGCGCACGGCCATCATCAAGCGCAAAGCCAGCGACGCCCTGCGGACGATGGAGGCCGACATCGTCTTCCTCGATCCGCCCTTCACGGTCCCGAAGGAGTTCGACGCCGCGCTCACCGCCCTCGCCGAATCGACGGTGCCCTACGTCATCGCGCAGCATCCACCGCGCCAGATCCTCGCCGACGAGTACGGCCCTTTGAGAAGGAGCCGTATCGTCAAGCAAGGCGACAACTGGCTTAGTTTCTACGAGCGGTAGCCGGCTGCGATTCGCCGACGCTGTTCGTCAGGCGAACCACCACCGAATCCACCGCGCTGAGTTCGCCGGTCACGGTCAGCGGCAGCGTCAGCCGGAAGCTTCCGCCGAACGGCTGCGAACCGCCGGAGTTGAACCAGGTGTTGAACGCCGCCGTCACCGGCACCGTTACAGTGGCGGTCTCCAGGCTGCTGCCCGGAGCGGGGTTGAACTGCAAGGTCATCGTCGACGCCTCGCGGGTGTTCGAGAAGCCCTCCACGGTCAAAGCGAAGCCCCCGCTCGCGGGCGCTAGCGAAGCTGCGGTTATCACCGGCACAGCCCGCGGGATGGTCACCGTGACGGTTGGCCCCGGCGTCGGTTGGCCGCCAAGCGGGGTGAACGTCGTCTGCAACTGCACTTGACCCGCCACCGTTCCCACCTGGAACCGTAATGGGTCCAGCGGGAACTGCGCATTGGTCGCGCCGGCCGGAATCGTGAAAGTCACTTCCCTTCCGCCGGAAGTCAACTGCACCGCCGGGTCGTCGATCGGGTTGGTTGCGTTCGGCGTGAACTGAAGGGTCAGCGTCCCGGTGATCGGGACCGGGTACGAAGCGGCAATCTGCACCGTGATAGTGCCTTGCTGTCCCGTTTGGATAGTCGGCGGAGTACCCACGAAGTTGATGGGCGGCACAGGAGGCAGGCCGATAGCGATGGAGAAGGAGCGCGTCGACCGGTTGCCGATCGCGTCGGTCGCCTGGATGGTGAAGGCGAACCCGCCAACCGCACTTGGCGTTCCGTTGAGCGAACCGTCGGCCCCGAGCGAGATGCCCGGCGGCAGCGCGCCCTCTGTCACAGAGAACGTATAAGGCCCCTGACCGCCGGAAGCCCCGACGCCGGCCCCATATGCCGCGCCCACCACGCCGCCCGGCGGCGTGGTTGCGTTCACCGTCAACTGCGGCAACACGCGAATCGTCGCCGACCCGGTGGCCGTGTTCTGCAGCGAGTCGGTCACCGTGACGCCAAACGCGAACGTTCCTTCAACCGTTGGTGTACCCGACAACGCGCCTGTTGACGAAACGAACCCAATGCCCGGCGGCAGCGCACCGCTGGTGATCGCCCACTGATACGGCGGCCGTCCGCCGGCAGCAGCGAACCCGCCGCTGATCGGCTGGCCTACCGCCACCGGCGTCGCGCCCGGAGAACTGGTGATCGTCGGCCGCACGACAACCGTCAGGGAAAGAACCCTGGCGGACCGCTGGCCCCGTGCGTCCGTCACCTCGGCGGCCACGGCAAACGCTCCCGCCGCCGTTGGGGTTCCGGAGATGGCTCCGTTGCTGTTACCGGATAAGCCGGGTGGCAATCCGCTCAGTCCGAAGGTATATGGCGCGGTGCCGCCAGCAGCTTCAACTTGCGAGCCATAAGGCGCACCAACCACGGCATCCCGCAGCGAAGCGGTGGTGATCGCCACCTGACCCAGGATCGTGATCGTGAACGCGAGCGTCACTCGCACATTCCGCGCATCCGTCACATCGAGCGTGAAGCGGAACGTTCCTGTCGCCGTCGGAGTGCCCACCAACGTGCCGCTGCTGGTGAACACGACACCGGGAGGCAGGTCGCCCGTTAAGCTGAACCGGTACGGCGCGAAGCCGCCAGAAGCGCCGAGGTTAGCTGAATATGGCTGATTGAGACTCCCGCCTGGCACGGACTCCGGCGTTACCGCCAGCGGGGCCACCGGAGCGGTCACCAGGATGGTAAACAGTTGGCCGGCCGACCGGCTACCGCCATCGGTAGCCAGGACGCCGAACGTAAACGAACCTGCCAGCGAAGGAGTGCCACTGAACGTACCCGCCCCGTTCATTGTGATGCCGGGGGGCAAATTGCCCTGCGAAATGCGGAACGAATAAGGCGGCGTTCCGCCCGATGTCCCGAGTTGCGCCCCGTAAGCTGCGCCCACCAGACCATTCGGCACGGTCGCCGGGGTAATCCCGAGCGGTGCCGGGCCGGCAGGAGCAACGTTAAACAGCAGCGTCGCCGTGATTACCTGCTCTAGGCTATCGATCGCCTGTACGACGGCTGAGAATTGGCCAGGCGCGGCGCTCGTCGTTCCGCTAAACGCCGAGTTGGACGAAGAGAAGGAAATGCCCGGTGGCGGTCCTCCACTTAGTACAGTGACCTGGTAAGGAGGCCGTCCACCGAACACCGTCACCGCTGAAGAAAAGAACTGGCCCTGCTCGATCGGGAAGACTATGCCCGCAATCCCAAGTTGCGTCACGGTTTCGAGAGTGAATGGGCGCTCCGCAGTGATTCCGACGCTATCGGTAACCCGCACTGTAAAGTTGGCCACGCCACCCCGTTGCACAACCCCGGCCAGCGCGCCCGTCGCGGTACTCAAGGTCAGGTTTGGCGGCAAGCCGCCGCTCGCGATGGTCCACTGGTACGGTGCCACGCCACCGGTGGCCGCCAGCGTTTGGCTGTAGGCGACGCCGGCGGTAGCACGCGGCAACCCGCTCGTCGTGATGCTGAGCAGCGACGGATTGACGGTGATCGACAAGGAGACGCTCGCATTCCGCAGTTGCGGATTCGCCGAGTCCGCCGCCCGGATCAGGAACGAGCTGGTTCCCACTTGAGTTGGTGTCCCGCTGATCGCGCCCGTAGCGCCGTTCAGTGTCAGCCCAGGCGGCAAGGAACCGCCTGATAGCAATTCAAACGAAGCTGTCCCCACGGCGCCCTGCGTTTCAATCGCCACATCGTATGCGATGCCCCGAGTGCCATTCGGAAGCGCGGTCGTCGTGATGACGAATCGCGGCAACACGGTGATGGTCAGGTCCCGTGTCGCTGTCCGCTGCTGGGAATCCGTGGCAGTCACAGTGAAGGGGAAGCTTCCGCTCACGGTGGGCGTACCGCTGATGACACCCGTGGCGGGCACCAGCGTCAGGCCACTCGGCAGCGTTCCGGTGGTTAGCTGGAAGCTGACGGTTCCGGCGGCATTCTCTGTCCCCAGAGTCGCGCTGTAGGATGTAGTCACGGTCCCGGAAGGCAGCGCCGTCGTGGTAATTGCAAACGTCCCACCAATGGTGAGCGTAAACGTCACCTCGGCGATCTGGTCCACGGAGCGGAGCGGCTTGCCCGTGCTCAAAAAGGAGGGTGAACTCGCATCGGTGGCTCTCACCGTGAAGGTGTTTGACCCGTTCTGCGTCGGCGTTCCACTAATCAAACCGCTCGTCCCGTTCAGGGTCAGGCCCGGAGGCAAGGAACCCTGAACGACCTGGTACGTTACTTGCGCCTGCGAGTTCTGGGTTTGCAGGGTCGCGGAATACGCTACTCCGATCGCCCCGTTCGGCAGCGTCGATGTCGTGAAGCTAAACGCTCCGGAAATGACGATCGTGAGACTCCGTGGTGCGGTCTGGGACTGCGCGTCGGTCGCCGTAACCGTAAACGTGTTGCTTCCCGCCGTCGTAGGAGTGCCGCTGATGACGCCGGTGCTCGCGTTCAGAGTGAGGCCCGCCGGCAACGTGCCGGTTGTCACCGCAAACGTCACTGGCGGATTCCCGTTCAGTGTTTGGATTGTCGTGCTGTAAAGCGTCGACACGTTGCCGTTCGGCAGGCTCGTTGTACTGATCGAGAAGGCTCCGCCGATGGTGACCGTATAGGTCCGTTCCGCAATCTGATCGACGCTACGGAGACTTGGACCGCCCGCATCGCCAGTAAGAACTTCCGAATCAGTCGCTCGAATCGTAAAGGTTCGTGGCCCATTTAAGGTCGGCGTTCCACTGATCACGCCGGTATTCGTGTTCAGTGTCAAACCGGCCGGCAGCGTACCCGTCAACACCTGAAAGGTGACTACACCCTGAGAATTCTGCGTCTGGATTGTGGCCGAGTAGGCCGTCCCAATCGCCCCGTCCGGCAGGGTCGCCGTCGTGATGATAAACGCTGGCGAGATCGTGATTGTGAAGCTTCGCGGGGCCGTCTGCGACTGCGCATCCGTTGCGGTGATGGTGAACGTGCTTCCGGTAGCCGTCGGCGTCCCGCTGATCACCCCCGTGTTGGAGTTTAGGGTGAGGCCCGCTGGCAACGCGCCCGTCGTCACCGCAAACGTCACTGCTGGATTTCCGTTTAGCGATTGAATTGTCGCGCTATACGGCGTCGAGACGGCACCATTCGGCAGGCTCGTCGTACTTATCGAGAAGGCTCCACCGATAGTGGTCGTGTAAGTCCGTTCGGCGATCTGATCGACGCTCCGGAAACTTGGACCGCCCGAATCAGAGACAATACCCTCCGTGTCAGTCGCCCGAATCGTAAAGGTTCGTGGCCCATTCGAGATCGGCGTTCCACTGATCACGCCGGTATTCGCGTTCAGTGTCAAACCGGCCGGCAGCGTTCCCGTCAACACCTGGAAGGTCACTACACCTCGAGAATTCTGGGTCTGGATGGTGGCCGAGTAGGCCGTCCCAATCGCCCCGCCCGGCAGGGTCGTCGTCGTGATGAGGAACGATGGAGAAATCGTAATTGTGAAGCTTCGCTGGGCCGTCTGCGCCTGCGCATCCGTTGCGGTGATGGTGAACGTGCTTCCGGTAGCCGTCGGCGTGCCGCTGATGACGCCACTAGTGGAGTTCAGAATCAATCCGCCTGGTAAACTACCGGTAGTCACGGCGAACGTCGTGGCCCCGGCGTTTCCTTGAACTTGCAGGAGAGCGGAATAAGAGAGTCCGGCAATGCCGGACGGAAGCGAGGTCGTGCTGATTACCAAGCCGCTCGCAATCGTCACGGTATAGCTGATTCCGACGGTGCGCGGCACGGTGTCGGTCGCCGTGATCGTAAAGGTATTACCACCTGGGGTCGTCGGAGTGCCCGTCAACGCACCGGTAGAAGCATTCAGTGTGATCCCGGGGGGCAAGGAACCCGTCCCTACCGCGAAGGTCACCGCACCAACTGCCCCAGTCGTCGAAACCCCGGAATTGTATGCCGTGCCGGAAGTCCCATTTGGCAGGGTCGCCGGGGTCAGCACCAGCGGATTGTAGATCTGCAGCGTGTACGCCCGAATATTCTCGAGGCCCGTGGCGTCGACAACGAGAACGCTTAATGCGGTGGTTCCCGCCAGCGTCGGCGTGCCCGAAATAACGCCGGTCGAGGCATTCAGCGTTAAACCCGCTGGCAAGGTGCTGTCTAACAGGCTGACAACATATGGAGCCAGTCCGCCGGTGAACGGGATGCCTTGAGAGTAGGATTGCCCCACAGTACCAGCCGGCAGGATGCCGCTCAGAATTGGGGGCCCGCCCACGGTATGTTGGAAGGCGTTCTGCACCGTCCGGCCGTCCGCATCGCGAGCCTGGACCGTAATCGAATATGTACCCGGCACAATCGGGAAACCGCCATAGCTGCCGGTTGACGGCGCCATCCCCATGATTGCGGGAGGCGCGTTAGTAAGCACCGTATAGCCAACAGCTCCCCGGCCGCCGGCCGTCGTAAAGGCCTGCGCGTACGAGGCGTTGAGCGCTGCCGCCGGAATCGGCGAGGCCGTGACAAACGTCAACGGCTCGGCAATCACTACCGTATAGGCTTGCGTCGTAGAGACGCCAAGCGTGTCGGCCGCTCGAATAGTGAAGGTAAAAGTGTTCGCCACCGTGGGAGTCCCGGTCAGCGCACCGCTGGTCCCGTTCAAGGTCACCCCGTTGGGCAGAGTCCCGCTTGCCAAACTGTAAGTGAGCGCGCCAGTCCCGCCCGTTGCGACGACCGTCTGGCTGTAAGCCGACGTCCGCGTCCCGTTCGGTAGCCTAGGGGTCGAGAACTGAATTTCCGGCCCAATGACAATGTCAAACGATCTAAGGCCCGGGATGTCATTCGGATCGTCTACCCGAAGCGAGGTAAAGAAGTTGCCTGCCACGAGTGGCACGCCCGACACAATTCCCGTGTCCGGATTCAGGGTCAAGCCGGCCGGCAGACTGGAATCATTGAGCGAAAAAGAGTATGGAGCCAGTCCGCCGGTAATCTGAAGGGGGAAGGAGTATGGATGGCCGACCCCGCCCGATGGAAGTGGCGACGTCGTAACGAAAGCAAGAGTATTGGAGATGATCACGCGAAACGCCCGAATGTTTGACGTCCCCAGGCCGTCTGCTCTCGCTGCGCTGATGTTGAAGTCGTAAGTCCCCGCTGTCGTTGGGTTACCTGACAGGACGCCCGTGAACATCGCCAACGAAAGCCCAGGGGGCAGCGTTCCGGACGACACCGTATACTGGAACGTCGTGGGCGCACCCTGAGCGACCGCCTGGGACGAATAAGACTGCCCCACGATACCGTTACTCAGTGCTCCAGTCGCAACGGCCACTGTCGGCACCACGTTCATGGTGAAAGCCCGAGTCGCCGTTCGTCCGTTACCATCGGTCACGCGAATTGTGAAGCTATACGCCCCGATCGCCGTAGACGAACCGGTCAAGAAACCATAGAGATTATTCACCACAATGCCACTTGGCAAGGCCCCGGAGATAACCTGATACGCAGAAGGGAAAGCTCCTCCCGACGCCCCGACGTTTGCAAAGTATTGGACGCCACCACTGGCAGCATAATCCGGCAAGGGACTCGTCGATTGGAAGGTCAGCGCCGGATAAATTTCGATGATGACCGAAATCGTTGAGTAGCCGCCTAACTCATCCCGCGCGAAGAGAGCTATGGAGTATTGTCCTCTCGTCGTCGGGGTACCGCTGAAGACTCCCGTCGTCGGGTTGAAAGTCAAGCCGGGAGGCAGTTCGGCACCAAACGGATACAATCCAAAGCTAATCGTCGCGCCACCGTTAGAGGTCGCCGGTGTTGAACTTGTATAGGCGCTGCCCACCATGCCCGAAGGCATCGAGAACTCCGAGAAACTGAGGCCAAACACCGTCAGGAAGGTAAACGCTTGGGTCGCCGTCGCGCCCCGGCTGTCGGTCACCTGGAAGGTTGCGCTGTACGAGGGGGTCTCCGTATAGGCAACGTCTCCGTGCAAGAGACCGGTCGCCGTGTCGAGCGTCACTCCCGGCGGCAGGGCGCCCCCGGACAGTGAATAGCTGAACGGCGCGACCCCGCCAACAGGACTCAGCAGGGCGCGATATGCCGATAAGGTAGCCACCCGCGGAGGATTCGCCCCGGTCGTAAATTGCAGGCCAGTCAGGTTACTGATCAGCACGTTGTACGTGCGCCACGCCGAAGAGACCGTCCCCCCGCTGATTAATCGCGACTGAACCGTAAACCAAAACGATCCACTCGCCGTGGGAGTTCCGCTCAGGACTCCGGTCGTAGGATTCAAGCTCAAGCCGGCAGGCAAAGCCCCATTCGCCAGCAGGAACGATCCGCCAGTGCCCGTAGCCAAGGAAACGGTGGTGTTGTAAGCCACTCCTTGCGTCCCGTTAGGCAGGGTTAAGGTTGCCAGGCTCCGCGTCGCATTCGGAGAAATCTGGAACGCCGACGTGACGGTATTCGCAGGAGAACTGGAGTCACTCACCTGCACACTAAAGCTGGCAGGCGTCGTAAAGCCGGCCCCAATCGTACCGGTGATCGCATTGGTAGAAGAGCTCAAGCTCAAACCTGAGGGCAGCGACCCGGTCAGGGCGAACGTGTACGGCGCAACCCCTCCGCTTACACTGATCTGGTCCGAATATGCGCTGCCCGACGCCCCCGCCGAAGCCAGAATCCTCCGATCAATCTGCAAGGCGGTGTTGATCCGAAGAACGAATGTCTTGGCCGGGACCTGCGAGATTCGATCCAACACCCGCACCGTAAAGCTGTACAACCCCGCCGCCGAAGGCTGGCCGGCCACAATACCCGATACCGCATTCAATGTCATGCCGGGAGGCAAGGTGCCCCCGTCCAGATCAAATCGGCGGGGGGATTCGCATCCTTCGGTCGCAATCTGATAGCTGCGCGCGATGTTCACCGTGCCCGCCGGCAGTGTGGTCGCCGTCGTGATCAGACACCTCCCACTGGGACTCTGAAACGCCAATGCCACGGCCGAAACCGCCAGCGTGGAGCAAAGGATTCGTAAGATCCGCATTAGGCCCTTCCTCCGCGTACTAGCGGGACCTGCGCCCAATGCGGTTCACCGCCCCGCAGCGTCAGAGTCCACACAGGCTCGGCTGCGTCACCCGACAGCAGGAACGAACGTCCATCCCGCAGTGGCGTCAATCGCTGGCAGGCAAAGGGCGTTTTCTCTTCCCGCCACTCTCTCGACGCGATCGCAAAAATCTGCACTCTCGTTCCTTCTTCATCCAGAATCACCGCAGTCGATCCATCGCCCATCAGCGCCAGAGCAGATCCCCGGCCGGTTTCGAACCCGGCCCGATGTCCGGCGCTATCGGTTATAAAGAACCCTTCGGCCAAGCCGCAGATTCCGGCCCCGTCCGGCAACACCTGTAGCGCCCGGACTCCGGCCATCGGCGCCTGGAACACCTGCCCGCCATCTGGCCGCCATAACGCATATCGCTCCGCGTCGGCCCCCCCAACCGCCTCGCCGCGCATTCCGACCGCCAACTGTTCGGCAACCATTCCCAATTCGAAAGCATCGCCGGCCACCCCGGCGCGCGCTACCGCCACGCGGCCACGCTGCTGCACCAACGCTACGTCCGGGCGGGCGGAGCCAATCAGTTTCTGCCAGCCGCTCTCGGTCTCCACCCTGCGCAGTCGCTGCGTTCCCACGCCAAAAAACAATTGCCCTTCGCCATCCAGACCGTAACTTCCCGTCCATTGCCGCAGGCCAGTCTCCTCCGCCATCGGCGGTGCCAGATAGGCGCTGCCCGCCGGGCCGATCAGCGGCCGCACATGCCGGTCTTCATCCAGAACGTAGCCCAGCACCGGCCCCCCGAAATCAGCGTCCTGCGCCGTCAGCGGCGCTCCCATCAAGCTAACGACAAAAGCTCGGCGATTCATTGCGGCGCTCCCACGCTCGGCGTGCCGGGCGCAATCACAGTTGGTCTCGGACCCGGCGCCGTACTGCCGCCGTTGCTCAAAGCGACTCCGGTTGCAGCCGCCGCCCCTCCAATGGCGCCCACGATCAGAAGCCATTTCAAGCCACCCAGCCCCGCCGCCGCTCCGGCCCCCGCCGCCGCAATATTGCTCATTCCAATCGAGACACTAGCCGTCAGCCCGCTGGCCGAAGCCGTGACGCGCATCTGGTATTCTCCTGTCAGCCTGTTCGCCTGGAGCCCCCGCGCCACGGCCTGTCCGTTGTTATCCGTCAACACCGTTAACGAGCGGGCGCCATTGGCAAACGTCGCCCCCGCCCCTTGATTCGGCAGCAGAAACACCACCGCCGCCCCCGCCACCGGCTTCCGGTTCTCGTCCTCCACCTGCACCATCGGATCTCGTGCCACCCGCTGGCGGGCATTGTTCACGGCGCCTTCTCCCTCTACAATCACAATATTCAGTTTCTTAATCGCTTCTCCGGCTTGTTGATGGGCCAAACCGTTCGATTGCGCGAATATAGTCAGAAGCAGTGTGAGGGCGAGAACTTGCCGTCCAAGCAACTCTCCGACTGTCTTGCCCGTCCTAGCATTCGGACGGCACAGACTCGAATGATGAGTTCTTGTAGTGAAAAAAGGTTGAAAATCCATGCGTTTCCTAAATCTCTTCGCGTTTGCCGGAATATTGCTTGCCCAGGATCTCACACCTCGTGAGCTTTTTTTCTCAGCACCAGGCTCGCCCGTAAAGGTTACTCGAAAATCAGAGACAACACCAGTCACTAAATTGGTGGCGCAGGCCAAGCCATCTCCAACGACCAAAAACCAGCCGAAGAATCCGGTCACGCCAACTGCACCCGAACGGGTTGGAGAAGCCTCCGTGGTCCTGGCCTCGTCGACTACGCCGGCCCCCCTCGGCCTCCGCTACAGTATCCTGCTAAGCCGCGAAAACGCCGCTTATAGCGAGGTCGACACGGAAAGTATCTTCCGCTCCGGCGACCGCCTGAAAATTCAAGTGGAAGCCAACGAGGGAGCTTATCTCTACGTCGTGGCCCGCGGGTCGAGCGGCAACTGGAGTGTTCTGTTCCCCTCCTCGGAAGTGGACAACGGCAACAACTTCATCGCCCCGTTCCGGCCCTACATGGTTCCCGGCACCGGCCGGTTCTATTTCGACGATCAGGCCGGCGAAGAAAAACTCTTTATCGTCCTGGCGCGGAAGCCGGAGGCCAATCTTGAAGATATTATTTACAAGATCAACTCGCCCTCCCAGACCGCCCCGCAGGAAACTAAGCCGGGCAAGCAACTCCAATTGGCCCAGATGATCCGCCCCATCGACGACCAACTCGTCGGCCGCGTGCGGAGTTCCATGGTGGCCCGCGACTTGGTCTTTGAAAAGGTGGACGACTCGAAACCACTCTCACCCGAGCGGAAGGAAACCGCCGCCTACATCATCAACAAGAACCCGGCCCCCGACGCCAAGCTGATAGTAGACCTCAGCCTGAAGCATCGCTAAGGAATCCCTCATGAATCGTCTGGCTCTGGCCCTGTTGTTCTCCGCCACTCTCGCCGCCCAGCAGCGCGTCGAAATCACCCTCGAACGCCGCGACGCTGGGGCTTGGAAAAGCTCCGATCCCGGACATGTCTTCGCCAACGGAGACCAGGTCCGCTTCCGCTTCAAGTCCAACGCTTCCGGCTACCTCTACGTCGTCAACGAAGGCACCTCCGGCGATACGGCCACCCTGTTTCCGTCCGCCGAAGCCGGAACCGACAACAAGATCGAGGCCGGCCGGGAATACTATATTCCTGGCAATCATGGCGCTTTCAAACTCACCGGACCCGCCGGATACGACACCGTCTATTGGATCGTCTCTCCCGTCCGCTTGGGCCACGAGGCGCCCCAATATAAGCCGCTGCCGCCCCCGCCGTCCCCGGGCAGCGCCCCCAGCAATTTGCGGCCCCGCTGCGACGATGCCATCTGGCGGGCCCGCGGCGAATGCGTAGATACTAACGCCGGCCTAAAAAAGAACGAGGTCCCGGGCCTCCGGTCCCGCGAACTGCTTTTCTTGCGGATGGATCAGGGATCCGTCGTCGCCGCCCCGCCCGCCGCCCCCGGCCCAGAGAAGCCCGGCCCGTTCACCTACCAGTACCGCCTCGCGCATCGCTAACCAGGAATCGTTATGAAACGCCTTTGGATCCTCTTCACGATTGCCGCTCTCGCCGTGGCGCAAACGCCGCCCGCACAGAAGAAAGCACGCGACCTCAAGTACGAGAACGCCCCCGAACCCATCACGCCGGCCTCCACCGGCGTTACCATTCCCCGCAGCTACGCCCTCATTATCGGCGTTGGCGACTACCAGAACCTGCCCGCCAGCGCCAAGCTCGAATTCGCCGAACGCGACGCCGAAGCCATCTACTCCGTGCTAATCAGCCCGGAAGGCGGCAACTTCCGCTCGGAAAATGTGCGGAAGCTCACCGGTGCCCGCGCTACGCTGGCCAATTTGCAGAAGGAGATCGACGGCTGGCTGCCTAGCGTAGCCAAACCGGAAGACCGCGTCCTCGTCTATTTTGCCGGCCATGGCTTCGTCGACCCGAACTCCGGCAAAGCTTACCTGGCGCCCTACGATCTAGACCCCAAGAATATCGCCCGCACCGGCTATGGCATGGACCAACTCGGTCAGGTGATCGGCAGCAAGGTGCAGGCCAAATGGAAAGTGCTGTTGACGGACTCCTGCCACAGTGGCGCCATCTCCCCGGAACAGGGGGAAGTCGTCAACCGTTCTCTGCTCGATCTGAATCGGTCCATGTTCTCGATGACGGCCAGCCGCGCCCGTGAGCGCTCCTTTGAATCGAAGGACTGGGGCGGTGGCCACGGCATCTTCACCTATTACGTCGTTCGCGGAATGGAAGGTTACGCCGACGCGTCGAAGGACGGTATTGTCACCGCCGATGAACTCGCCGAGTATGTCCGCTCCAACGTCCGCGAAGCTACCAAAGGCCAACAGAACCCCACCTCCGACAAGGGCAACTTCGACGCCCAGATGCTGCTCGCCTTCAATCCCACCGGCACTTCTCCCGGCGAGGCGCCCGCGCCCAAGTTCGGCACCTGGGTGCTCGAAGCCAACATGGACAACGTCGAGGTGTTTGTCGACGGTAAGTCTGTCGGCAATGTCAGTAAAGGCTCGCCGCTCCGGCTTCCAGGCCTTCCGCCCGGCGCTCACTCCGTCAAGGGTGTCCGCATGGGTTATGAGCCCGATGGCCCCCGTGAAGAGACCGTCTATCCAGGCCAGGAATCGACCGTCAGCATCAAGATCACAATCCCCCGGCGCCGCACCAAAGCGGCGCTGGATTCCTTAGAAAATGGCCTTGAATACTACAACAAAGGCACGCAGGACAGCTATAAAAAGGCCGCTGTAGAGTTGCAGGCGGCCGTTGCAGCAGACCCGCAGTTTTCACAAGCCTGGCTTTACCTCGGCCGCGTTCAGCGCGATCTTTTCGAGGTCGAAGAAGCGGAGAAATCGTTTCGCAAGGCTCTCGAAATTGACCCGGATTACCTCGAAGCCCGCTCGACATTCGGCGGGCTTTTGCTTGATAACGGCAGCTACGATGAGTCAATCCGCCAGTTGAATCAAGTGGTCCAGCGCGATAAGAAGCAGGCGACCGCCTGGTACCTGTTGGCCCAGGCTCAGCGCATCAAGGAACTCTACCCGCAGTCCATTGAATCAGCCCGGCAGGCGATCGCGCTCGCGCCCCAGAATGCCGATGCCTACTTCTGGCTCGCCGAAAGCCAGAGGATGAGCGGGCAGTACGCGCCGTCCGTCGGCTCCTACCAGCAGTATCTGGCGCTGAGCGACTTTGACGCCAAATTGGCCGGGAAACTCAACTACTACGTGCTCGGCTACCTCGCCGGTATCGGCAAGAAGAAGCGCGCCGCCCAGCGTGACGTCTGGTCTGACCTGCGCAGCATGGCCTATTTCGGCCTCTGCGATTGTGAACGCAAACGCGAGAACTTCGAAGCCGCCATCGGCTACTGCCAACGCGCCCTGCGCTACGATCCCCAGGATCCCTACTCCCACTACGTCCTCGCCCTCAGCTACGCCCGCAGCGCTCAGAACAAGCAGAGCGTTGAGCTCTACGCCGCCGCCCTTAAACACTTCCGCCGCATGCTCGACCTCAACCCCGACCTTACCGAGAGCGGCTACGCGAAGAAGAATGTACAGGCGATTGAAGCCGCCCTCCGCTAAACAACCACCGGCTCACGCCCGTGGGGTAGGTTAGCGACTGATAGTCGCAGGGCGAGGCTAAAGCCGCCGGAAAAGTGTTCCGGGTGGAAACAGCCGCAGTGCGCACAAGAAACAATAACGGCCGAGTCAGCCGCTCACCAGAGCTTCTGCCCACCCGTTTGCGTTTGGCTTCAGCAGCACTAAATGCGGTGGAAGCCCTTCAGGATTTCGCGCGTCGAATAGCGTAGCGCAATGGGCCGCCCGTGCGGACAGTTCGTCGGATATTCGCACTCCGCCAGCCGAGCCAGCAGCCAATCCATGCGGGTTTGATCGAGCCGCATGTTGATCTTGATCGCCGCCTGACAGGCGATCGAAGCCGCGATGTTCCGGCGCAACTCATCAAGACTCGCTCCTCGCAACTCCCGCTCCGCCACTTCCAGAATCTCGAACAAAATCGACTCAATCTGCGACGGTTTCACGTCCACCGGCGCCGTCTTGATCGCAATTGTCCGGTTACCGAACGGCTCGCTCTCGAACCCGTTAGCGCCAAGTTCATCCGCGATCCGGGCATACTCTATCTGCTGGCTCGCTGTTAGTTCGACGACCATCGGAATCAAAAGTTGCTGCTTTTCGAGCCTCCCGGCTGCGCGTTGCTTTAAAACCTGCTCGAACAAAATTCGCTCATGGGCTACATGCTGGTCAACGATCCATAGCCCGTCCCGTCCCGCCGCGATGATGAAGCTCTCGTGCAACTGGCCAATCGGCCGGAGGTCCTTCAGCACGTCGAGACTCGGCATCCCATCGAGTTGCACCCCGGACGGAGCGCCCCCGTGATGATTCGGTACCTTCAGCCGGGACGGCGCAACGTCAACAGGCGGAGGTGCCGGTGCAGGAGGCGGCAGCTCCAGCCGCGTCTCCACCCTGCCCCCCGAGAACACGGGCAAGTCGGCATCCGAGACGCCGAGCGGACCCGCCGCCGGCTCCGGCAGAACGCTTCGCCACTCGGGCAGTTCCAGCCGGGCATTCTCCAGCGTTTGCGTAAACTCGGAATATGGCAGCGCCGCAGCCGGCTGCGCGCGCGGCGGCTCCGGCATCGGGAGGGCCGAGGCGGGCCGGCTCTCTAACAAAGCTCCGCGGATCGCGTCCCGCACGAAGTCATGCACAAAGGAACTGTGTCGAAACCGGACCTCGGTCTTCGAAGGGTGTACGTTGACGTCCACTTCCTCGGCGTCGCAATCGAGGAAGAGCAGCGCAAAGGGAAACGCGCCAGGCGGCATCAGGTTGTAGTAGGACGCCGAAATCGCGTGCAGGAGTAGCCTGTCTTTGATCAATCGCCCATTCACAAACAGGTAGATCGAGCTGCGATTGTACTTCTGGACCTGCGGGCGCGAAACGAACCCACGGAGCAGGAACGGGCGGACGAGGTCCTCGGGGGCCACCGGCTCGGCCTGCGGATGCGGCGGCGGCAGCTTCAACTCCACCTCCCGCGTCCCCAGGTCGATCACATCGTCGAGCACCTGCGCGCCAAACACCTGGAACACTCGCTCCCGCAAGGTGGCGACCGGCGTCACCTGCAGCAACTCCCGATAGTCGTGGTAAAGCTCGAAGGTCTTGTCCGGATGCGCCAGCGAGTAGTGCGTTACCAGCGAGGCGATGTGCGCCAACTCCGTCTGGTCAGACCGCAGAAATTTCTTTCGTGGCGGCACGTTAAAGAAGAGATCCCGCACGGTCAGGATCGTCCCCGCCGCGAGGGCCGCCTCCTCACACTTGATCATCTTCCCGCCATGGATCTCGACCCGCGTGCCCGTAGTCTCATCAGGCGAACGAGTCTCCAGGGTCAGCCGCGAAACACTGGCGATCGATGGCAGCGCCTCCCCGCGAAAGCCGAGCGTGGCGATCGATTGCAGGTCCTTCAGCGACGACAACTTCGAGGTCGCATGTCGCTCAAATGCAAGCATCGAGTCATCTCGAAGCATGCCGTGCCCGTCGTCGGTGATCCGGATCAGCCGGCGGCCACCGCTTTCGGCCTCCACACGAATTGCCGAAGCTCCCGCGTCGAGCGAGTTCTCCAGCATCTCTTTCACTACGGAGGCGGGGCGTTCTACGACCTCGCCCGCCGCAATCTGATTTGCTACTGCGTCCGGGAGAACGCGTATTCGGCCCATCTAGCCTTATTGTACTGTGATTCCGCGTTCGTCCAGCAATTCACCCGTGACCCGCAACAAGTTCAACTGATTCCGGCGATACTGCACGGTCTGGTTAACCAGGGCCGCTTCCGCATTCACCAGCCGGGTCTGCGCGTCGAGCACGAAGAAGATTACCGACGTGCCCAGGTCATACTTCTTCTGTTCGGCGTCGAGCTGCTTCTGCGCAAAATCGCGGGCCACCGCCGCCAGCTTCACGCTAGCCTTGGACGACTCCACTTGGCTGATCGCGTTTAATACCTGCTGGCGGACATTTTGTTCCGTGCTTCGCCGGGTAAACAAGTCCCTCCGCTTGTTGAGCACCGCATCGGCGTAGTTGGCCGTCGCGGCGCGATCGCGAATTGGCAAGCGCATCTGCAGACCAAATGAATAAATAGGAAAACCAAACCCGAACACTTGGTCCAGCGCATCGCCGAAACCACCGGGAACGACCACCCGGTTCGTCCCCGAACCGAGGAACTGCGTGCCGCCCCGGCCCGTCGAGACGTATGTGCCGCGGAGAGAGAAATCCGGACGCAGCAAGTTCGTTTGTTGCGTCAGCACCAAGTCGTCCGTCACAAGCGATTCGTCCACGGACCGAATTTCCGGCCGCATCCGAATCGCTCTTTCCACAATCCTTTCGCGGTCAAACTCGGCGTCGTCTGTCGGAGGCGTTACCGCTTCCGTGAGATTGATCGGCATCAGCTTGAACCGGGTATCGAGATCGGCGCCCATCTGGCGCCGTAACACATCTTCAGCCTGCTGCAACCGATACCGCGCTTGCAGAACCTGAAGCTCCGCCGAAGCGTAGTTCGCCTCTGGCTGATAGATGTCCAGCGGGCTGATCGCTCCCAATTCCAGTTCCCGGCGGGAACGCTTCAACGCTTCGCTCGAAAGCTCCAGCGCTTTCTCCTGCACGCGAAGGCTCTCGCGAGCACCAATTACGTCCCAGTAGGCTTGTTCCGCATTCGTAATCAATTGAAACAAACTTGTCAGGAAGTTTTCCTGACCAATCCGCAACCGGCTGCGAGCGATCGTAATCGGCAGCCTGTTGATTGCGGTGCCTCGGTTGCGGAGCAGGGGGATGGTCACGCCACTCACTAACTGGGCGTTCAATGCGGGATTAAAAAAGGCAAACGAGTTATTGGTGGAAAGTTTGTTCGCCGTAAACCCAGTGTTAAAACCTATACCGTTGGCGAGCGTCTGCTGATACGAAAAGTTGGTCGGCTGGGTGAGTTGGTTCAACGTCGCCGCGCCTTCGAGTGCGTTCGTCGTCGGCGTAATTACCCGTTGGCTATTGAAGCTGCCAATCAAGAGCGGATCGAACGGTGCATACGCACGCGTGATCGCGTTCCGCTGGATCTCCACCCCAAGGCGCTGGATATCAATATCGACGTTGTTCGCCAGAACCAGTTGCAAGTAACTGCGCAGTGACAGCTCTAGCTTATTGTCGACAGCGAAGTCCTCGAACTTCGCCGCGCTCCGCATCTCGAACTTCGGGCGTTCGTTGCCAAAGTGCCGCTTGAAATAAGCCTTTTGCCCAAAACTGGGCGCGTAGAGTAAGTCCTTGTCCTTCTTGGTGTAGTTAAACACCGGATCCGGCGCAACGGTGCTTCCAAGCGGAACGCCAGTTTGCTGCGCAAACGAGCTAGTAGTAACCACGGTCGCCGTGGCGAATGAGAGCAGTCGATATTTCCAGTTCATGCGAAACCAAATAGAGGCGAAAAAGGAAAACTCCAGGATTTTCTTATTCGTAACGGATGGCTTCGATCGGATCGAGCCGCGCGGCCTGCACCGCGGGATAAATTCCGAAGAGCAAACCGATACCACAGGAGACGCCCAGCGCAACCACAATGGACGATGTGGTTACCACAGTCGACCATCCGGCGGCGGACGCAATAATTTGCGACAACGTGAAGCCAAAGGCAACGCCAATCAGCCCGCCGAGCGTAGAGATCAACACGGCTTCGGTCAAAAACTGCCGGACGATATCTTTCTGTTTGGCGCCAATGGCGCGACGAATGCCGATCTCGCGGGTCCGTTCCAGGACCGTGGCCAACATGATGTTCATGATGCCGATACCACCGACGAGAAGCGAAATGCCCGCGATACAAATCATAACGATGCTGAAAATGAAACTCGTTCGCCGCCTCTGTTCCAGCAAACCAGCCGGAACTGTAATGGCGAAGTCGCCAGCGTCTTTATGGGTGGCCGTCAAAATCGCGTTCACCACATTCGCGGTCTCAATCGAATCGGTGCCCGTCGCGACTTTGATGTACATACCGTCAATCTCGTCTTTCAAGTATGAGTTGTTGTCCTCAAAGCGTCGCATGACGGTATTTAGCGGAGCAATCACGAGATTATTACCGCTGGCTACTTCCAGACCCTCGACGCCGGAGTCGGCCGTCGCTTGTTGCGCCAGCACACCAATCACCTGCAGCCACGTGTCATTGATCTTGATGAATTTGCCGACAGCACTGTCGTAGCCCAAGAGGTTGACCTTGGCGGACTCGCCGAGAACGCAAACCGGCGCAGACCGGTCATTGTCATCATCATTAAAGAACCGGCCTTCCACCATCCGCAGACTATTGATCTGCATGTAGTTCGGTAAAACGCCAATCAGGATCGGGGGCTCGGCGGAGGTCTTTGGCAACACTTTCTGCGGCTTAAACCGCTTCCGCGGCGTCAACGCCTCCAACCCCTGAACGTTCTCCTTGATGGAACGGAAATCGCGGAACGTCATTCCCGGCGAGATGACGCGGCGAGCCTGCAACTCATTCCGGTCAACCGCTTCTTTGGCTTCGATGATGATGTTGTTCACACCAAGCAGGTCGATATAGCTCATCATCTCTTTCTGCGCGCCGGCGGTGATCGACAGCATGGCCACCACCGCGCCCACGCCGAAGATCATTCCGAGCATGGTCAAACCGCTGCGAAGCTTGTGGACCAGTAAGCTGGCCAGCCCCATTTTGATTTCAGGAAGAATATCCGCAATTACCGACATGAGTCCCATTCCTCGCCTACCATCAACTACGACTTGCCGCCCGGCAATGAGTTCATCGGCCCGCCGGATCCGCCCTTTTCTTGCTTGCCACTACCCGGCTTCGCCGTCGGGTTCGTCAATGCAATTACTTCATCTTTCTGCAGGCCTTCAGAAATAATCATCGTCGAGTCGCTCCGCTTCAACGGTTTAATCACGCGCGGCTCAAAGCGCTCGCCCTTCTTGACATAGACGATCATCTTGCCGTCATCCTCGAAAACTGCCTGCGCCGGAATGTTCACGGCATTCGGAATCTTCTCGACAACAATCTCAACGTCTGCTAACAAACCCGGTCGCAACAGCACGTCCAACTGCGAATCCTGGTCCGGAGGAGGCGGTAACTTCGCGTTCTTGATATCAGCATCGCTGAAGCGGCCTGGACGGGCATCGCCCATCGCCATCGGTGCGCCGCCTTCGGATCCCGCACCACCGTTCCGGCGTCGGCGGCCTTCTCCACCTGCTGCGCCTGCTTCGGCACCCGCGCCTGCGGCGACGGTCCGGTCAGCGCCACTAGCTGCCGGCCGGCTGATGCACGTCGGCTTCGACACGTCGGCCATTAGCTTTGTCCGCTCTTCCGCCGACAAGTCCTGCATCGTGCGGCCATTGAGGGCTTTCTGGATCGCCGCCCGCATCTTCTGCCGGTCAGCATCTGACATTCCAGCCATCGCGCCACCCGCGCCACCGCTGCCGCCGCGCGGACCGCCCATTCCCATCGTGACTCGTGCGCCACCTTCGGGACCCATCGCCCCCGGTGCGGCCATGCCACCGCCCATACCCTCAGCGCCACCGGGCATTCCGCCAGGCATCCCGCCAGCCATTGCCCCGCCTCCCTGCGCCATCGCCATCGACGCCATACCGCCAAACGAAGGCAGCGGAGGCCGGTTCCGGTTCGCTTCCGCGGTTGCT
>JBBQRA010000047.1:0-29108 GCA_038215275.1 Bryobacterales bacterium | reverse complement strand
CCGGCACTCCGTCCAACGCCGCCAGCTTCGCTTCGGCGTCGGCAGCATCCGCGTGGCGGAAGACGTGAATCTTCGCCCGCGAGAGCCGGCAGCCATCGATGATGCTGGCATGATTCAACTCGTCCGAGATGATGTGGTCTTCCTTCGAAAGAATGGCCGAAACGGTGCCCGCGTTCGCCGTGAAGCCGGATTGGAACACGACGCACGCTTCGACATGCTTGAACGCCGCAATCCGGCGTTCCAGTTCCATATGCATCGCCATGGTTCCGGAGATCGTTCGCACGGCTCCAGAGCCAACCCCAAACTCGCGGGTAGCCGCGATGGCAGCCTCCTTCAATTTCGGGTGGTTCGCCAAGCCGAGGTAGTTGTTCGATGCCAGATTGATGACTTCGCGCCCGTCATACCGGCTGATGGGCTCGCACGGGCTCTCGAGCTCCCGCAGCCGCTGGTAGGTCCCGGCCGCGCGGAAACTCTCAAGCTGCTCACTCAGGAAGGCCAAAGGAGATGGCTTGGACATCGGTTAGACCTCCCGGATTCTAATCTGCTTGTATTCGATCCAACTTGCGCTCTGATGCGCCTGCAGGAGCACATGGCCGGCTTCCATGCGATCGAGTTTGTTGTAGTCGACGACGTTCTCTCCATTAATGCGGATCACGCAGTGCGGGCCTTTCACAAACAACTGGAACAGGAACCACTCTTCCGGCACCAGCCGCGGATATTTCGCCCGCTGGATGCCATAGAGAGAGCCCGTGGGGTAAACGGCGCCCTCGACGTCGTGGATCTGAATTTCGTAATGGGGCTTGGAGCCGGAACCCTCCGAGCGGAAGAAGATACCTCCGTTCGAATGCTTCCGCGCCCGGATGTAGGTTTCAAAGACAAAGTCCTTGTACTTGGACTTCGATGCCAGATGGCCGTTGTAGTCGGTGCGGAAGATGGGACCCAGCGTCAACCATTTCGCCTTGCCTTCTTCGACAAACCAGTTCTTTTCAAAATCGGCCGGAGTGCTATAGAGCGTTTGCCACGTCGTGACCCCTGGTAACTCCTTGATCCGGAGGTTGCGGAAGCGGATGGGATAGCTGAGCGACTGCAGCCCGATGCGGCCGGACGTCAGACGATACTTCAGATCGGCGTGCTCTTCGAGATTCACGTCCTGCACCATGGCGCCATTGGACCAGACTTGCAGGCGAGGCCCATTCAGAAGAATGCGCATCGAATTCCATTCGCCCTTGCTCTTTACGTTGGTCAGCTTCGGCGCGACGAGCGGAAAGATGGAACCCATCGATTCCGGCTTGGGCGGATTCTCTTCTTTGTGGAAGATCTTGATGCAGAGTCCGCAATCGATGGCGGGTCCGTGCTCAGGCGCGCGGAGGTAGATGCCGGAATCGATCCAACCCCGGACAAAGAAGTCGAAGCGAAGATCGAAGTTTTCGTAGGTCCTGGTAGTGGCGAGCCAGGTAGGAGAGTTGGCGGCTTCGGTGACGAGAACGGAACCGTCATCGACGGCGAACGACGACTCAGGACCTTCTTTCACCTCCCAGCCGTTTAGTGAGCGGCCGTCGAATAGCGAGGTGAAACCGGATTCGCCTTGGGCCAGGAGAGGGGAGGCGGCGAGCGCAAAAAGGTGGCGGCGAGTGAGCATGTCACTACGCATTATCCGCCAACCCGGAGGTATTCCGGGTTGGCGAATGCCGCGAGGTTAGCGGCCGTGCGGGCCGGACCGGCCGGCGGCGCCGGGACCCATACGACCGCGCATTCCCCTGGTTCCTGGGCCACCAGGGCCACCAGCAGGAGCGGAGAGCAGGTTCAACCGCTGCGCTGCGCCGATCTCTTCCCGAAGCTGCATAGCCTCTTCGAGCGTCTTCAATTTGGTTTTCTGCTCCGGAGAAAGGAACGTCAACGCCGTTTCCCGGGCCTTGGCGCGGCTTTCCTCAATCTGCTTGGCGTAGGTCCGGCCCTCGATCACCAATCGGCCCATGGCCGCGGCGTCGGGGTTTCCCTGATCAAGAAGCGCCTTCATGTTCTGACGGTTCGTTCGCATCTTCTCTGCCAGTTCACGATTCACCTGCATCGTGGAGCGGTTCGACTGCTGAATGGAGGTGACCTGTGCGTCGGTCAGGTTCAGGAAAGTCTTGAGTTCATTGACCGGAGGCTGCGCGAAGGCGACGGCCGCGGTGAATGCTGGAATCAACAGAGATAGCATTTTCATGGGAGATCCTCTCAAATGAGCTGGGCGGTAAGTGCCTCTGTAGAGATAAACGCAGATTCCGGGCAGAAGTTGTTTAAGGATTGTTAAGTTGGCGGCGAGATCGGCGTTAACACGCGGTTAGAAAAAATAACGCTTTTTTTATCAATGTGTTAGCCGGAACAAGAAATTTGTTTCAACCTTCCATGCCTCCAAACTCTGGGCATGAGGATGACTCTTGCCTTCGTTCTGATTTCGACTCTGGGAGCGCAGACCGCGGACCGTACGCGACTCATCGAGGCCAATACTCAAGCGCTGCAAGCGCAGGTGGCCGGAGAGTACGCCGTGGCGGAGAGCCGGTTGCGGTATGCCCTGCGCGTGTGGGCGCAGTTGCGGCCAGAGGAACGGGATCCAGCGGACGAGGCCGTGTTGCATGGCAACCTGGCCGCGCTGTATGTGGAACAGCAGGAGTACTCCCATGCGTGGGTGGAATGCGAGCGGGCACTCGCATTCCACCGGACGGAGGATCTGTTGAACGGCGCGGGAATCATCCTGCAAGGGCTGCAGCGGTGTCCGGAGGCGGAAGCCGCTTATGTGGAATCGTTGAGCAAACTACGGCCAGGAACCTACGAGTATGCGCGGACGCAGTTCAACCGCGCCACAGTGTGGGCCCAGCAGGGGCGCAAAGCTGAGGCGCTTTCGGAGATGGAAGCGGCAATGCCGTTGCTGGAGTCCGACCCGTTGTCGCACGCGACGGGCCTGTGGCAGGCCGCTATGCTCGTCGCGCCGGAACGCGCGCGAGCTTGGCTCGAACGGGCGCAGGAGTTGCTCGAACGGAACGCCGTGGGCAATGTCTATTTGCGAAGGATGATTTTGGAAGCGCGAGCAGCGAAGGTGGGAGAAAAGAAACTGGCGAAGCGGTTGCGAGCGGAAGCCAACCGCCTACGGACACCGCCGAAGGCCGGGGTGTCCGTAGAGCAGTTACGGCGGGAACGTTACTGAGCGAGGATGTCGTAGGTGGTGGTGCCGGCTACGCGAACCTTCTCGTAGGCGGCCATCCAAACCTTGTGATACGGGTTAGCCGTGTAGACCTTCAGGGAGTCGGGGCCGCCTTCCATGGCGAAGCAAGCGCCGTAAGAGCGGACGACACGATTGGCCTTGGCCGCAACGTCTTTTTCACCGCCGGCCAGCTTCTTGCGGGATTCAGCATCTACACTGAACTGCGCGAGGGGAGCCCGCAGCTTACCGGCCCAGACCATCTTGATTGCGGGAATATTCTTGGGCAGGGCGTCGGTGGCATCGTAGAAGGCCTTCCACTCGGCTTCGGTCGCCGTCTCGATGGGCGTAAACGCGAAGCAATGCATCATGGTCTTCTCGGCGGCGGCGGCAAGGCCGGCGGTCATCGTGAGTGCGGCGAGCATGGTAAACAGTTTCATTAGCGGATTCTCCTCGGATTATCGTAGCAAGTTCCCATGCCAATCTAGCGGTCCGTAGGGACATCTTCCACGTTGGTCGTGGGAAGCCATTGGGCCAGTTTTTGTTTCACGGCGGCAAGTTTGGGATCCGCCGCCAGATTCTTCCATTCGAGCGGATCCTTTTTGCGATCGTAGAGCTCTTCCGTGCCATCCTCGTACCGGATGTAGCGCCACTCCTCGGAGCGGACCGAATGGTTGTTCCGGAAGTAGGTAGTGAGGGCGGGACGATCCCACTTGGCCTTGGCGTCCGCCAGAAGCGGGCGCAGCGAGACGCCCTCGAGCCCGGCGCGCGAGGGCAGTCCGCAGAGATCCACCAAGGTGGGATAGATATCCATCAGGCTTACGGTACGGTCGCAGCGACTGCCCGGTTTGGTGACTCCGGGAGCGACTACCATCAGTACGTTGTGAGTGGCCTCTTCCCAAAGCGAGAACTTCCGCCAATGCAGTTTCTCGCCCAGGTGCCAGCCGTGATCGCTCCACAACACAATGAGCGAGTTTTGTTTGAACGGGCTCTTCTCGTAAGCGTCGAGCAGGCGGCCCAACTGCGCATCGGCGAAGGCGATGCAGGCGAGATACGCCTGGACGGCGTGCTTCCATTGGCCGGCGTCCGTGATGAGTTTGTGGTCGGTTTGCGGCTTGGCGAATTTCCGGCCCATGGGCGGCACGTCGTCAAGGTCGTCGCCGTTGATCTTCGGCAGAACGATCGATTCGAGCGGAAACAGATCAAAGTACTTCTGCGGAACGTGCCACGGAAGGTGAGGCTTATAGATGCCGCAGGCGAGAAATAGAGGCTGCGCCTGCTTGGCGTTCAACTGCTCGATGACCCAATCGACCACCTGATGGTCGCCCATTTTTTCGTCCGGAACGGAGAGAGGCGCCCAATCGAGGTTGGCCGCGTTGAGGCCGTTCATCGAAGGACGGGGGGGCAGCGGATCCACCGGCTTCTGCTTGGCCTTCGACGGATAGAATTCGGCCCAGCTGGCGGGGTCGGGGTAGGAGTCATGATAGATCTTGCCCGCGCCGATGGAACGGTAACCGTTGGCCGCGAAGTGTTGGGGTAGAGTAACGGCGTTGGCCAGGACCTTCGAGTTGCGCCAGGGCTGGTTGTTCAAGTAGACACCGGACGACGACGGACGGATTCCGGTCATTAACGCTGCGCGCGAAGGGTTGCAGAGAGGCGCGGCGCAATGAGCATTCGTGAACAAAGTGCCCATCGCGGCCAAACGGTCGAGATTGGCGGTCTTGGCTTGGGGGTGGCCTTCGAGACAGCCGATCCAATCATTCAGATCGTCTATCGCGATGAACAGGACATTCGGCTTAGCTGGAGCAGCTGAGGCGACCGCGGTGGCGCCGAGGGCGGCAAGGAAGGCTCGTCTTTGCATGAGAGTGTTGATAGGATATCGCAGCGCCATGAAAATTCCAGCTCTGTTTGCACTCCCGCTCTTGCTTTTGGCAGTTGATCCTTTCCTGCTCCTCCGCGAGGGAGACTCCGCCACGATCGATGCTCGCGCGGCGAGGGCGGATGGCACCACCGCCTTGATGTTTGCCGTACTAACGGCCGACGCCGGGGCCGTGCGCAACCTGCTTGAGCGTAACGCCGAAGTCAACGCCGCCAATCGCGATGGCTACACGGCGCTTCATCTCGCGGTATTCGATGAAGTCAAGACCGCGCTCTTGTTGGCCAAGGGAGCCAATCCCAAGGCGGCGACGGCTTCCGGAGTGACGCCGCTGCTCGTCGCAGCGGGCCGGCCCGGCGCGGCGGCCATCATCCAACAACTGCTGGCGGCCGGCGCTGATCCAAATGCCGCCAACCGGGGAGGTCTCGCACCGCTCGACCGCGCCGCGCAGGCCGGCGACCTCGCCTCGCTCCGGGCCCTCTTCGCCGCAGGCGCCAAAGTCGCCCCGAACAGCGCAGCCCTTTATCGGACAGTGAAGGTGAGTTGCCTGCCGTGCGCCGAACTGCTTATCGAGAAAGGCGCCCCCATCGATCAGCGCGGCGACCGTGGCGAAACGGCGCTGCACAACGCTGCTATCCGCCATCATGTGGCATTGATGCAGTTGCTGCTGAGCAAGGGTGCTTCGGTAGACCTCAAAGACAATCGTGGCTACACGGCGCTCGCACGCGCCGCGATCTCGTTCGACCGTGCCCCCGCCGCGGTGGCCCTTTTGCTGAAAGCGGGAGCCGCAGTGAACACAGTGGAAGAGGACGGGCTGACACCGCTGACGCTGGCGCTGCGTTTTGATGACGCGGCGATTGCCAAGGTCCTGCGGGAGGCCGGAGGGAAAGGCTCGGCCGAGAAACTCCCGGCGCCATCGGCCTCGCCGGCCAAATCCGTCAGCGAGGCGTTGTCTCGCGCCATCCCGCTATTGCAGACGACGGGCCCCGCCGTATGGAAGAAGCGCGGCTGCACGAGCTGCCATAGCAATCATCAGCCCTCAGGCGCGATCGCGATCGCGAAGGGGCAAGGCATTGGCTTTGATGAAGCGGCGGCTCAGCGGGAGTTGCGGGTGCTTGTTGCCATGGAAACCATTCGAACGCCCGCTCTCCGGACAGGCTTCGTGACGCCGGACATCACGGGATACGTCCTCGACAGTCTCGCCAAACAACAGTATCCGGCAGATAAACTTACCGATGCCGAAGTACAGAATCTGGCCTTTTCGCAGGCGCCTGAGGGTTATTTGAAGGCCGCGCAATATCGGGTCCCGCAGCAATACAGCAGTATTGGGCTGACGGCCTACGCGATCCGCGCCTTTACGGCATACCCGATCCCGGGCCGGGCAGAGGAGTTCACTAACCGCGTTGGCCGGGCGCGCCGGTGGCTCGAAGTGCAGAAGCCGGTGGGCGTGGAAGAGCAATCGCTCCGCCTGCTTGGACTGCGTTGGGGCCAGGCTTCGCCGGCGTTGATCCGGAAGGCGGCAGACGAGTTGCGGCAAGCGCAACGCCAGGAAGGCGGCTGGGCGCAGATGCCTTACCTTGCAAGCGACGCTTATGCCACCGGATTGGCGCTGCACGCTCTTGACGAAGCGAACCCATTGGCGATCGCTTTCTTGTTGCGCACACAGTATCCGGATGGCTCCTGGTTTGTGCAGACCCGGGCCCATCCGCTGCAGCCGAAGATGGATAGCGGCTACCCGTTCGGGTACAACCAATGGATTTCAGCCGCGGGGGCAAGCTGGGCCGTCGAAGCGCTCGCTAAAGCTGTTTCGCCGCAAAAATGATCTGGCCAGTGTGCTGTTGGAAGTGGCCGACGATGTGATAGATCAGTTCGAGCACGGTGGTGATGCCGGCGGAGACGATCAGATCCGGAGGTAACGATTCCGTCAGCCGGGCGGGGGGAAGGGCCGCGAGGATCGGGGTGGCTTCCGCAATGGTCGTGCGGAGCAGACCGGCCAGGTCTTCGTGTCCGGAGGCGGAGAACTCGGCGTCTCGATTCCGGATGTTCGGTTGGCCGCCGATACCGTGCCCGATGTAGTAGCGCACGTTGCCGCAGAGATGCAGGATCAGATTGCCGACTGAGTTTTCCTCGTTCTTACCCTTGAACCATACTTGCTCGGGAGTGAACAGCGGCAGGCGATCCTGGATCATCTTCTCCATCTGTTCGAGCTTGCATACGGAGTGGCCCAGAAACAGACTCTCCACGGTTTCGTGGTCTGTCATGCGAGGATCCCCTTAACGACTTCACCACTGATGCCGGTCAACCGGACGTCGAGGCCTTGATACTTCACCGTCAACCGTAGATGGTTGATGCCGAGCAGGTGGAGCATCGTCGCGTGGAAATCGTGGACGCTGACCGGATTCTCGACCGCCGCGTAGCCGAGTTCGTCCGTAGCGCCATACACCGTGCCGGGCTTGATGCCGCCGCCAGCCATGAGGTACGAGAAGCCCTTGATGTGATGGTCGCGGCCATCGCCGCCCTGCGACATCGGGGTACGTCCGAATTCCCCGCCCCAGATGACGAGCGTGTCGTGGAGCATGCCGCGTTGCTTCAGGTCTTTGATGAGCGCCGCGGTGGGCCGGTCGACTTCGCCGGTTTTGTAGCCAACGCCTTCTTTTAACTTGTTGTGATGGTCCCAATCGCGATGATAAAGCTGGATGAAGCGGACCCCGCGTTCGGCCAAGCGCCTGGCGAGGAGGCAGTTGGAAGCGAACGAACCATCGCCTGGTTTGGCGCCGTAGGCCTCCAGCACACTGGCTGGTTCGGAGCCGAAATCCATCAAGCCGGGAACGCTGGATTGCATCTTGAACGCCATTTCGTACTGCGCGATGCGGGTCTGCACCTCAGGATCCCCGAGCGACTGTTGTTCAAGCCGTTGGAGCGCGGTGATGGCTTCGATGGAATCCTGCTGGAGCTTGGCGTTCATGCCGCGCGGGTTTTCGATGTAGAGCACGGGGTCGCCGACGGACTGAAACTTCACGCCTTGGAACTTCGAGGGCAGCATGCCGGCAGACCATTGGCGGGCGGCGATGGGCTGGGCTTGTCCGCCGCGGCCGTTCGAGACCAGCACGACATAGCCGGGCAGGTCCTTCGATTCCGTGCCGAGGCCATAGACGGCCCAAGAGCCCATCGAAGGGCGGCCCGCAAGGATGGAGCCGGTGTTCATCAAGGTATGGGCGGGATCATGGTTGATCTGCTCCGTCCACATGGAGCGCACGAGGCAGACATCGTCCATCACGCCGCCAATTTGCGGGAGTTCGGCTGAGATTTCGACGCCCGACTTTCCGTAGCGCTGGAAGCCGTATTGGGGGCCGAAACAGAGCAGCGGCTTGCCCTGGAGCTGCGCTATTTGTTGGCCCTTCGTGAAGCTTTCGGGCATTCCCTGGCCGTGCATGGCGGCGAGCTTGGGCTTGTGATCGAAGAGTTCGAGGTGGGACGGGCCGCCGGCCTGATAGAGGAAGATGACCCGTTTGGCCTTGGCGGGATGATGCAGGCCGGAGCCTGCACCGAGCATCGATTGCAGGGCGGTGAGGCCGAAGCCGGCGGCGGTGCGGCCAAGAAAGGCGCGACGGTGCAAAGGGGTCATGGTTCAGTTCCTCGTTACGACGCCGTGGAGATTGAGAACGGCGCGGGCGACCGTCATGAGCGCGGCCACTTCGACATCGTGTTTGGCCGCCAGGCGCGGGGCCTCGCCGACGCTGAGCAGGTCGGCGGCGCGGGTGGTCGATAACTCCGTTTTAGCCTTGGCGTGCAGGCCGCGAAGCACTTCCATCTCGGCAGCGGTGGCCGGGCGATTGAGCGCGGTCTGGTAGGCAAGTTGGACGCGGGCATCGAAGCTCCTGGCCTGCGTGAAGAGGCGTTGGGCGAAGGCGCGGGAGGCTTCGACGAAGACGGGATCGTTCAGCAGCACGAGCGCCTGCAGAGGCGTGTTGGAACTGGTGCGGCTGACGGTGCACTCCTCGCGGGAGGGCGCGTCGAACGTCATCAGCGAGGGATGCAAGAACGTCCGCTGCCAGTGGACGTAGAGTCCGCGGCGATACTGGTCAGGGCCTTTCGTCGCTGAGTAATCGCGAATGGGATAGTTGAGCGCGGCGAGGTAGCCATCGGGTTGTGGGGGCCGGATGCTAGGGCCGCCGATACGCTCCGTGAGCAGGCCGGAGGCGGCGAGCGCGATGTCGCGGACGACCTCGGCCTCGACGCGGTAGCGGCTCTGCCGGGCGTAAAGGCGGTTGTCGGGATCGCGCTCAAGCATCTCCGGGGTGGGCGTGGAGGAGCGTTGGTAAGTTTGGCTCAGCACGATGGTCCGGATGAGCCGCTTGACGTCCCAGTCGCGCTGGAACTCGGCGGCGAGGTGGTCGAGAAGTTCGGGGTGGGTGGGCCATTCGCCCTGTGAACCGAGGTCGTCGAGAACCTTCGACAGGCCGGCGCCGAAGAACTGGCGCCAAGTGCGATTGACGAAGACGCGGGCGGTGAGCGGGTTGTCTTTTGAGACGATCCAGTTGGCGAGATCGAGGCGGGTGGCGCGGCCGTTGGTGGAGAGCTTGCCAAGGAAGCCGGGTACAGCGGGGTCGACCACTGCGCCGGTCTCGTCCATCCAGTTGCCGCGCGGCAGGATGCGGGTGAGTTCGGGCGGGCCACTCTCGGTGACGACCACCTTCGGCATGGAGGAGCGAAGGAGATCGTACTCCAGTTGGGCCTTGGCGCGGGCGAGGTCGCCCGTATGGAAGGCGATTTCGCGGTCGGTGACCTCGGCGGAGAGGGTAGGTTTCTTCGTATCGAATCCGACGGGCCAGGCGATGGTCTCTTTCGACAGTGCGAGGCGGAAGCGGCCGGTCGTGGCCCGGCGGTAGGTTGAATCGTGCCGGAGGCGGACGGTGAGTTTGCCTCCGGCGAAGGGCTTGGCGAAGCGGAGCGAGAGGACGGAGGCCCGGGGGTCGCCGTACGTATTGATGCCCCAACCGGTGGCGGGACGGCCGTCGAGAGCGGCCATGGCGGGGAGATCCTTCGTTGAGAACGTCGTGTTCGTAGCGGCGAGCACAAACGGGACGGAGGCTTCGACTTCCGAGATGACGAGGCGGTCGGCGCCGCGGGCCATGTTGGCGCCGGGGAGCCCTTCGTCCGATTGGACTTCGAGAGCGAGGTGGGTCCAGGGGCCGGGGGCGGCGTCGAGGGTGACTGTGTAGGTGGAACTGTCGGGGTTAGGACCGGTGGCGACGAGCAGGTTGTCCTTCTCGAGTTTCAGGATGGCGCCATTGGTGGCTTCGAACTTGGCCGGGGCTTGGACGACCCAGCCAAAGGTTTCGGCCTTCGGGACGGGTTGCGACTTCAGGAGAGTCCCCAGTTCGGCGAGTCGCTGCTCCTGCGCCGGGGTGGGCAGGAGGAGTTGTCTGCCCCAGGAGCCCTTGCCGCGATCGGGGACGAGACCGGTCTCTTGAATGTCGGCGAAGAAGGCCTTCATGGCATAGAAGTCCTTGGCGAGGTAGGGGTCGAACTTATGGTCGTGGCATTCGGCGCAGCCTAGGGTGGCGCCGAGCCAGACGGCGGAGACGGTGCGGACTCGGTCGGCGGCGTACTTGGCGAGGTACTCCTTGGGTTGGATGCCGCCTTCGGCCGAGGTGCGGGTGAGGCGGTGGAAGGCGGTGGCAGTGCGTTGTTCGCGGGTGGCGTTGGGGAGCAGGTCGCCGGCGAGTTGCTCGCGGGTGAAGACGTCGTAGGGTTTGTTCTGCAGGAACGATTGGAGGACGTAGTCGCGGTAGGGCCAAGCGGGGAAGGCGTTGTCGCCGTGGAAGCCGCAGGTATCGGCGTAGCGGACGGCGTCGAGCCAGAGCATGGTCTGCTTTTCGGCATAACGGGGCCCAGCGAGGAGGCGGTCGACGATGGCCTCGTAGGGTTCGCGGGAGGCAAGGTCGGCGGGGGTGGGGGGAAGTCCCGTGAGATCGAGGAAGAGGCGGCGGAGGAGGGTGGAGCGATCGGCGGGCGGGGCCGGGGCGAGCTTGGCTTCGGCGAGGGGGCGATTGATGAATGTGTCGATGGAGCCGGGGACGGGGTGGAGGGGTTGGTAGGCCCAATGGCCTTCGTACTTCGCTCCTTCGGCGACCCACTGAGTCAGGAGTTCCTTTTGCTTTTCGGTGAGGGTTTTGTGGGCCGAGGCGGGAGGCATGAGCTTCGGGCCGGTGGCTTGGATTCGTTGGATGATGAGGGATTTTTTCGGGTCGCCGGGTAGGATGGGGACGCCGGCGCGGCGGGGTAGCATGGCTTCGTTTCGCAGATCGAGACGGAGGCCGGCCATGCGGGAGCTTTGGTCGGGGCCGTGGCAGCGGAAGCAGGTGTCGGAGAGGATGGGGCGGATGTCGCGATTGAAGCTGACTTCGGCGTGGAGAGGGACGGTGAGCAGAGGGATAAGCCGGAGGATCCGCATGGTGAAACTATCATATAGCGAGACTATAGAGCGCGCAGAACCTTCCGGAGGTCCCGGCGTCGATGAATGACCGCGACGATTTAAAGAGGTGTAGACGAAGATAACCCTGGCCCGGCATTGCGGCTACGCTCTCGCATCGAACGAGGAGTTCCTGCTGAACTCGATCCGCGATGGAGTCGTACTCCCCGGAGGCCATCGCGACTGTCCCATACGGTTAAGCGCCCTGGATCTCAACCCAGTGCACCGTGGTTTCGACGCGGGCTTGGACATCGATGACGACATAGCCGCTGAGGCCGGGGCGGAGTTCGCGTTCGCCGTTATAACGGATTTCGGACAGTTCGCCTTCGATTTGGAAGACAGGCTTAGCGGTCTCAAGCGCCGGGCCAACGTGGACGCGGAAGCTGGCCCATTCGCCGGGGCGGAGAGACTTGGGTAGCTGAGAGCCCTGGGCCTCGCCGGGAGCGTAAGTGTCGGAGTAAGTGACAATATGACGGCGGGGCTTATGCGCCAGCGTAGTTAGACTACCGCACTCGCGGAGTAGCTTCGGATAGTTAGCCAGATCGGGCATGGCTGTATCGGCGTCCATGTAATTGAATAAGTAGACGCGGTCCGCGCCACGTGACAAGAGCGAGGCCGCGGCGCCGCGGACCATTTCGAGGTTATTGAACTGGAGCGGCCGGTAGGCGTGATACGGACGGACGAGAAGTTCGAGCCCGGCGGCGAGGATCACTTGGTCGCCCGCGAGGCGGCGCCAGAGTTCCATCGGCATGTCCGTTTCGATGCTGGCCCAGAAGGGGGTGACGACCAGCATCTGCACCAAGCCTTCGCGGGCCCAGCGGGCGCCGTCCATGCCTAGTTTGATAGCCGTATCGGGCCGCGAAGGGACGCGAGCGCCGAGCGAGATCTTGTGGCCGCGCTTCTTTTCCCACGTGTTGAGGAGGCCGCGGGTGCGGCGGACGAAATCGGTGAGGATCTCGGCGCCGGCGGCTTCGTGGCCGGGGCGGAAGTGGAAGCCGAAGCGCATCCAGTCGAGTTCGAGGCCTGCGAAATCGTAGCGGGCGCAGTACTCTTCAATGAGTTGGAAGTGATAGTCGCGGACGGCCTGATGAGCGAAGTCGAAGGCGCGGTCGCGCCAGTCGGCGGCGCGCCATGGTACGCGACGGTATTCGGGGTGCTCGCGCCAGAACGTCGAGTGCATGTAGCTGTCGGGGTCGTCGACGTTATGCAGGTCGTTCATGCGCATCGAGATCCACGGCTGGAGGCCTTTCTGCCGGGCGCGCTCGATCCAGATGGCGTAGGGATCGAGGTTGCGATTGGCGAGCTCCCAGGCCGTGTGAATCCATTTGCGGGCGCCGGCGCGGCCTTCGGCGGGCGTCGAGCGGAGGAGCGGTTGGTCATCGGGACCGGTGGGGTCGTAGCCCTTCCAGATCGGGTCCCAAGCCGTGCTCGCGAAACTTGTGCGCTGCGAGTTGGCGGACAGTATCAGTTCGCGGACTTGGGTTCCGGCGTATTGATCGACCCAACTGGCGACTTTCTCGCGGTCGAGTCGCTGACCGGCGCGGGAGAAGAAGTAGTGGCTATTGTCTTCGTTGAGACAGAGGTAGGTGGGTTTGGCCGGAAGAGCCAGGAGGAAGAGTTGACGTCGGGTCATGCGGGTTCGGTACTCATGCCGGGCGCTTGGGGCGCGAGGATCTCGCCGTCGACCATGTTCTTTTGCGCGCCGCCGGTTTCCATGTAGATGGCGTTGGGCATGGTGAGGAGCATGTTCATGTTGGCGGACCCGCCCCCGTGGCTCGCGAGTTCGAGGCCGGCGGCGTCGGCGAGCGCGGCGATCTCCAGCCACTCGGTGACGCCGCCGGCACGGCGGTTATCGGGCTGGACGACGTCGGCTCCCTTGCGGGCAATCAGGTCAGCGAAGGCATATTTCGTATAGAGATTTTCGCCGGTGGCGATGCGGATATCGAGTTCGCGGGCCAGTTCGGTGTAGCCTTCCATTTCATGCGGCGGCAGGGGTTCTTCGTACCAGAACGCGCCCATTTGCTGATAGAGGCGGCCGCGTCGGAGGGCTTCATTGCGATTGAAGACCTGGTTGGCATCGATCATCACGCGCGGGCAGAGGTCGAGCGCAATCTTGATGCGGCGCTCATCGTCGGCCATGGAGTAGCGGCCGGTCTTCATCTTGATGGCCTTATAGCCATGGCTAAGAGCCTGCTCGATGGACCGCTTGTACTTGGCGAGATCGCTGTCGTTGTCGTAATACCAGCCGCACATGGAGTAACACGGCATACGGTCCCGATAGGCACCGAGCATCTTCCAAACAGGCATGCCGGCGTGTTTGCCGAGGATGTCCCAGATGGCGATGTCGGCGGCGGAGATCGCAAAATGGATAATGCCGCCGACGCCGTGGTATTCGAGTTCGCGCCACAGTTTGGCGCGGATGCGTTTGGGGAAGGCGGGATCTTCTCCGATCAGGAGGGGGCGCAATTCTTCTTCAAGAATCATCTGCACGACCTTGGGTCCGCCCTTCACCATGCCGAAGGTAGAGGTGGCGTAGCCGGTGATGCCGGCGTTGGTTTCGATCCGCAGGGTGACCGACCCCGCGTCGACGCCGAGCTTGTGGATGGCGTCGTAGTTGGGTTCGCGGGGCGGGTTGATTTTGAGTTCGGTTTTCAGGCCCGTGATGCGAAGTTCTTTCGCTTGCTGGGCGGCGAGGGTAAGGGGGCTAAGAAGGAGCGTGCGACGAAGCATTCGCTAATCCTATCGCTTCGTTCATAGAACCTTGGCGGTAGCCTTCGCAGTCGATGGTGACGTAGTGGAAACCGAGCGGCTTGAAGATGTCCTTGAAGCGGCGGGCCATCTCCGGGGTGAGGGCAGTGGCGAGTTCGCCGGTAGCGAATTCGAGCCGGACGAGGTCGCCGTGAAAACGGACGCGATACTGGCGGAAACCGAGAGCTTTGATGGCCTCTTCACCGTCTTCGACCGTCTTGATCACTTCCTTGGTGACCGCGGTGCCGTAAGGGATGCGGGAGCTGAGACAGGCGCTGGCGGGACGGTCCCAGGTGGGGAGTCCGGCGCGGCGGGAGAGTTCGCGGATTTCGTCTTTGGTAAGGCCGGCTTCGACGAGGGGCGCTTTGACGTTATGCGCTTTCGCGGCGCCCTGGCCGGGACGCCAGTCGCCAAGGTCGTCGACGTTGACGCCGTAGATGACGTTAGCGATGCCGCGTTCGGTGCAGACGGCGTCGAGCCGCGTGAACAGTTCGTCCTTGCAGTGGAAGCAGCGGTTCTTATCGTTTTTGACGTAGTCCGGGTTATCGAACTCGAACGTCTCGATGTACTCGTGGCGGATGCCAAAATCGCGAGCGAAGGCCTCGGCATCGCGCTTGTGCGAAGCCGGGATGGAGGCGGAATCCGCCGTGATAGCGACCGCATTTTCACCGAGCGCCTGGACAGCCGCCCAGGCGAGATAAGCCGAATCGGTCCCGCCGGAGTACGCGATGATCACTTTGCCGAGGCCGCGGAGGTTGGCGAGGAGCGACTGCTCCTTTTGCGCCAACTCCGCAGTATCGATTGGATTGGAACCGAGTTGAACCAGAGTCGCCATGAGGCTATTCTACTGGACTTCTCTACTGCACTTCGGGCTCGGCCTCGTCTTCCGGAACGGAATCGGGCACCTTGCAAGCTGCGGCCACGCGGTCGCCGTCGTCCATGCGGACGAGACGGACACCCTGCGTCGAACGGCCCGCCTGGCGGATTTCGCCCGACTCGATCCGAATGATCTTGCCATCGGCGGTGATGATCATCAGGTCCGTGTTGTCGGTGACCTTCATGATCGCCATCACATGGCCCACTTTGTTGGTGGTCTTCATGTTGATGACGCCGCGGCCGCCACGGTGGGTGAGCCGGTAATCCTCAATCGGCGTCCGCTTGCCGTAGCCGTTTTCGGAGATGGCCAGCATCAGCCCTTCGGCTTCGGTGACTTCGGCGCCGACAATGTAGTCGCCGGCTTCGAGTTCCATCGCCTTCACGCCGCGAGCCGGACGGCCCATGGCCCGGACTTCGCTTTCGAGGAAGCGAATCGCCATGCCTTGGCGGGTGCCGCAGAAGACATAGTTGTTGCCTTCCGAGATCATCGCCTGAATCAGTTCATCGCCATCGTCAATGCCGATCGCGATGATGCCGCGGGCCATCGGGTTATCGAACTCCGTGAGTTCGCACTTTTTGATGACGCCGTTGCGGGTAACCATGATGACATACTTGCCGGCCGTGAACTCTTTCACGGGCAGGAAGGCTTTGACGCCCTCGTCCGGCTGCAGGTTGATGAGGCTGGAGATATGCTTGCCCTTGGAGGCGGTGCCCGAATCCGGAATCACATAATTCTTGAGCCAGTAGAGGCGGCCCTTGGTGGTGAAGATCAGGAGGTAGTTATGGGTCGAGGAGATGATGAGGTGCTCAACAACATCCTCCTGCCGCGTGGTCATGCCGATGCGGCCTTTGCCGCCGCGCGTCTGCCGGCGGTAGGTATCAGCGGCGGTCCGCTTCAGGTAGCCGCCGCGTGTAACAGTAATGGCGACGTCCTCTTCCTGAATCAGATCCTCGAGCATGATCTCGCCGGTGTCTTCAATGATCTGCGTCCGGCGTTCGTCTCCGAAGTCCTTCCGCATCTCCTTGAGCTCATCGGTGATGACTTCCTTCAGCCTCTTCTCGGAGCCGAGGATTTCCAGGTATTCGCCGATCATCTTCTGGATCTCTTCGAGTTCGGCCATAATCTTGTCCTGCTCCATGCCGGTGAGGCGCTGGAGTTGGAGTTCGATGATGGCTTGGGCCTGGCGTTCGCTGAACTGGGGGCCCGTGGCGTCGACGAGCGCGGCGAAGGCGGCGGCCTCTTCGGGGGTGATGAAGGCCATCAGGCCGTCGCGGGCTTCGCGCGGATTGCGCGAGGCGCGGATGATGGCGATGACCTGATCGAGATTCTGCAGTGCGCGGCGGAAGCCGAGCAAGATGTGTTCGCGTTCGCGGGCTTTGCGCAGTAAGTAGTTCGTACGCCGGCGGACGACTTCGACACGATGATCGATGAACCGCTTGATCATGTCGACGATGCCGAGTTCCCGCGGCTGGCCGTTGACGATCGAGAGCATGATGACGCCGAAGTTCGTCTGCATCTGCGTGTGCTTGTACAGATTGTTCAGCACGATATCGGCCTGCTCGCCCCGCTTGAGCTCGAAGACGATCCGCATGCCGTCACGATCGGACTCATCGCGGATTTCTGAGATGCCTTCAATTTTCTTTTCGTTGACGAGGCCGGCGGTAGCCTCGATCATGCGGGCTTTGTTGACCTGGTAGGGGAGTTCGGTGACGACGATGGCTTCGCGGTCCTTGCCCGACTTTTCGACGTCGGCTTTGGCGCGCATCTTGATGGAGCCACGGCCGCGGGTGTAGGCGTCGAGGATGCCCGCCCGGCCGAGGATAAAGCCGCCGGTGGGAAAGTCGGGGCCGGGAACGATCGCGAGCACTTCGGCGAGGCCGGCGCTGGGAGTATTGACGAGCAGAATGGTCGCGTCGATGATTTCGCGAATGTTATGCGGCGGAATGTTGGTCGCCATGCCGACGGCGATGCCGGAGCTGCCGTTAATGAGCAGGTTCGGCACGCGGGCGGGAAGCACTTCCGGCTCGTGTTCGCTGTCGTCGTAGTTGGCCCGGAAGTCGACGGTCTCTTTGTCGATATCGTCGAGCATGGTCGCCGATATCTTGGTGAGCCGGGCTTCGGTGTACCGCATGGCGGCGGGCGGGTCGCCGTCCACTGAACCGAAATTGCCCTGGCCGTCGACGAGCGGGTAGCGCATCGAGAAGGGCTGGGCCATGCGCACAAGAGCGTCGTAGATCGCGCTGTCGCCGTGGGGATGGAACTTACCCATCACTTCTCCGACGATCTTGGCGGATTTGCGCGTGGGCCGGTTGTAATTGAGCCCCAGTTCACTCATGCCGTACAGGATGCGGCGATGCACCGGTTTCAAGCCGTCGCGAACGTCGGGCAATGCGCGTCCGATGATGACGGACATCGCGTAGTCGAGATACGACTTGCGCATCTCGTCTTCAATGTTTACGGGGATTAGATTGGAATTGTTCGCGCCGGGGGCTGGTGGATTTGGATTCTGTTCGTCGGCCAAATGAAGCTCCTTACAAAACTTGACCTATGATAACAGATCCGACGGGCATAAGTCCTGTATTCTAAGAAAGATGCGACCCGTAAGTTTGCTTCTGTTTTGCCTTTCTTTCGCCCTTTCTTTCGGCATTGGCCAGGAGGCGCCCAAACCTGGTGCGGTGAGCGGGCGGGTGGTACATGGCTTGACGGGCGAGCCGGTGCGAAAAGCGGTCGTAACCCTGACGATGCAGCGGACGACCGTACAGGGTACGACGGGAAGCGACGGCGCGTTTCGCATCCCGCAAGTGCAGCCGGGCGAGTACCGGATTTCGTCCACGCGGACGGGTTTTTTGCGTGGGACCTATCAGACGCCCGTGAAGGTGGAAGCCGGGCAGGCGATGACCGGGATCGAGATCCGGATGAACCCGCAGAGCGTGGTGACGGGCAAGGTGGTGGACGAGGACGGAGACCCGGTGGAACGGGCGTTTGTCTCGCTGATTTCGGCGCGGGGAGCGACCGCGCGACGGGGACAGGTGCTGGCCGGGGCAACGAATGATCTGGGCGAGTTCCGGCTGGCGGGGGTGCCGCCGGGACGTTACTTTGTGATGGCGCGGCGGGAAGGGACGTTTGTTACACCCGGCGCAACGCAGGAGTATGGGTATCCGCCGACTTACTACCCTTCGGCGCGGGACGAGAGCAGCGCGGCGCCGGTGGTGCTGACCGCGGGCCAGGATGTGACGGGATTGACGATTCCGCTGCGCCGGACGACGATGCAACGGATTCGGGGCCGCGTGGAAGGGATGGCCAAGACGTCTGGACGTGAGGGATATCAGGTTATGGTGACCCCGCGAGGGACCGGAATGATGACGGGGTTTCGGGGCGGGTTCGCGGGAGGGGGCGGCCGGGTGAGACCGGATGGAGCGTTTGAGACGGCAGGTCTCCCGCCGGGGTCCTATACGCTGCAGGTGGTGCAGTTCGCCCAGGGGCCGCCGGTGACGGTGGGTCGGACGAATGTGGAATTGGGCGACACGCGGCTCGATAATGTGGTGCTTTACGCCGGCGCCCCGCTCGAGATCAGCGGGCAGATCCGGACGGACGCTGAGAGCCAGGTGAATCTGGGGAGTACGCGGATCGCGCTTGGCGGGGGCGGCGGTTTCGGGGGCGGGCCGGGCATGTCGCAGTCGGCAGTGAAGCCGGATGGCAGCTTTTCGCTTCGGCGGGTGGGGCGGGATCACTTTCCGATTACCGTGACCGCGCCGCAGGGCACTTACGTGAAGTCAATAACGGTGGGAGGACAGGAGGTGCTGTTGGCCGGCCTGGACCTGACGGCGGCGGAAGCCGTGGCGCCGATGAACATCCTGCTGGGGACGAAGCCGGCAACGGTGAACGGGCAGGTGAAGGAGGCGGCTTCCGGGGTGGTGTGGATGATGGGGGCGAACCCGAATGCGCGGCTGGTGGCGCAGATCAACGAGCGGGGCGGCTTTACGTTGGGCGGCCTGGCGCCGGGCGATTATCGGGCGGTAGCTCTGGAGACGGCCGAGATGGTGAACGAGATGGACGCGGAGAATCAGCGGAAAGTGCAGGGTAAGTTCGAGAAAGTGAAGGTGGCCGAGGGCGAAAATGTTACAGTGACTCTCACGCTTGTAACTCAGAAAAATCTCGAATCCGGGAATTAATTCTGATACAGTCTGGGGCAGGATGAGATATTTTGCTCTGATTCTCCTTTCCGGCGCTCTGCTGGCGCAGAAGCCGCTGTCTGTAACTGGAACCATTGAAAATGCGGCGACCGGAGAGCCGGTGACCAAGGTGAGCGTCTCACTGCGGGGAAACAACGCGGGGCCGGCGCCGGCGGTCCTCTGGGCGAGCAGTGACGCGGAAGGTAAGTACAGCTTTCCGGACGTGCCAGCCGGGAGCTATATGGTGACGGTGGAGAAGGCCGGGTATCTCCGCATGCCATTGTCCTCGAAGGAATCGAGGGCGCCCATGGCCCCCTTTTCCGTGAGGCCGGGCGCCAATCTCGACAAGATGACTCTCTACGTGCAGCCACAATCTGTGATTGTCGGGGGGGGTGGTAGACGAGGACGGAGAACCCATTGAGCAGGCGACGGTGCAGGTGGTGGTCCCGCGAAATGGCCAGTTGGCGCCGCAGCAGGGTAGTTCGACGAACGACTTGGGGGAGTTCCGAATAGCGGGCTTGATGCCAGGGAGATACTACTTGGTCGCCCAACGGCAATCGATGGGAGCGCCGAGTGGCAAGCTGGGCTACCTGGCGACGTTCTATCCCAGCGCCGCGGAATTCTTGAGCGCCACGCCGATTGAACTGAAAGCGGGCCAGACGAGCGCTCCGGCGCAGATCAGGCTGCGGCGGGGTTCGGTGTTCCGGGTGAGCGGCCGGGTGGTGGGATCCTGGCCGCGCGATCAAAATACCTACGTGAGTCTGATGGCGCGGCGGACGCCGGGGGCCGGGCAGGTCACCTCATTCCGCTGGGGCGGGTCGCAGGGCAACGTGAAGCCCGATGGCAGCTTCGAGATTGCCGGCGCGAGCCCCGGCGACTATCACCTCTCCTTAATTGCTTTTGGCAACGCAAGAGCTGCGGAGTTAGGACGGATGCCGATTACCGTGACGCAGGAGGATGTCGAAAATGTGACTCTGCAGGTGCAGCCGCCACTCACCGTACAGGGAAAGATCCGGGTGGACGGTGAGGGCGAAGCTCCGATGGAGGGCCTGTCGATCTCTCTTTTCCCGGCGGAAGGCGGGATGGGAATGGCGATGGGCCGCGTCGACCCAACCGGGGGCTTCACTCTGACTGACGTGGGCCGGTTGGCGTATCAGATTAATTTCCGTGCGCCTCCGAACACATACGTGAAGAGAATCGTGGTGGGGGACAAGGAAGCGACGGCAGCAGGGGTGGACTTTTCGAGTGGCGCCACCGAATTGGAAATCGTGCTGGGCACCAAGCCGGGGAAGTTGACGGGCTCTGTCAAGCGGGAGTCCGAAAAGCAGGCGCCGGGACGCGTGATCTTACTCCCCGAGGGACTCCCGTTTCCCGAACGGATGTTCATGATGCTGCCGGGGTCCCAACCGATCGCCCCCGTCGACCAAGAGGGGACATTTACCTTTTCCGGTCTCCCGCCGGGCAAGTACCGTCTGCTGGCCGTCGAGGAGTCGCAGTTCGATGGACCGAAATCGAAGGAGACGATTGAGAAGCTGGAGGCGAAGATGACGAAGGTGGAGATTGCGGAAGGTGCAACCGGCACCGCGGCTTTGGTACAACTTAGCCGAAAGGATCTGGCCGAAATGGGCCTCGACTTAGGACAGTGAAACTCACTATCATCCTGTTGGCGATTTCCTTCGCGGCTGACGCCGCCTCGTTGCGCGGGACTATCCGGCACGCGTTGACGCGAGAGCCGCTCGAAAGGGTGATGGTCCGGCTGACGACACCCGCAGGCCAATCGTTTGAGGAGCGCACCGGTACGGACGGGCGCCATGTGTTCAGCACCCTGCCTGGAGCCCGGCTCACTGTACAAGCAGAGGCGTAGGGGCAAGCTGGCGCCGGTCGCGGCTCCGCCTAAGCAAAACCTATACGACCTCACGAACCGGGAAGTGCCAGCCAACGGCTGTCTGGAACTGCAGGTTATCTTTGCCGGGACCTACCACCTGATCGTCGACGGTGGTTAAACGAAACCGGTGACGATTCCCGGCCGGCCGGGTTGCTAGCCCTTGCCGTGCTTGGTTTCGAGTGCGTGCAGATACTCTTCAATGGTCGACGCTTGATTGAGGAACAGGTGCGAGACGAACCGGTAGATGGGGTGGTAGATCTCGCCGTTCTCCGTAATCCGGATGCGGGTTCCGGGGCCGGAGGGTGTTAGCTCATACGTCCAGGTTCCGCCGAAAGGCTGATCGTCGCCGGTGATCTTGACGACCAGCTTCGCCGGGGGTTTGCTTTCGGTGACGGCGAACGAGATCGATTCGCCATTCCGCTCCACCTCGCGCCACGCGGGCAGTCCGTTCTGCGCGGGCAGGACGTCGACGCGGGAGAGTTGGAAGCGGAAGTTGGCGGCATTTGAAAAATCGGTGATGGTGGACCAGACCGCTTCCGGCGGGGCCGCCAGCGCAGTTTCGCCCGTGGCGGTGTGCTTCTCGTTCAGGGAATAGCCGATGGCGATGATGGCGCCGAGCAGCAGGATGGTCCCGGAGAGAATGCGAAGCAGTAGCCGGAAGTAACTCGTCAGCATACAGATTAGAGGGTGAGCCTTTGGCCGCCTGCGATGCGGGAGGCCAGCATGACGTGGGCAAGATGTACGGCGTTGGCCGAATCGCGGGGCGAACAGATCAACGGCTGCTTGCCTTCGTTGACGCAGTCGGCAAAGTACTGAATTTCAGCCGCGTAGCCATCCATAGTTTCGAGGTCGAGCGCTTCTTTTTCGCCGTCGAACTTGTAGAGCGTGGGAGGGCGAATGTCGGTGGAGTAATCGATGGTGCCGCCGTCAGCGGAGACGGTGTATTCCATCGAGAAGGGGTAGGACTTGGGATGGTGCCAGCCGCCAGTGACGATGACGGAAGGGATATCGGCATAGTGAAGTGTCGCGTTGATGAAGTCGATGCCGGCTTCGAGATTTTCGTATCCGGTGGCGCTGACGGCTTCGGGCATGCCGAACAGGTGCAGGCACATGTCGATGTCATGGATGAGGAGGTCGAACACGCCGCCGCCGGATTGAGTAGAGTTCTTGAGCCACTGGCTCCAGAAGGGCGCGGCGCAGCGACGGCGGAAGAGCGCCGAGCGCACTTGGCCAAGGTGGCCGCTGGTGAGTTGGGCGCGGAGGGCGGTATAGGCCGGGAAGAAGCGGAGGACCTGCGCGGTCATCAGGACGCGGCCGGACTTCTCGGCTTCGGCGATCATCTCGTCGCATTGGGCGAGGTCGAGGGCCATCGGCTTTTCAACCAGGACGTGCTTACCGGCGCGGAGGGCGGCGATCGAGAGCGGCGCGTGGAGATCGGTCGGCAGACAAAGATCGACGGCGTCGATGGTGGGATCGGCGAAAGCTTCCTCGGGTGTCCGATACTGTTTGACACTCGAGAAGTCGAGGACTTCGCCGGGTCCGCCTAGATTGCCTTGAATGGCGCTGAGGTCGCCTGCGAGTTTCTTTGGGTCGTTGCTGACGACGGCGGCGAGCTCGACGCCGGGAAGATTCTGCAGCGCCTTCAGATGGGTGCTGCCCATAAATCCAAGTCCAATAACGGCAAGTCGCATAGGGAGTTACCATTATCACTCGGCGCTAGTCGCGCCGGAGGGCGGTCATGGGGACCGAGCACCCACCCCATCGCTGCCGGCATTCGGCGCCAATTCTCGGCCTCTTCGAGGTCACGGCATCTTTGCTGTCAACTCGGCCTGCATCTTCTTGGGCAGTTTCGCCAGGACGAGTTCGTAGGCGGTGCGGAGCAGCGGTTCGAGTTCTTTGCGCGGCAGGACATCCGTGCGTTCGAGAGCCACCCACTGGCCCCGCGCGAAATAGGGCGCCTGGAAAAGGAACGGGCGTTCGGTGATTTCCACGAAGGTTTCCGGCGTGCATTTGAAGGACAGGGCGACGGTGTCTGGCTCTAGTGTTTGAATGGCGAAAATCTTTCCGCCGATACAATAGGCCAGATGCTCCCACTTAACTTCTTCATTGGCGCCAGGCAGCTTCAGGCAATAGGTACGGACCCAGGAGAGGCTCATCTTGGATGACAGTGTAGCGCCCGGCGCACAAGACCAACTTGCGTCAGCGAACGTGGTTGGATAAAAGTAATGCAGTCGTTTTTCTTTATCAATTTGCTGGAACGCGTAACGGTTCCGGCGGGAGCGTGAATTCATGCAACTACGAGTCCTAGCGTTTGTATTGGCTGGAGGTAAAGGCACCCGCCTTTATCCGCTGACCAAGGAACGCGCAAAGCCGGCGGTGCCGTTTGGGGGCCGCTACCGAATCATAGATTTCGTGCTCAGTAACCTGGTGAACTCGGGCGTCTACTCAACCTACGTCCTGATCCAGTTCAAGAGCCAGTCCCTGCTCCAGCACATCCGGGACGGTTGGGAGTTCAGCGGACTGCTGAAGAATCACTTCGTGATTCCGGTGCCGGCGCAGATGCGCTCGGCCGGCGAGAATTGGTACCGCGGCACGGCCGACGCCGTATACCAGAACATCAACCTGATCGAGCAGGCCGATCCGCACTTAGTTGTGATCTTCGGCGCGGATCACATTTACCGGATGAACATCCGCGACATGATTGAGTTCCACGAGCAGAAGCGGGCGCAGGCCACCGTGGCCGCAATCCCAGTGGATAAGCAATACGCAAGCGAGTTTGGCGTGATCGAAGCCAGCCCGGACGGGCGCATTCAGGGCTTCCACGAAAAGAACCCGAACTCGCCGACGATCCCTGGCAAGCCCGACCAAGTGTATGCGTCGATGGGCAACTACGTCTTCTCGACCGGACTGCTGCTGCGCGAACTATACGCAGACGCGGAGAACGAAGCCTCTTCACACGACTTTGGCCGGGACATCCTCCCTTCACTAATTGGCCGCAGCGAGATGTTTGCTTACGATTTCCAGACCAACAAAATTCCGGGCGACCCACCGGGATTGCAGTCGTACTGGAGGGACGTCGGCACGCTCGAGGCCTACTACGAAGCCAATATGGACCTGCGCTCGGTAAACCCGGAGCTAAATCTTTACAACCGCGAATGGCGACTCCGCACCGCGGGCTACGAAGATCCGCCCGCCAAGTTCACCTTCGATGAAGAGGGACGGCGCGGCGTGGGGATTGACTCGATCGTCGCCGGCGGCACGATTCTTTCAGGGGGCTCAGTCAAGAACTCCGTGATCGGCCGGGGCTGCCGCATTCATGCCGGGGCGATGATTGAAGATTCCATTGTCTTCGACAACTGCGACATTGGGCGGCGGGCGAAGATCAAGCGGGCGATTCTCGATAAGAACGTGCGCGTGCCGGAAGGCGCCACGATTGGCTATGACCTGGAGCAGGATGCCAAACGCTATCACGTCACCGAAAGCGGCATCGTGGTGGTGGAAGGGCATCGCAGCCACGTTGACGTGGCTACGATGCAGGTTTAAGCCGGCTGTTTCTTTTCGACGAACGATAGGCCGAGGCCGACGGCGATCACCACGAGGCACCCGATGACGTTGTACCAAAGGAACGACGCCATCCCGCTAAAGTGCAGCGTGAAGATCGCCGCCTCCCCGGCGAGCACGCCGATAAAGGCCGCCCACGGGCCGACGCGCTTCGTGTACATCGCCAGGACGAAGACGCCAAGAATGCCGCCGTAGAAAAACGAACCCAGCAGGTTCACGGCTTCGACGAGCGAACCCATGTTCCGCGCGAACTGCGCCGTGACGACGGCATAGATGCCCCAAAAGGCAGTTGCGAAGCGCGCCGCCCACAGGTAGTGCTGGTCGTGGGCATTCTTGTTGAGATAGCGGCGATACACGTCGACGATGGACACCGTAGCCAGGGAATTGATTTCGCCGGCAATGGTGGACATGGCTGCGCCGAGAATGGCGGAGATGACGAGACCCACCAGCCCCACTGGCAAATAGGTGGTCACGAAGTTGAGGAAGATGTAGTTCGTGTCGTTAAAGCCCTTCTCGCCAAGCACGCGCTCGGCGAGGAGGGAACCATCTTTCCTGACAACTTCGAACTCGGCCGCCGCTTCCTGATAGGCGGTCTTGTCCCGGGAGATGTTTTCTGCCGCCGCGCGGCGCTTGGCGAAGGCCGCATCGTAGCGGGCTTTCAGTTCCGGATACTCGGCCGCTTTCTCGATGCTCGATTGGGCGTGCTTCTGGAAAAGCAGGGGCGGCTGGTTGTAGGTGAAAAAGGCGAACACGATACAGCCGGTGAGCAGGATCACGAACTGCATCGGCAACTTCGCCACGGCGTTGAACAGGAGGCTCAGACGGCTCTGCGTGATGGAACTGCCGGTGAGATAGCGCTGCACCTGGCTTTGGTCGCAACCGAAATAGGACAGCGCCAGAAACATACCTCCGAAGATGCCGCTCCACAGGTTGTAGCGATCGTTCCAGGAGAAGGCGGTGACGATAGGGTTGATCTTCCCTGCCCCACCCGCCACTTCGAGCGCCCCGAGAAATCCAACTTCGGTAGGCAGCAGCCAGATGGCGGTCACCAGCGCCACGGCGAGCCCGAACATCATAATGAGCATCTGGTAGAAGTCTGTCCACGTGATGGCCTTCACGCCGCCCATGGCGGTGTAGATGATCACCGTGACACCCATGAAGACCGTCGTCACTTCCGCGGACCAACCGAGGATAACCGTCAGCACGATGGCGGGCGCGGACAAGGCTAAGCCGACGGCAAGCCCGCGTTGGATCAGGAAGAGGATGCTAACCAGCAGCCTCACTTTGCTGTCGAAGCGCTGCTCCAGATACTCATAAGCGGTGTAAACGTTGGCCCGATGAAAGATCGGCACAGCCGTGACACTGAGGATCACCATCGCGATGGGTAAGCCGAGATAGAACTGCACGAAGCGCATGCCATCCACATAGGCTTGGCCGGTCGTAGAGATGAAAGTGATGGCGGAAGCCTGCGTCGCCATAATCGAGAGCGCCATGGCGTACCACGGCATCGTCCGGCCGGCGCGGAGATACTTGTCCGTTGTATTGCTGCCGCGAGCTCGCCAGAGCCCGTAGAAGATCACGCCGCCGAGTGTGAGGAGTAGGACGACCCAATCAAAAAATCTCATGTCCAGGCCTGGCCGAACCAGTAGAACAGAGCTATCAGGACGACAAGATAGACCAGGACGGCGGTATAGAGCCGAAGCCAGGTACCGAGAATCGGTGGCGGTTCATCAATCATGGTTTTCCCGCGGAGAGGAGATTGGCAAAGATCCGGAAGGCGCCGGGCACGCCGTTCGGCAACTGACGGAACCAGCTGAGCGGACTGAAGACGTAGGCACCCTTGCCAATAGGAGCATATAGTGTACCGCCTCGCAATGCTTTCTCGCCGGGGTCATTCATCGTGAAAAGGCTGGTGTAGCGATCATCGAAGCTCGAAGCGAAGTAGAGTCCGCGCTCCTGCACCCAGCCTTCAAAATCCTTGTTCGTAATCCGGTTCGGCTTCTGCATCAGCGGATGCGTCGACAGGAACTCAACGGGCGAGTCCTCCACGGTCACCCGCTCGTTGGAGGTCGTGAAGGGGAAGGGGCCGGCCTTGTCGAGGATCTTGGGATTGCCTCCCCAGAAGCCGCCTTCGACCACGTTGTACTGCACGACGACCGTTCCGCCGCCGGCGGCAAAATCGTAGACGCGCTGAATGTTGGCGCGGAGATCCGCCCGCGTGTTGAACGCGCGGACCCCGGTGACGATGGCGTCGAACTGCTTCAGATCACCAGCGGCCAGATCGTTCGCCGAGAGCAGCGTGACGTCGGAACCCATCTGGCGCAGCGCCTGCGGCACCTCATCGCCGGCTCCCATCACATAACCGATCTTGCGCGAGAGCGTTTGCACGTCGACGCGCACGGCTTTCGCCGAAGCCTCACTAAAGACAGCCTGCGGCGCGATGTGCGGATACTCCACCGACAACATCGACAACGCGTACTCGCGTCCGCCCAGTTCGACCGACGCGCTGATGGACGCCACCGACTCGCCCGAGGGCGGTGTTACCTGGAACTTTACGGTGGTCTGCTCGGCGGCGTCGGCGAGCGAGAACGGCTGCACGGGAGGTTGGACGGACCAGCCGGCGGGAACGCGGAGACGCGCCACCCCGCTGGCTTTCGGCTGCATCGCGGTGATCTGCACGGCAACCTCACGCGGCTTCGTATCAGCGAACAGGAACGATTTTTCGCTTAGTGAAACCGTGGCGGGCGGCGTGAAGACCAAGGGCCGGGTGAGTTCGCCATAGATACGATCCGTGTAGCGATGCCAAACGGGCCGGGTGAGTTCGAGTGGCTGGCCGGCCACGGTAAGTTGGAACTTGGCGTACAGTGCGGCCGGCTGCTCGGCATCGCGAAGGACGGTCTGATCGTCGATGGCATACATCGTCTCGAGTTTCGGCTTGGCGAGCCAATATTGGCGGGTAAAGGGTTGCGTCGCCGGCACGTTGACGGTGGCTGCTACGACCTCGTTGACGCCTTGAGCCAGCGGCTTGTTCACCGTCTGCGTCTCTTGAATGGTCACGCCGTTCCATTGAACAGCCACGGGCGACCGGTTGACGGCAAGGAGACGCACGCCGAGCGGCGCGCCGGGCACGGCATAAAACTTGTCGGCGCTCGCGTCGATAAAAAGACCCAGACAGTCGGCGATGGTCTCATCGAGAATGCGGAGCTTTTCGGCCACGGCCGGATGATCGAGCTTCGCCATAGTCTCACGGGCGGCGAGCAAAGTGGGCACGATGGTATGCGGTTGGCGCGGGTTGTATTCCGCCTTGGCTTGGGCGAGCAGATTCGCAGTTTCGGCGCTGCCGGGCACGCGGGCCCATGTCGTATCGACGCCTTCCAGCAGGTCGTTGGCCGCCGGGTCGCCGGCGATGTTGACGAAGTAGTTCTTCTGCGATCCGCGGTCTTCGCGGGCACCCATAGCTTGGCTCCGGTGCTGGCTGCGGGAGATGGCGGCGACCTCGCCGAACGAGAGGCCGGTGATGGGGTCATAGACGCCGAGGTCGAGCCCGATCTTGTTCGGCATCTTCTCCGCTTCGGCCTGCATCTGCGGGGTGAAGGACGGCACGTTCAACAGCAGGCGCTTGGCCTTCCACGGCTTGAGCTTCTGTTCCGGAAAGCGGGCTGGGTCGGCGGCAGCGGCGAACGCCTCCCTCCCGAGGATGGCCGATGCCTGATGTTGGCCATGACCGTCGCGAGGGGTGCCGGAGAAGCGCAGGACGATGACGTCGGGCTGGAACGTGCGAATGGTGAAGACGACGTCGCTGAGGACTTTTTCGCGGTCCCATTTTGCTAAGGTCTCCGCGGCGGTTTTCGAGAAACCGAAGTCGATGGCGCGTGAGAAAAATTGTTCCGCTCCGTCGATGCGGCGCGCGGCAAGCAGTTCCTGCGTGCGGATGACCCCCATCAACTCGCCCTGTTCGCTGCCGATGAGATTCTGGCCGCCCTCCCCGCGCGTGAGTGAGAGGTAAGCGGTCCGCATTTGGCGTCCCCGGGCGAAATAGGCCAGCAGCGCGGTGTTTTCGTCATCGGGGTGCGCCGCGATCATCAGCACGTTCCCGACGGTTTGCAGCCGTTCGAGCGAAAGTTGGATCTTCGCGGAGCCCGTCAGCGGGCGCTGGGCGGAAGCGAAAGGAAGAGAAAGAAGAAAGAGCAGGCCGAGGCGAAGCATTACCATTCCTCCCTAGTTTACCCGGACATCTGCAAGGGGTATTAGACTGTGGGTCATGGTGTTGCTACTCCTTTTAACTGCCGGCGCGCTGATGGCCGCCGATTCCAATTGGCCGCAGTGGCGAGGTCCG
>JBBQRA010000046.1:0-29126 GCA_038215275.1 Bryobacterales bacterium | reverse complement strand
CCAGACGCGCGATCGCGGCGGATTCCAGAAACATCCAGGAACATCAGAACTGCTGGATTGGGCGCAATTGCTTAAAGACCAGCAGATTGATATTCGGAACCTGCAGCCCGGACAGGCCGAGATCGTGCTGTTGAGTGCCGGTCTGCTGGCCAAAACCAAGGAAGATTTGGAAAAACTGTTGCCGAGGCTGCCGAAGGGCTAAACCCATGGCAGATCGCGGGGAAAGCGCGAATTCCGGACTGCCGTTTGCCGCCCTTTGCAACGAGTTGGCAGCAAACGGCTTTGCAGTGGGGACGGACGTCCAACTCAGCTTGCAGGCCGTCCTGCAAACCATCGGCCAGGAGTGCCGCACCCCGGAAGAGTTGCGTCTCGTGCTTTGTCCGATTTTTGCCACCAGTCCCGCGCAGCAGGCCGAGTTCGGACGAATTTATAGCAATTGGTGGCGGAAGGTGGGCTTGTCGGCCAAACCCGAGCTAACGGAGAGGGAGACCCCAGTGCCACTACCGCGGTGGTGGGAGCGCGAGTGGGTTTACTGGTTGGCGGCGCTGGTGATGGTGGCGTCCGTCGCGTGGGCAGGCGCATACTGGCTGCCTTCTCGCCCCTTTCCAAATCCTGAGAAAAAAATCGAAGTAAAACCGTCGCGTGTCGTCACAATACGGAAGCAGACGGTGACGGAAGAGGCGACGGTCATTAGCGTCCCATTGCCAGAGCCGGCCGCGGTAATCTGGTGGCGAGCGCACCGGACGGAGATCCTTGTAGCGGCGGCTGTGGGAATTGCCCTATGGGGCGCGTATGAGTTGCTCCGCTGGCGGCGGCGGCGGATGATTCTGCAGCGCTCCAGCCGACGGGCGGCCACGCCGCCGTTCCAGATTGCCCTGGAGCTGCCGGCTTGGGAAGTGCCCTTTTTCTCGGCGCCGCTCGTGCGGACGGCAAACCGGCTGCTGCTGCAGCGGGAACCAGGGCCGGGGCGGCGGCTGGACGTGCGGCGTACAGTACAGGCGACGGTTTTGGCGGGTGGTTATCCACAACTCCGCTACCGGCCGGAGCACCGAGAGCCGACGTATTTGCTGTTGATAGACCGGCATTCGGCGCAGGATCATCAGGCGGCGGTCTATGATCAGTTGGCGGTGGCTCTGCAGCGGCTCCGTTTGCCGGTTGCGGTCTAGTCCTTTCGCGGAGATCCGCGGTACTGCGAAAGCGCCGTGGATGGCAGGGCCATCGACTTGGCCGAACTACAAGGCCGGTACTGGTCCGCACGCCTGTTGTTGGCAACGGACGGGGAGCGCCTGCGCCATCCGGCGACCGGCGAACTGGCTCCGTGGGTGAAGAAGGCGCTGGGGGCCTGGGAGCGCCGGGCGATCCTGACCCCGTCGCCGGACCGGACCGCATGGGGCGACCGGGAACGAATACTGGCGGCCACCTTCGATATGGAGCCAGCCACCGGGGAAGGGATTCGCCGGCTCGCCATGCGTTGGGGGCCAAGCACCCCACCGGTCGAGGAGCCGATCCCGTGGGGATGGGAGGAGGCGGAGCGCTGGAGCCGGGCCAATGATGAGGCCGCGCAAGAGTTACGCGACTACCTGGGCAAGGCTGGGTTCCGCTGGGTGTGCGCCTGTGCGGTGTATCCCGAGTTGCAATGGGACCTGACGATGCACTTGGCAGGCATCGCCGTCCTGCAAGAAGGATTGGCTGAGCCGATCCGGACTGAGACAAACTGGCTGCGGTTAGGGAGTCTCGAGTGGTTCCGACGCGGTTGGATGCCGGACGATTGGCGTGTTCTTCTGGCGGGCAAGTTGACCGAGACCGAAGAGCGGGCCGTGCGGCAGGAGATTCTCCAGATCCTGGACGGCACGAGGATCGCAGAGGAGAGCGCGGCCGGGGAGCGGCGACGCCTGACGATGGACTACAACCGGGCGTGGCTGGCCGCAGAAGTGGCGGAGCGCTGGCACCGGTTGCGGAAATGGCTGCGGCGGGAAGCGGGGGCATCGGGGGCGCGGGATGCCGTGGTGCTGCGGACCATCGACAGCGCGCATGGCGGTTCGCGGTTGGAGTTCCTGTTGCCCGCGGCGCTGACGCGACGGCTCTATGAACATGGCGTCTCGCTATTCGGCATCCGCACGGGGATCCGGGTGGGGGCTGTCCTGGCGGTGGGGGCAGCGATGGTGGGAGCCACGGTGATCGCAGAGGATTGGCTGGGCCGTAACCGAAAGTACGCGACGGAGACAGGGGTTCGCCATACCGTCGCGATGCAGACTCAGGCAGGCGAGTGGCGGGAGGTATATTTGCAGATTCGGGCCGGAACGTTTCTGATGGGTTGTTCCCCAGGCGATACCGATTGTGCAGACGATGAAAAACCAGCCCATGAGGTGCGGATCTCTAAGAACTTCTTCATCGCGGAAACGGAGGTGACGGTAGCCAATTTCAACCGGTTTGCCGAGGAAAAAGGGCTGAAGCAGAAGACCGATAGAGACAAGCTTTTGCCGGTTGCAGCAGTGACTTGGGGGGATGCGAAGGATTATTGTGAATGGGCTGGCAGCCGGCTGCCCACAGAGGCGGAATGGGAGTACGCGGCGCGGGGCGGAACCAGCGGCACCCGTTATGGCGTGTTGGATGACATCGCCTGGCACGGCGGTAACGCAGGTCAGGACCGCCATCGGGTGCGTACGAAACAGCCGAATGCGTACGGTTTGTACGACATGTTGGGGAACGTATTCGAGTGGACGGCGGATTGGTATGGCGACTATGGGCCGGGATTTGCCAACGATCCCCAGGGGATGCGCTCTGGGGAGTATCGAGTCGTGCGCGGGGGCGGCTGGTTCGGCGATCCGGAGGGCTCGCGGGCGTCGTACCGCGACTACGTCGATCCGGAGTATGCGTACTTCTACTACGGGTTTCGGTGTGCGCGGGAAGGCTTTTAGCACTTTTTTCTTTTTCCTTTCCCCCTTTCCATTTCCGGGAGCTTATGAACGCCGTGAGCAGGCGGGGTCAGGGGCGCAGCCCCTGGGAAATTTTTAGCCCTAACCCTCTTCCTCGCCCGAAACCGCCCGGGCGAGGCCGAAGGGGAAATCGTCGAAGATCCTTTCTCGCAGGCGCCAAGTGTTGCCGTGGCTCGCGTGGCCGATCCAGCTTTGCACCGCATGGTTTACCTCGTCCCAGTCCAAACGGCCGTGGCGATAGTCATGCTGAAGTTGTCGGAGGCGGGCGCGGAACCGTTTGACGTTCGGTTTGACGAGGCGAGCGTGGGAGGGGAAGATCCGCCAGCCCAGGAAAGTGAAGCCATCGGCAATGGGATAGACGCGGCTTTTGCGGGGATGGATTTGGAGGCGGTAGGCGATGAGAAATTCCTCAATGGCTTGCCGCATGCCGGCAAGTTCGGTGTGAGAGCGGCCGAAAAGGACGAAATCATCGACGTACCGGGCATATTGGCCCGGTTTCAGCTGGCGGCGGATGAAATGATCCAAGGGATCGAGATAGACATTGGCGAAGAACTGCGAGGTCTGATTGCCGAGCGGCAGGCCGCGACGGCGCTGAAAGGGAGTAAACAGATGGTCGCCGGGAAAATACCAATCAACTGGTTCCTGAGGGTTGGAGGCGGCGATGATGGTGGCGGCGAGAGCGAGAGTGCGGCGGCACTTGATGACGCGGGCCAGTTGCTGGTTCAGGATGTCGTGATCCATGGAAGCGAAATATTTCCGGATGTCGCATTTCAGGACGTAGGGATGATCCCGGGCGGCGGCCCGCGCCCGTTCGATGGCGAGGTGGGTGCCGAAGCCCTTGCGGCAAGCGAAGGAATCCGGGAGGAAGCGACGTTCCCAGACGGGTTCGAGGATTCGGGTGAGGGCGTGGTGAACGACGCGGTCGCGGAAGGGAGCAGCGGAGATCTGCCGCGGTTTGGGATCGAGAATCTGGAATGTTCGGTAAGCACCCGGACAATAGGAATTGTTTTCCAGCTCCCGGCAAAGTGCCAGCAGATTGGGTTCGAGGGAAAGGAAGAACGACGCCACATCGGGCCGGGAGCGCTTTCCGGCAGCGGCGGTGTTGGCGGCGGCGAGCAGGTTTTGAAAGCTGGCCAGGCCGGGCCAGAGGCTGGCTATTCGTTTCACAGGCGGCCGCCGATTTGCTTACGCCACCCGCCGGCCATGCGGCCGACTTCTTCGCACTGGGCGGCGGCGAAGGCGTAACTGTCGAGAGTGATGAGATGCAAATCCTTCGACAGGCGGAGGAGGTAGCGCAAGATGTGGACCTGGCGATTGGCGGCATCGAGAAGACTGGCTTTTTCAGAGGTGTAGGAGGCCTGGACCAGGGCGAGGAGGAGATCGAGCGCGGCGGAGACGAGCCGGTCGCCTAGCTGCGCGCGTTGTGAGCGGGGAAAGTTCTGGACCTTGTTAATGATCCAAAGAGAGAAATCGTACATGCGGGAGACGACGACGGCGGGTTGTTCCATGCCCGATGAGTTTAGCGGTAGACTGACCCAAGGGCTTGCGGCCAAGGAAACGTGCGCGGGGGCGGCTGGAACAACAATCCGGAGAACTCGCGGGCGTCGAACCGCAACAACAACGATCCGGAGAATGCGAACAACAACAACGGGTTTCGGTGTTCGCGGGATGGGAGGCTGGCCGTTGGGGCCAGGGCCAGAGATGCGCTGGTTACGACCGGCGGATGTGTGTCACCCCTTCCCTTCCGGGCAGCAGGCCTGGAACTGCCTGGATGGGCGGTTCCGAAGACAAGAGCGCAACCCGGCCCGGTGGTAGCCGTAGGGCGAAGCCCGGCCGGGAAGGGAGGACGATTGGCTACTATACTTTTTGTTCATGGGACCGGTTCCCGGGAACTCGACTATGCGGCGGCAATTGCCAAGCTGCAGAGAAACCTTCCGGAGCATCGGGTGCTGCCTTGTTTGTGGGGTGAATCGGTGGGCGCGCGGCTGGGGGCGGGCGGGGCGTCGATCCCCGAGTACGCGGAATCGCAACCGGGAAAGCCGCCAAGCCAGGCGGACGTGGAGAAGGCTCGCTGGTGGATGTTGTATCAGGACCCGCTATTTGAATTGCGGCTGCTCGAGGACCGGAATGGCGAGTGGGCGCCTATTCCGCCGACCAGCCTGCAGCCCGGTGAGGAGGCGGTGGCGCGGACTAAGAATCTGCGGCTCCCCCAGGAGTTTGTCGACTCGCTACGGCGCCTCGGCCTCGAGGATCACTGGGGCGAAGCGTTTGCGCAGGTTGTGGAGGCGGCGGAGTTTGAACAGATTCTGGTGACGGCGAATCTCTCGTGGCTGGATACCACGCGGCCGATTGCACGGGCCCTGGTGGCGAGTTTGATCCGGTGCGGGGAGGAGAAGGGTATTCCTTCTCCGGTGGGAGCGGTTCGGGATGCGTTGGTGGAGATGCTCGTGCCGGCGCTGGGCGGGACTCCGCTGGGCTTGTTGAGTTGGGGCGTGGGGCTGTTTTTGTCGGTGGCGGCCCGGTCCGGCGGGAAATGGGTTCGCAAGAATAAGCGGGGTGTTTTTGATGGACACTCCAACAAGATTGCGGACATTGTTCACTACCAGTCGCGCGGCGGGAGAATTCGGGAGTTTATCCGGGATCGGATGGCCGCTGCGGGGCCCGAGGTTTTTGTGGTGTGCCATTCGCTTGGTGGGATTGCCTGTGTTGACCTGTTGGCGGAGCAGGCAGTTCCGGGAGTAAAGGCTCTGGTGACGGCGGGGTCCCAGGCGGGGTTCTTCTATGAGATTGATGCTCTGGTGGGGGTGGAGTTTGGGCAGGCCCTACCGTCGCATTTTCCGCCTTGGGAGAATTATTATGATCCAGCCGATTTTCTGAGTTACAAAGCGGCGCCGTTATTTCCGGGCAAAGTGAAGGATCTTATGGTGGACAATGGCCAGCCGTTCCCGGAGTCGCATTCTGCGTATTGGGACAATCGGGATGTGCTGGCGGGGATCCGGCGGGTGATTGAGGGGGGTAGGGCGGGGTAGGCCGGCGTGCGGCTTCGACTGCGCCACAGGATAGCAACGGGATCTCCGAACGGGGGCGCCGAGATTTTGTGAGGTGCTTTACGAGATCGAAAAGAGTTCCGCTGAGTTTGTCCAACTGTACGAGGACGGAGCGCTGGTTGTCTTGGTTCGCGAAGGTTAGTCGCGGCCTGGTTTCGCGGACCATGGGGGCGTCACTCCGCTCATGCGGGCGTAGGCGATGGCTTGCCCCATGTGCTCGTGGTTGTGGACCAAGATGCGGAGGAGGACATTCGTGGCGGGGACTTCGGATCCAAAGAACTTCACTTTCTTGCTGGCGTCTACGGTCGGTTGACCGGATCGAACGGCGTCCATCGAGTCTTTAAGCCAGCGGACTACTTCGGCCTTGTTGGTGATCTTCTTTTCGGCGTCGGGCGGGATTTGCTGCGGCCAATGCGGTCCTCCGGGCTTCACCCCGGCTTGCGCCAGGAGCCAGAAGTTGCCCACCGCGACATGCATGTAGACTTCAGCGGTGGAACGGATGCCGGGAGCCGGGCGGAAGCTGAACTTGTCCGCCGGCGTGGCTTCCGCCAAGGCTACCAACTGGCGGGCCGCATGGTCGAACTCTCCGTTCCACCCTTGGCCCAAACCGGCTGGTGGCGGCGCCTGGGCGCGGAGCAGCACCGCCATAAGAAAAGTAAAGACGACGTTACGAAAGTTCTTCATGGGTGTAGATTCCTCGGAAGGGATTGCCATCGACTGGATAGACGCTCAGATGCCTGCGGGTTGAGAAGCAGCTCAACCAATTGTCCAGGCGCCAACGCTCGCGGGGCGTGGCTCAGTAGACGAGGCCGAGGCGGATTCCGTTACAACTTACTGCGAATTCCGAAGCTGAGGGAGAGCCATGCGTAAGGGGGACCCGGGGGCGCCGAATGGCCGCCGGAGGGCGGTGCGAGGGGTTGCGGAAAAGCTCCAACAAACCAGGAGCGCGTCCGCGGGGCCGAAGTTCGACTAATGAGTACTCTCATAACCGCCAGCCCGCAGGTACTCTACCCAGGTTGGGCTCAGGTTGAAGTCAATCAGAAGTCTCAAGCCGCAGTGAGAGGGATTTCAATTTCTTTAACTCGCCACGCCGCGTGGGATAGCGCCTGGCGCAGGTCGGCTTCTTCCATGCGCGGATACGCAGCTAGAACCTGCTCTATGGAATGGCCGGAGGCGATGAGACCTACAATCGCGCCGACCGTCACGCGTCCCAAGGACGCAAGGTTTACCTCCCATCGTTTTCGGGTTGCGAGTAATGCGATCAAGATTCATGGCAGACCTGAAATCAGTGTAGCTCGCAGGAGTTCGCGCCGTTCCCGCCAACCGGACTTCCCAGAATGCTTTATCGCAGGCGCTCCGCGGCAGCGGGCTTGACGTTTAGCTAGAGCCGGAGGCGGTCCAATTTGCCTTGGCTGTCTCCGAAACGCACTGGTTCGACTCCCTGCGGTCCAGGATCGCGACGAACAGGTCCGGCATTGGGGTTCCCTGTGCAGGCCGGATGTGACGGCCTCCCTTGAGTTTGCCGTTCGCTCCTCCCTCCGCGATCACCTTCTGTCTCCCCAAAACTTAGACGAGAGACGGTATGGAAGAACCGTTGATCGCGTTACCCATTCACTCTTTTTCCCAACGGTGACGCGTCAGACCGTGATGGCTCTCATGGATACGCACCTCCGCGCATCCGCGCCGACTCTGCTCGATGGGGAACAGAAGCGGCGAGATGCGCGTGAGATCCGTCTGGAAGGCCTGCACGATCCAAACGAAACGAACTGCGGAATTGGCGATGTTTCTACTGAGCCGTGCCGAAAACCTTGATCTCGACTTTCACGAGTTCGCCCGTGATGTCGTTCTTCTTAGCATCGAAGGCGGCGAATTTCCAGGCGCCCGCCGCAGGTTCGCCCCAGAATCGCGGAGTCGTCATCTTGTAATCGACAAAGTCGGCACCATCATCATTGGGCCGCGGCGATGCCTCGGCAATGGTTCCGCCCGGCGAGACGATGCCCACAGAGATATCACCACGATTGGCATGCTTGATGGTGAACGTGAACTCGACATGTTCCACGCGGATTTTCGCGTCCGGCAATGCAATGTCCCGAGTCACGAGCGACCCATCGTCCGGTATGGCTAAGGCCTCGGTGCTTTCACCCCCGGCCGACACAAGGGGCCCCAGATTGGACCACGTGGACGCCAGTTTCAATGCGGCCGTAACGTGCAGCAACCCCGCTCCAAACGAGTGGCTAAAGAAAAAGCCGCCCTTGTTTTCCACGAACGGATCCTGCCCCGCCAGGTTCTCTCGCGTCGCCGACTTCATCAAGATCTCTTTCACGTCCCGATAACTGAGCTTGGGATTTTTCTCGAGAAGCAGGGCCACCGCTCCGGCTACCTGCGGCGTCGCGGCCGAAGTGCCGTTAAAGGAGTCTGTATAGTGGATCGGCGCGAGCGATGTTGGGAATTTCTCCGTCTTGATGGCTAAGGCCTCGTCCCCGGAGTTATTCGTTGTCCACATAACGTCTGGCTGTTCGAACTCTCCGCCGAATGCGGAAATCGCCACACCGAGGCCATTTTCGGAATAGGAACTCTGCTTGCCGGATCGATTAACGGCCCCCACGGCGATCCCGAAACGGGACGAAGAGAACTCGTCGTAACTGCCGTTGTCCCCGCTGTCGCGGCCATTGCCCGCCGCGATGAGAAATACGGTTCCAAGACCCTCCCGATACCCGGTCGCGGCCTTTTCCATTCCCGCAATCTGCAGGGCGCTGACGCGGCCGGCGCTCTTGCCATCATCCGCCGGTCCCCAACTGTTGCTGGAAACATGGGTGACAATGCCTTCCGGTTGCCAAGCCATCGCCGTGCCGTTGTCGTCTTCAGCCGAATCGCCCGCAATGAGGCGCAGACCCATCATCTTCACCTCCGGCGCGATACCAATCACTCCAATCTCATTAAAGCCAGCGGCACCCGCCAAACCGGCACAGGCCGTGCCGTGGTTTTCCGAAGCCTTGCGAGGTGAAGGATCCGCCTTGTCATCGCCATCATTGAAGTTCCGATGAAACCCAGTCTCGAGCGCATGGCAAGTCGGGGAAAGGTCCTCGTGCCTTACGTCCAGGCCATCATCCACGACGGTCATGTTGATCCCTTTGCCGGTCACTTCGTCCCAAGATGCCTGCATGTTGAGATGGAATGCCTCAGACTGCAAATGCCACTGCTTCGGGTAGAGAGCGTCTGTGATCAGTCTCCTTAACACCTGTTTCTTCCCCATCACACGGGAGAAGACCGGGCTGAACTCCAATTCGCCCCGGCTGATCAAGCCCTCCGCCGCCGAAAGCGCTGTCATCGGGTCCGCGTACGTCGCAATCAGCCAACCCTTCACCAAGGACGTTTCGACGCTAACTGGACGGGGGGCCGTCAGAAGCCCGCTCTGCGCGAGATCCAGATGAACATGCAATCGTCCGGTCATCACCCGCCGCGCCGAAGCAAGCCGGCTAAGCCGGTCGCTTTCCGGCAAGGACGCCAACCGCTGAACGGACGGCAAATCCTGGGTGTCATAGAAAACCGGGGCCAGCGCAGTCCGGTCCTGCGCCCAACTGGCCCGGGCGAGTTGCCGCACCGAAGAACTTCCCGTGAGTTTGGCGAGCCGCCCGCTTCCCCATTCTATTTCGCTCCGGATATCGCTCCCGATATCGCTCCGGATATCGCTCCGGATATCGCTCCGGCTGGAGGGCAGACCCCGGCCACCCCGGCTGAAGACTTCGTCTTCGGCAAGCCGGTAGGCGATCAAACGCCCGCCATCAGAAAAGCGATACTCGCTCTGCCCGTACAACCCCACTGTCGCCAGCAGGACCAGCAGCAACCCTTGTCCTTGTTTAAACATTCCTAATTTCGACCTGTCCTTATTCGATTCGTGGACACCAGCGACCCGCCACAGGGTCCCCTGCGCCCAATGAGACTATCGGCAACTTTAACGATATTGGTATTCCGAATTCGGCCGGCTGGGCATTAAAGTTCATACCGCTCGTGTGCGAAGACCGCTGCCGCACTCGGTGCGTGAGAAGGAACAGGGTCTGCGGTGGGGCTTGGCGGGGCGCTCCCGCGGGAAGATGATGGTGATACGGATGGTGCAGCGTGAACGACTTCGGCGAATACCGGCCTGGCGGCGCCGGGTTGTAAAAGGATGGACGTACCGCTAGAGGCCGAGGCGATCCAGTTTGCTCTGGCTGTCGCCGAAGCGCGCTGGCTCCACTCCCATGCGGTCCAGCATCGCGACGAAAAGGTCCAACTATGAAGCGAAAGCGCGCGAAGCCGTTGTGGCGTTTTGGGGCAGTCCAGGACGAGCGCGCCAGAAACAGATGCCGGCAGGAATCTCTGATCGGGGCGATCGGAACCACAGGGGCGGAGCCTGTTGGAATTGACGCGGGACTACTATGCGCGGCTGAAGGGATAGACGATGGTGGTGGCGTATCGATTCGGACCGTTCCGGTTGAGTGTGGCGGACCGCCTTCTGGAGCGGGGCGGGGGCGGATGGATGAGGTGTATGAGGCGTTGGAGGCGGGGTTACGGGAGCGGGCTCCGGAGTTATTGTCGGCGGTGGTGGACCCTCGGCTGGATGCGATACGAAAGGATGGGCGGTACCCGATTTTGCTGGAGGCTATGGGAATCAAGGAGATAGTGGGGCGAGGAAATCTGTAGGAAATCTGTCGGGCGAATGGAGGCGGTGCGGATGAGGCGAATCGGGGCCGAAATCCACCTTGGAAAGTGAGACCGGCAGACGCGATGAACTGCCGGGCACCTCAGAGGAGAACCCCCATGAAGAGTTTGATTGAGGCCCGGAAGGGCGTAGAGAACCGGAGACCGGCGCAGTCCGGATTCACATTGATTGAGTTGCTGGGCGTGATTTCGACGTCGGCGATTCTGATAGGCCTGCTGCTGCCGGCCGTGCAGAAGGTGCGGGAGGCGGCGGCGCGGATGCGCTGTACGAACAATCTGAAGCAGCTTGGCTTGGCGGTCCACAGTTCTTTTGATCCGAATGCGCAATTCCCGTTGACGCTGGCGGAGGTGATGAAGAAGGCGGGGATGCCGGAGAATGGCGAGGTGGACGGATACAAGGCTTCGTCCTATGTGGTGGAAGCGCAGGGCTGGAGTCTGGCGATGGAGCCGGCGCCGGGTGTGACCGGTACGGAGTCGGCCCGGGCGCGGGGTACGCGGGACGGGCGGCTGGCGATTGAATGGGCGCCGACGCCGGGCGCGGCGGAGGGTAGGGCGGCGATGTTCGGGGCGGTGCGGAAGGCTGGGGCGGTGGCGATCGCCGAGACGGTGGGATTGGCGAGGACGGCGGAGGAGCGGGCGACGCTGAGCAAGCATTTGGCGCCGCGGGCGAATCCGGCGATGGAGTTGCGGCAGGCGGCGGATGCTTATCAGGGTCCGGATGGGTTAATCAGCTTTGCTTCGATTGGCCGGGCATCGGGAGGGGCGCAGTTTTTGATGGCGGACGGATCGGTGCGGTCGATCCGGAATTGACTATGGCAGGCGGTGCAGCGGGCGATGCAGTTGGGCGTGTACGGCGAGCGTTGGGAGACGCTGCCGGGGGTGAAGGGGGAGGACGTGCGGGGTAATGCGCCGGGGAGCGAGGAGTTGTTCAGCTTCCGGTATATGCGGGAGTTGACCGTGCAGGTGGTGTTCGACCGGATGTTGCAGCGGACGTTGCTGGGAATGGTGGAAGGGGCGGAGAAGGCCGCCAAGGCGGGCGATTTGCAGGCGGTGGAGGCCTCGGGGAATGCGTATCGGGACGCCGTGAGCAAAGGCGCGGTATTGGCGACGCCGACGGTGAGCCCGTTAGGGAAAAAGACGGCGATTGTGTTTGTGGGGGGATGGGGATCGTCGATGTATCAGTACTGAAAGTGACGGGCGGCAGCGGGGGAGGAGGGGGGCATCCGCGCCGGGGAGGGCATCTTTGAGTTCGAGGTGTCCGAGCAGGCCGCCGAGTCCGCTTTGTCTGAAGGCCGCAAGGGGCCCGAGAGGGCTAGGGTAATGGGGATAGCAAGTGCTCGGCTGAAGAGATTGCGGGGTTTGCTATTCTGAGCCTCTATGGCAACTCCAGTTCAAGAGTTTGACGCGATCCGGGCGACGATTCAGCACTATGTTGATGGGGCGCAATCCGGGCAGAGCTCGGAGATTAAGAAGGCGTTTCATGACGACGCGACGATTTTCGGGTATGTGGGGCCGGACTTATTCGCGGGCGCGATTCAAGGCTTCTATGATTGGCACGATGGGAATGGGGCGGCGACGGAGATTGAAGTCCGAGTGGTGAACGTGGATGTGAGCGAGACGGTGGCGACGGCGCGGCTGGAGATTGACAACTGGACGGGGCACCGGTTCACGGATTTCTTCACTCTGTTAAAGGTGGACGGGGAGTGGAAAATTATGAACAAGGTCTTCCATCTGCATGGTTAGGGTTACAGTCGGCGGAGGAGGATGACCCAGTCGCGGGCGTAGGCGGCAGGCGGGGGGCCGAGCCATACGCGGCGGCGGCCTCCTTCGACTTCGGTGATCTTCGTTTTCTGGAGATCGCCGCCTTCGCGGGGGTTGTACCAATCGACGGAGTATTTGCCGTCGGGGAGCTTGATTTGGACGGCGCCTCCGCGGGGAAGTTGGATGGCGTAAATGGCGCCGGGTTTGGAGAAGACGCGGGCGGGGGAGCCGTCGACGGCTTCATAGGAGGGGTCGACTGGCTCCATCTCCCAGAAGGGGAGATAGCGGTGGAAGAAGTCGAGGGCGTGGCGCGTCTGGTCCCAGATCTTGTCGCGGGAGCGCCAGTCCTCGGCGTTGAGATCCATGTCGGTGTACCGGTAGCCGAAGTACCACTCGACTCCGGCGCCGCCGCCGAGGAGGTTGCCCCAGAGGGCTTCGATGCGGGGGATGTCGTGATCGGGGTCGTCCGAGTCGGGGAGGACGCCTGAATCGGCGGAGGATTGCTCGTCGTGGAAGATGACCCAGGGGCGGCCGGCGGTGGCGCTGCGTTTGCGGAATTCGATTGCCTCGGCATGGTAGCGGCTCATGTCGGATTGGATGGAGCTGACTTCAAAGTTGGGTGCTCCCCAGAGTGTTTTGTAGTCGTTGTGGGCACCGTTGACGTGGCTGTGGATGCCGATGGGGTGAGCGTTGACGTCGAGAGAGCGGATGTAGGCGGCGATGGTGCGGCGGTCCGGGTCGGGGGTGTTATTTTCTTCGCCGAGGTTCCAGACTAGAGCGGGGTGGTGGGCGAAGCGGGCGATGAGTTCGCGGAGATAGAGGCGGCGGATGGGGTTGAGCCCGGGGCTGCCGCCGAGTTTGCCATCGTTTTCGGTTTCCTGGGTGATGACGTGGAGGAGGAGGCCGAGTTTGTCCATGTGAGAGAAGACCACTTCCCACTGGGCGAGTTTGCTAACGTCGAAGCGGTCGCGGACGTCGGGGGTTGTCCAGGGCCAAGTGTCCTTGCCGTCGCCGGTATCGATGTTGTAGGTGAGGAAGTAGACGCTGTTCATGCCCTTGGCGGCGAGGTAGTTGAGGGCGCCGAGGATGTTTTTGCCCTTGCCGTTCTGCCAGGTGGGATCGCCGGGACGGGCGTCGCGGGCGTGGGGTTCGTAATGGTGGACGAAGGGCTTGGCGGTGGTGTTGCGGCCTTCGTTGAAGTTGGCGTCGGTGTCGAAGGTGCCGTCGAACTCGTAGTAGGCGAGGAAGTTTTCGGGGCTGTCGGCACCGCCTTTGAGATAGTGCTGGCCGTTGCCGGCGAATTGGAGATAGTGGCCGCCGGTGTAGCGGAGGAGGCCTTTGGCGCCGGGGTTGGGCGCAATGGTGAAGCGGCCGGAGGCTCCGTTGAAGGTATTGGGCTGGCCGGCGTTGGGGTCTGCGGAGAGAGCGACGGCGGGGCCGGTGCGGAAGGAGGCTTGATAGGTCCAGGGGCCGGGGGCGTCGGGGAGGAAGCGGGCGTGCCAGACGGCGCCGGCTTCGGCGGAGGATTCGGCGGCATTGCCGTCGGCGGCGTAGTAGCCGGGGAGATTGAGGGTACGGCCGGTGGATTCGTGGCGGAGCGTGACGGTGAGACGGTAATCGGTGAACGGATTGGGGGTGGCGCTTTCGCTGGTGGCGGGACCGGTGAAAGAGAGGGTGAGGGGGCTCCAGACTTTGAGGTCGCCGGTGACTCGGTTCGCTAGGGCGAGGACAGGCAAGGTGAGGAGAAGCAGGAGGCCGCGCATGGGCGAGTAGTCTATCAAAATTGAAGGTAGAGGGCTTCCATTTGGCGGGCGAAGGCGGCGGAGTTGCAGACGGGGGATTGCCGGAGGTATTGGCGCATGTTGGCGCGGAGAGCGGCGAGGGGTTCAGGGTTTTGGGCGAGATCGACGGCGGTGTCGATGTAGCTGGGGAGATCCGGGGCGGTGAACTGTTCGAGGCCGGCGTTGCGGAGGAGGGAGACGCCTTGGCGGGCGGCCCAGCGGTCGCCGTCGAAACAGAGGACGGGGACGCCTTGCCAGAGGGCTTCCATGGTGGTGGTGCCGCCGTTGTAGGGAAAGGGGTCGAGGGCGATATCGACATCGGCGTAGGCCGCGAGGAAATCGAAGTGGGGGGCTCTGCCGCTGCATGAGATTCGATCCGGGGCGATAGCGAGGGCGGCGAAGGCGTCGAGGAGGTGTTGGCGAACCGTTGGGCGATGGAGGAGGCTGTTCTTGAGGACGAGGCGGGCGCTGGGGGCGCGGTGAAGGATTTCGGCCCAGGCTGCGAGGACATCGGGATTCAGCTTGTGGTGAGAGGCGAAGCAGCCGAAGGTGATGTAGCCGTTGGCCAGGCTGGGGGGCGGGGAGACTTCGGGGACCGGGTATTGGACTTGGAAGGTGAGATAGGATCCGGGGACACGGGCGATGGTTTCCGAGTAGTCCGGTTCTTCGGCGGGTCTGATCACGTGGGGATCGCCGATCAGATAGTCATAGGCGGGGATGCCGGAGGTGGCGTAGAGGTTGAACCAGCCGACGACGATCGGCGCGGGCTTTCGGGCGATGAGGGGGAGACGGTCGAGTTGACTGTAGCCGTTGAGATCTATGAGGAGGTCGAGGTGGATTTGTTCGATGCGCTGGGCGGCTTCGTCGTTAGAGAGGGTGGAGATGTCGAGGAAGTGATCGGAGGAGTGGTGCTGGTAGCCGGCGCAGGCGGAGCGGGGGGCGTCGGAGAGGAGGAAGAGTTCGAAGCGGGAGCGGTCGTGATGGTTGAGGAGGCCCCAGACGGGCTTCATCCAGTGATCGGATTGGAAAAATGACGAGAGGTAACCGATGCGGAGGGGGCCTTGGTGGGGAGTTGGTTGGGGGGGCGCTGGTGGGGGGAGGGTGGCGGCGTAGTGTTGGCGGGCGGCGAGAATGTCACTGGCGGTAGCGAGGGGGCTGGCGGGGATGGAGGTGGCGAGGGCCGAGAGGGAGTGGGGGTTGCCGTCGAGTTCGTAGGCGGCGTGGAAGTGTTGGATGGCGGCGTCGATGTTGCCGAGTTGGAAAAGGGCCTTGGCGTAGTTGTGGAGGCTTGGGACGTGGGTCGCGTTCAGGGCGAGGGCGTGGCGCCAGCTTTCGAGGGAGGCGGCGAACTCCTGGAGTTGCAGGAAGGCGCAGCCGGAGCCGTACCAGGCGGCGAAGAATCGGGGATCAAGCTTGAGGGCCTCGCTGTAAGCGGCGACGGCGTCTTTGGGGCGCTGCTGCGCCAGGAGAATGTTGCCGTGAAGGGTGTGAATATCGGCCGAAGGGGCGCCGACCCAGAGGGCTGCCCGGCAGGCCAGGTCGGCCTCAGGGAGGCGACGGGCCAGGAAGTGATCGCGAGCCGATTCAAGAGAAGCCATTCCGTCCAGGATAGCTGGACGGCGGAAACCCGAAAGTTACTTGCCTAGCGCTTGCAGGACCGCGAACGGTGAGGGGATATTCCGGGCGAAGCGACGACCGCATGTTCCCTGGCTGGTCGAGCATTCCTGGCGACAGGCCTCGGCGGCGGCCATGTTCTCTGGCCGGCAGGGGCAAATGGAGCAGCGGGTTCCGCGGGAGAGATAGGTTTCGCAGCACTGCTGGCGGACCTGAATCGTAGATGCCATCTATTTGCAAGTATAAAATGCCCGACCAAAGGAGTCCAGGATCTGCAGAATTTTTTTTTGAGCGGGATATGATGGTGAGCCTTGGGACAAAAAACGGGTCGATGGATGGCGGTATTGGCGCCGGGGGCGCTGTTGTATTTCTTGCCTTGGCCGGGGTTCACGGAGCCGCAGCGGCATCTGGTGGCGGTGTTTCTGGCGACGGTCTTGTCGCTGGTGGTGAAACCGGCCCCGATGGGAGTTTGCGTTTTGATAGCGATGACGCTGTTGGCGGTGACGGGGACGGTGCCGGCGAATCGGGTTCTTTTGGGATTTAGCAATCAGACGGTGTGGCTGATTTTTTCGGCCTATCTGTTTGCGCGTGCGGTGGGATCTACGGGGTTGGGGATGCGGGTGGCGTATCAATTGATCGCCCGGTTTGCGACGACTCCGTTGCGATTGGCGTATTCGGTGGTGGCGGCGGGTTTGGTGGTGGCTCCATTTGTTCCTTCTGATACGGCGCGGGGCGGGAGCGTGGTGTTCCCAGTGACGCGGAGTTTGGCGTTGGCGTTTGGGTCCGAGCCAGGGGAGACGGCGCGGAGAATTGGTTCGTTCCTGATGTTGGTTTGCTTTCACGGGAACTACCTGGCGTCGGCGGTGTTTCTGACGAGCATGGTGGCGAATCCGCTGATGGCGCAGATGGCGCTAAAGATTGGCGGGGTGGAGATTACGTGGTTAGGGTGGCTGGCGGGGAGTTGCGTGCCGGCGGCGGTGGCGGCGGTGGCGGTGCCATTTTTTATTCATCAGTGGCATCGGCCGGAGTTAACGGATACGGCGCCGGCGCGGGAGCTGGCAGTGGGGCGGTTGGGGGAGATGGGAGCGATGAGCGGGGCGGAGCGGGGTCTTATGGTGATATTGGGGTTGGTGATGTTGGGCTGGGTGACATCGCCGTTGCATGGGGTGGGGAATGCGTATGTAGCGCTGGTAGGGATTTGCGCGCAGTTACTAACCGGGTTGCTCCGCTGGGAGGAGTTACTGGGAGAGACGAAGGCATGGGATGTGCTGTTATGGTTCGCGCCGCTGATCATGATGGCGGATGAGTTGAACGCGGGCGGGGCGGTTAAAGTGGCTTCGGAGGCCTTATTTGGGCGGTTGGCGGGGCTGTCGTGGATGGCGGGGTTACTCGTTTTGATCCTGGTGTATTTGTACATCCACTACGCGTTTGCGAGTATGACAGCGCAGGTGACGGCGCTCTATCCGGCGTTTTTGACGGCGGCTTTGGCGCTGGGGGCTCCGCCATTAGTAGCGGCATTGCCATTGGGGTATTTTTCGAATTTGAATGCGGGGTTGACGCCGTATGGGACGGGGTCGGCGCCGGTATTCTATGGGGCAGGCTATGTGGGGGAGGGGGAGTGGTGGCGCATTGGCTTTTTGGTTTCGCTGGTGAATCTGGCGGTGTGGCTTGGGGTGGGGGGAGTGTGGTGGAAGGTGATTGGAATCTGGTAAAGACCCGTTGACACGGGGTTAATAAATGTGATGGAGTACGGCGCTGGACCTTCACCTCATCTCAAGTTTTGGAGAACCTTGTGCCGTTATCCTTTGCTCGACAGCTTTCCCGAATGGCGTTAAGCCTTGCTTTCTGCTCTAGCGCCGCGTTTGCGCAGACGACTGGAACCGGAACCTTGGTAGGCACGATTATGGATACCTCTGGAGCCGTGGTGGTCGGCGCCAAGGTTGTGGTGGTGAATCCGGCAACGGCGTTTACCTCTGAAGTGATGACGAATGGCGAGGGAGCGTACTACATCCCGTACCTTGCGCCGGCAACTTACCGGATTACGGTGGAGTTGGCGGGCTTCAAGAAGTATGTCCGGGAGGGCGTGACGATCCGGACGGGCGAGATTCCGCGTATCGATATAGAGATGCAATTGGGCGGTGTGACGGAGACCGTGCAGGTTTCCGGCGGCGCTCCCCTGCTGGACACGGAGACATCCGCTTCAGGACTGGTGATTTCGGGCGACACGCTGGTGGCGATTCCGGTAAGCCAGAAGCGGCCAGTCCGCATGATGTACTACTACCCTGGGACGAATTCAATGAATGGGTATCACGTGCTGGGTCAGCGTTCGCGGGCGATCGGCTATCAGGTGGACGGCGTGAACGGCAAAGAGCCGGGGATTGGAAATATTGGCGGTCCGAACGAGCAGGTTTCGCCGACGCAGGACGCCTTTGAGGAAGTGAAGATTCACACGACGGGCATGCCGGCGGAGTACGGACACTCGGCGGGGGGATTGATGTCGATGGTGATGAAGTCGGGGACGAATACGCTGCATGGCGCGGTCGAGAACCGGTACATCAACAAGAACATGGTGCACCGGACAGCGCTGGAGCAGCTTGCGCGGACGAACCCGTTTACGTACAACGAGTCGACGGGTTTGATTCACGGCCCGATTAACATCCCGAAGCTGTACCGGGGTAAGGACAAGACCTTTTTCCTGGCTGGAATTGCTCGGCATGGCGAGATTGCCGGCACGGCATCGGCGCGGACCTTTGTGCCGACCGAGGCGATGTTGAATGGGGACTTCTCGTTCGGCGGTCAGACGACGCCGCGGGTATTGCCGGTATACAACCCGTTCACAACGCGGCAGGAGAACGGAACGTGGGTACGGGATCCATTCCCGGGCAACGTTGTTCCTCGTTCGTTGTTTGATCCGGTAGCGGTGAACTTCCTGGGACGGACGCCGTTTGCCAAGCCGAACCAAGCGGGTATTCCCGGCGCGACGAACCCGACGGAGAATCTGGTGCAGAATCAGCCCAAGGAAATTTACCGGACGCGAATCGACTTCAAAGTAGACCACCAGTTCACATCGAATCACAAGGCCTTCGGCCGCTACTCGCAATCAATTCACCGGGCGTGGAAGGGCGACCATCAGGCGCAGTTCGCTTGGCTGGATATTGACCCGAACGCGCAGCCGCAGTTGGTGGACCACTACAACATGGTGTTTGCCGACATGATGATTCTTTCGCCGACAGTTAGCAACGAGTTCCGGGTCGGCTTCAACCGCCGAGTTCTAAAAGAGACGGCGATCACACAGGGCGGCGACTGGGCCAAGACCCTGGGCATTCCGAACGTGTCGGGGGAGACGTTCCCGTTGTTTAACTTCGGGTACAGCCTCGGCGCGTTGCCGAGCTTCCAGAACATTGGCGAAGACTTCACGTTGCAGAACAATGTCTCGAAGGTGGCAGGCAAGCACACCATCAAGTTCGGCTATGAGTTGATGCGGACGCGCTACAATGCGACGGTACCGGCGCTGCCTGGTGGCACGTATAACTTCACGGGTGGCGGGACGGCTACAGCCGCGCCGTTCATGCCCAACACGGGAAATCCATTTGCTTCGTTCCTGTTGGGGACGGTTTCGAGCGCGACGTTCAGCAGCGATTTTGCGAGCTGGCTTCCGCGTTGGTGGTCCCATCAAGCCTATTTCCAGGACGACTGGAAGCCATTGCGGAACCTGACGCTGAATTTGGGTCTCCGGTACTCATACGAGAGCCCGTTCCAGACCAAGTATGGCCAGCAGTCGCAATTTGACCCGACGGCGACGGATCCGTTGACTGGCCGGATCGGCGCAATTGTTCACCGCCCCGGCGCCCTGGCGCGGAAAGACATGAACAACTTTGCACCGCGCTTGGGCTTAGCGTGGAATTTCCACCCGAAGATCGTAGTCCGCGCTTCCCTTGGCAAGGTCCACCAAGACAATTTTGCCACGGACCGGAACAGCATGTTCCAGGAGTACCTGGCTACAGCGAACGTGCAGGCGCCAGTAGGCGATCCCCGGCATGTCTTCCGTTTGTCGCAGGGGCCGGGGAACATTACGTACAACGTGCAGCCGGATGGGTCAGTGCCGTTTGTGGGCACGAACTTCAGCGGGCGGCAGGCGCATATGTGGGATCCGAATATGCGGATGCCGTATGTGACGAGTTGGTCTGGCGGTTTGCAGTGGAGCTTCCGGGACAACTGGGTGTTGGAAGGTCAGTATCAAGGTCAGTCTGGCGTTGGACTATTGAACAACTGGAACATGAACGTATTGCCGCTGGATATTTCCCGGGACCTCGCCACATTGAACACAATTTTCACTGGGGTGCAGAACTATCTGCCGTATCCGCATTTTGGCGAGATCAGGCTGTTCTCGAACTTTGGTCACAACTCGTACCATGGTGGGACCTTGCGAGTAGAGAAGCGGATGTCGGCCGGATTGATGTTCAACAGCTTCTATACCTGGAGCAAGACCATCACGGAGAACGAGTCCGAGACGGGCGACAACGGGATCACGTACTACAACCGGCGGCTGGAGAAGGCGCGGGCGAACTATGATGTCCGGCACCGGTTTGTGACGGTGATGTCTTATGACCTGCCGTTTGGCCGGGGCCGGAAGTTCATGAACTCCGGTGGCGTGTCCAATGCGGTGTTGGGCGGCTGGCAGTTTACGCTGACGCAGACATTACAGTCAGGTCCCCCATTCAACGTTGGATTTGCGGGGAGCCCGAACCGGTATCTGCCGGGCGAATCGCGTCCTAACATCTTGACCACGCACCAGGATGCGCAGGTGCAGAACTGGACGCTGGGCGACAATCGTTTCCCGACGCAAGCGCAGAATCCGTACCTGAACTTCAACTCGTTTGCCTATCCGCCTGCATTCACGGCGGGGAACTTGGGACGGAACGTGTTTGAGGCGCCGGGCTTGGCATGGACGCAGTTCTCGATTGCGAAGTGGTGGACGCTGAAGGAGCGGTATCGCTTTCAGATCCGGTTGGACGGCAATAACATGCCGTTCAAGCAGCCTCAGTACGCGAATCCGAATGGCACCTTTAACGCGAACCAGCCGGGGGCGTTTGCGCGGATTGGAAGCGGGACCCGTGGCGCGTTTTCCGACATCGGGACGGCTAACTCGAACCTGCTGATCATTGGCCGATTCCAGTTCTAAGGGAGTCTGGTTCCGTTGGCCCGCTTCCTTCCGCGAGGGGGGGCGCGGGCCCTTGCTATTTGGCGGTCTGGTAGTATGCCCCAATGCTTCGTCGTCTCCTCTTCGTCAGGGTGATTCTTTTTTTCGGTGTATTTCCGTTGGGGCTGGCAGCCTCTGACGAGTTGAGGCAGCGATTGGGACGGATCTTCGATTCGCCCGCGTTTCAGCAGAAGCGTTTCGGTCCGGCCCGTTGGATTCGCGGCGGAGCGGCATTCACTACGCTTGAAACGGCGCCGTCGGCGGCTGGGGCGAAGGAGATTGTGGCCTATGAAACGGCCACGGGTAAGCGGTCAATTCTGGTTTCGCACCAGCAGTTCACGCCACCCAAAGCGACGAAGCCACTTACGGTGGACGACTATCAATGGAGCGACGATGCCAAGCGACTGCTGATTTACACCGAATCGCGTAAGGTGTGGCGGACGAATTCGCGAGGCGATTATTGGGTGTTGAATCGGACGACGGGGGCGCTGAAGAAACTCGGCGGTGATGCGCCGGAGTCTTCGTTGAGCTTCGCCAAGTTCTCGCCCGATGGCTCACGCGCCGCGTATGTCCGGGCGAATAACCTGTATGTGGAAGACCTGACCAGCGGCGCCATTCAAGCGCTGACGACCGATGGGTCGGCCACTTTGGTGAACGGTGCTTCCGACTGGGTGTACGAGGAAGAGTTGAACGTCCGCGACGGCTTCCGCTGGGCGCCGGACGGGAAGAGCCTCGCGTTTTGGCAGTTCGACGTTACCGGCGTCGAGCAGTTCGCGTTGATCGACAATACCAGTTCGTTGTATCCGAAGATCACCAACATCCCGTACCCGAAGACCGGCACGAAGAACTCCGCGGTGCGCGTTGGGGTGATCGGGGTGGAGGGCGGCGCGGCCCGTTGGATGCAGATTCCCGGTGACTCTCGCGAGCACTACATCTTCCGGATTGAGTGGATGGCGGACGGCGGCGGCTTGGCGATTGGGCAACTGAATCGGCTGCAGAATACCGTGACGGTGTTCCTGGCTGATCCCCGTTCCGGCGCGGCGAAGGCCATCTTTCAGGATCAGGACGCTGCGTGGGTGGACGTGCAGCATCGGGGCGATCAAAGTGGCGGGTTCGATTGGCTGCACAAGGGCAAGAGCCTACTGTGGCTGAGCGAACGCGATGGGTGGAGCCATGCCTATGCGGTCCCGCGCGACGGCGGCGCGCCTGTTCTGGTGACGCCCGGGGAGGCGGACATCGTGTCCCTGGAGACCGTGGCGCCAGGGAGCGATTGGATTTACTATAGGGCTTCGCCGGAGAACGCGACGCAGCGGTATCTTTACCGTTCGTCGGTGGATCGTCCCGGGCCGGCGGTGCGCCTGACCCCGCCCGATCAACCCGGGACGCATGCGTACGACATCTCCCCTGATTGCCGGTGGGCGTTCCATACATACTCCCGTTTTGATCGGCCCCCGGTGGTTGATCTGGTGAGCCTGCCGGATCACAAGCGGGTTCGTGTTCTCGAAGACAACGCGGTGCTGCGCGCCAATGTGGCGTCTTCGCTGGATCCGCCCGCTGAATTCCTGCAGCTTCAGTTGGACAATGGCACGGTGGTCGATGGATGGCTGCTGAAGCCACGGGGGTTTGACCCGGCGAAGAAGTATCCGCTGCTGGTGCATGTTTACGGGGAGCCAGCCGGGGTGACCGTGACGGACTCGTGGATGGGCGCTCGCGGGCTGTTTCATCGGGCGTTGGCTGCAGATGGTTACCTGGTCGCGAGTTTCGACAATCGCGGTACGCCGGCGCCGAAGGGCCGGGCTTGGCGGAAGTCGATTTACGGCGCGGTGGGGGTGATTTCGGCGCAGGAGCAGACGGAGGCGGTGACGGCGTTGGCGCGGGCGCGGAGTTATGTGGATCTGTCGCGGGTGGGGGTGTGGGGCTGGAGTGGCGGCGGTTCCAATACGTTAAACCTGATGTTTCGGTCGCCGGATTTGTTTCGGGTGGGGGTGTCGGTCGCGCCGGTGCCGGATCAGAGATTGTACGACACGATTTATCAGGAGCGTTACATGGGATTGCCGGCGGAGAACGCGGAGGGTTATCGGAGTGGGTCGCCGATCCACTTTGCGGAGGGTCTACGGGGCAAGTTGCTGCTGGTGCACGGGTCGGGCGATGACAACGTGCATATCCAAGGGACCCAGAAATTGGTGAACCGGCTGGTTGAGTTGGGCAAGCGATTTGATTTGATGGATTATCCCAATCGGTCGCATTCGATTTCGGAGGGTAAGGGGACTACTTTGCACGTCTACAGTTTGATTGCACGCTATATTGAGGAGCACTTGCCGGCTGGGGCGCGGTAGGGCCCCTTTTAGAATTCGGACAGAATCCGGCTACATTCGAGGTCAACTTAGCCTAGCCAATCCTCGCAGCGGAGGTTTTCGATTCTGGAGAACTCGCGTTTGTTGGCCGTTACGAGAGTGAGACCGAGAGAGATTGCTTGAGCGGCTATGAGCAAATCGTTTCCGCCAGCCACCTGCCCCTTTTTTTCCTGATGAGCGCGAAGCGTTCCATAAACACGATCGGCTGGTTCTTCGAAATCGAGGACTTCTATAGCAGTGAGCACGGCCTCGACTTGCTCAGTGAGACGTGCTGACCCCTTCTTGGCGGCGCCGTATCGCAACTCTGCGGAGACGATGATGCTGGTTGCCACCTGCGCTTCGCCCAGTTCGCGAATTCGGCCTGTGACTCGGCCCTGTGGATTCCGAATCAGGTCGGACATGATGTTCGTGTCCGGCAGGTAGCGCATTACAGTTTGACCGCGCGGGGCCGGGGGTCCATGATATCCGGCAGGTCTTCCTCAAGCGGAGGAAGCGTGGCCAGGACGTCCAGCAATGACTTTCGCGGCGCAAGTTCCACGATCAGGCGATCCCCCTCTTTCCGCATCACGGCGTCCCTGCCGGGAAGCTCGAACTCACGTGGAATCCGCACCGCTTGGTTCTGCCCGTTTCTGAATAGACGGACACGTCGCTCGGAGATCATCGCCACCTCTTAAGGAGCTCAAGTGATGCCGGATGCTCAACGCACGTGCGCGCGGCGTGTAGCGCGGCGTGTTCCGTCTCACGCCTCAGCAGCGCCATAAAGGATTTTCGAAAGTAGAGAGCGCACAAGTCGTCGAGTCTCCAGCGGATGCTAAGTTTCAAGCAAGACATGGACGCGAAAAACGCTCCGCCCTTCCACAGGTGCTATTGTCGTCGATACTTGTCCGGCGAGTGCGGAGCGGTACGCTAAAGCGAATTTAGACGAACGCCGTCGCTACACTGACCTAACCCGGAGACTACGAGAAAGTATGCAGGTCCATCCGGAATTGGCTGACGGCTATTCCTACGCGCGCGACGGAGCGGCCATGCAGACCATTCTTGACGCTGAGGACCACGGTTGCCGGCCAGGAACGGGCCTGGCATTTTGATGCTGACCGGCCCGAAAGGCGTAAAGGAGATGCTGAAGGAGGTGTCCCCGGACGGGCGGCCGACCTAGTACAAGCAGGACGGGACGGGCGACCGGATGGGCTGTCTGTGTTCCTGTGCCTCCGGCGGGAGCGCGGCAAGCGGTACACTGAGGCCAGAGGATCTATGCCAGATCTTACGAAACTTTCTGCTCCTGCCCGGCAGTTACTGGCCTCCGCGGATACGCCGGCTTCTGTTGGAGTGATGCTGCGCTTAAGGGCGGAGCCCAGTGACGCGGACTTGGTTTGCCTGAAAAGGCTGGGCGTTCATGTCCGCTCGATCGCCGGGGATGTGCTGACGGCCGACGCCGATCCTGCGGTGCTGCCCGCTCTGTCGGATGAACCAATGGTGGTGTCGATCGAAGCCTCTGGCGCCTTATTCCTTGATACGTCCGCGGAGCCGACGAACTATTCGGACGTGGAGTAGCCGGCGGGCCAGAGGCCGATGGGTGGGGTGGCCTCCGGTGCGTCGCAGCGGAGCGCCATCAGTCCCATGCCAGCATAGCCGAGCATGAAACCGGCGTCCGGGGTGCGCTCTTCCGTGCCGCATAGCCACGTTCCAGCGGAGACGGCGGCGGACCATAGACGTTCCGCGGCCCGCGTGTAAGTAGACTCCGAGAGAATCCGCCCGGCGTAGAGGAGAGCATCGACGGAGCCGGCCAGGCCGTGGCACAGGGAATGGTTGCGTTCCTCCCAGGCTTCGGAGGATCCGGCGAGTACCCGTTCGGCCGAGGCATGGAGCCAGGAGGCGGCGACGGCCGCTTCCGCGCCGTACTCGGGGCACCCGGTGAGAACGAAAGCCCGAAGGCGGGTGAGGGCGATGCCGGTGAGGCCGTGACACCAGGAGAGGGGCACACTGCCGTGAGGCGCTTGATTCGAACGCCAAGTGCGCGCATCGCGATCGAACCAGGCGCGTTCAAAGAGGAAGCCTTCGTGGGCCAGCGGATGGTTGGGATCTGCTTCGAGAAGGGCCCAGGCGACGCCCGAGGCCCCGTGGGCAAGTCCAGGCGCGGGGTGTTCGGCGGGCCAGGCGCGGCCTAGCGCGGTCTCGCCGCCGGTGGAGCGGATGCGGAAGGCGATGGCATTCGCTTCGCGCCGTAGGCCCAGAGCGGTGAAGGCGAGGAGGGTTCCCGCTTCACCGGCCACGATATCGCCGCGGCCTGGACCTGGTTCGTGAATGGGGAGGACGGGGGCGGGGACGCCGAGGAGTTGGCAGGCTCGGTGCACGGCCCAACGAGCGCCGGGCGCGCCGCCATGGAAGCCAGGAGATGCAAGGTTTGCGGCGGTCCAGACTGCGGCGTGTTCGGCGTAGCGCAGGGCCGGCGCACGATAGGAGGAATCGCGTGCGGCGAGTTCGGCGAGGAAGACGGCGATGCCCGCCGCGCCTTCATAGAGGTCTCCGGAGGGCGGGGGCGGGAGGGCCAGGATCCGAGCGGCCATTTCGGCGGCAATAGGATTCACCATGGGTACTCCTGGAGACTGCCGGGGTTGCGGTAGGGTGCCTCCAGGCTAACGCCTTGCTGGCGGAGGAATGCCTGGGCCGCGGTGAGCATCGCGGCTTCGCTGGTGTGCGCGGCGAAGGCCTCGGCGAGCCAGCGGCAGCGTTGCCCTCCGAAGCTCTCGCCGGGCACGTCCTCGGCGAGGGAGATGCCCGGGGCGAGGGGCAGAGTGAATGTTGGATGAGAATGGTGGAGCCACGGTGCGGCGGACTCGGCGATGGCCCGGAGAGCCGGGACGAGATCGTTCCAACGGTGGCGTTCGAGATAGAGCACGACGCCATCCGGGCGAAGGCAGCGGTGGAGGTCGAGCGGCGCCTTTACGGCGTAGTGTGCGGAGGGGGGCATTCGTTCGGTGATCGCGCGGATGAGCCGGAAGACGGATCCGGGATGGACGGCCCAATAGACGCGGACGGCGGCGTCGCCCTCCGGGGCGGGTGGAACGAAGGTGGCCCACCAGCCGGCGAGCGCGGTAGATTCAGTACGCTCGGCCATTTGGCCGCCGACGGGGCAGAAGTCGATGGGATGAACGGCTCTCTGCTGTTCCCCCCGGCAGACGATAAGTAGGCCGAGGGCGGGGTCCCATCCGTAGGGTTGCCATCCGGAGGAGAAACACAAGCCATTGGCGTCGGCGGCGCGATAGTGAGCGAGAGCGACCGGCGGGCCGAGGCGCGGGGCTGCGCCGGGACGGGGCGGGGCGTACCATTCCGTGTAGAGGACATCGGCACGGTGCGCCGACGCGACCGGGGCCGCAATGCGGACAGCGTTCGAGAGTTGTTGCTGGAACGAGGCAGGGATCAAGCTGCGCTCCGGTAGACCGCGAAGAGGCTTTCCGGGGACTGGAGCAGCGTGGCCGCGTGGTGGGCCATCAGGCGCGCGGCTGGGCCTGGGCCGCCAGCGAGGGCCACCTCGTGAGCGCTCTGGAGGAGACGGGCACCGGCAAGTCCGGACAAGCGCATGCGAAAGGCGCGGGCATCGGCGGGGTCGTAGTGGTCGAGATAGGCGCGGAGGAATGCCGAGAGGGCTTCCTGGCCACCGGCCCCTTGGAGGGCCAGTTTGAGGTGGTCCTGGACGATTCCGGCGACGTCCCAGGCTGGGTCCCCGGAGCCGGCGATTTCCCAGTCGATGAGACGGACCCGGTCTTGTTGCACGCAGTTGTCGAACTTCACGTCGTTGTGGACGAGGCACGTGATTTCAAGGGCGGCGCCGAGCAACCGCAGGCGGGACGCGACGGCAGTGCGATTTTCGATGAGAGCTGAAGTGACGGTGTTCTGGAACCCATGGGGCTCCAGGACGTCGAGGATCCAGGGCCGGCGCATGGGCAGGTGCAAATCAGCCTGCGTGGAACGATGGAGAGCCGCGAGATCGGCGCCGAAAGTGGCAGCGGCGCCAGGTTCGAGAAGGTACGCTTCGCCGGCGGCGCGAAGGACGAGCGTTTGCGTGACCTCGTCACGGTGGAGACATTCGGGGAGGAGACGAGCGAGTGCGGGGTTGGACGCGGCCAGTTGGTAGACGGCGAACTCTGCGCCGAGGGTGGGAGTGCCGGGTGATTCCCGGCGCTCCCTGGCTCGTTTGACGATCCAACGTTCTCCGTTGCGGAGTTTGAGGTCGACGACGGAGTGGGAACTGGAGCGGTCTACTGCTTGGAGGATCAGGCAACTGCAGGGCTTGGCGAGAAGCCCTGCAGCGGCGAGGTAGGAGACGAGTTCCTGCGGAATCATGCTGCCCTCTAGTAACCGGGGTTGCCGTACCAGAAAGACATGATGCCGTCTTCGTCCGGGGGATCGGCCGGAGCGCTGTCAGGCGCGGCGGCAGACCAATCGGCGGTCCAATCGGCGTTGGCGGTGGCCGCTTGCCAGGTATCGGGCGCCTCACGCTGGCCTATCCGCGGCGAGGTCACTGCGGGGTTGATGGCCGGGTTGACGGCCGGGTTAACGGCCGGATTGTTGCCCGGGTTGATGACGAGAGTGGGATTCGGCACCAGCACGCCACAGCCGGCGGAGAGTGTCTGGGTTTGGATGCAGGCCGGGTTCTGCGTTTGGAAACCGCAGGCCGGGGACACGGTCTGGATGGGGCAGGGGGCGACGACGGTCGGGATGGGACATGGCGCCGTGACAGACTGAATGACACAAGCTGGCGTGGTCGTGCGCGGCAGACACTGAGAGGAGATTAAGGTCTGGATGGGGCACGGAGGATTGATCGTGCGGATGCCGCAAGGCGGCAGTAGGGTCCGCACAGGACGGGGGGCGGCGCAGGCGAAGGCGGCCTGGACGTCGAGCTTACCCGCGCCCCAGGCGTTGTTCGGCGTAGCGCCGGTATTGGCGTCAGTCCGTGCGGAACTGATGAGGCAGTTTCGGATTTGCTCGGCGGTCATGGTGGGCCGCCGCTGCAGCATCAGCGCCACGGCGCCGGTGACCATGGGTGCGGCCATGGAGGTACCCATCATGTCCTGATACTGATCGGCAGCGGTGGTGACATTGGCCGAGAACAGCGACTGCCCAGGCGCGGAGAGCGTGGGTGCGCGGCGGCCATCGCGAGTGGGCCCGAGGCTGGAGAAGCTGGAGATGGCTCCCACGCCGGCGCCACGCGTGATGTAGCTGCCGACGGTGATAATCTCCCGCGCGGTGCCAGGCACGGAGATGGTTCGGGCGGCATTGACAAAGGGCGGCAGGAACTGGCTGAACGAGTTCCGTTGGATCCAGGCGTCCCATTGGCCGAAGGAGATGGTGTTGCCGCGAAGCGTGAGGGACCAGTTGCCGGATTGGACCTGGGCGGCGGTGCCGCGGGAGATGGTGACAAAGATGCGGTTGTCGGAGTTGCCGGGATCATTGAGCGAAGAGTCGATGAACAACTGGTTGCCGCCAGGCAGGTTGATCGTGGTGGAGGCGGGCGGGTTGACGTTCGCGGTGGCGGTGCCGCCTGGGCGGGTGACCGCGACTCCGATGCGGTCCGCGCCGCGATACCAGAGATCGAGGGTGACTTGGGTGACACCGGCAGGCACGTTGAATTGAACGGTTTGGACACCGCCACCGGTCAAGGTACCGCTGGCGTGGCGGTTGCGCGCGCCTTCGTTACCGGCCGATTTGACGCAGGCCCGGCCGCCGCCTCCGAGCAG
>JBBQRA010000045.1:0-29144 GCA_038215275.1 Bryobacterales bacterium | reverse complement strand
AGATAGGAGACGAATTGGGCATGGGCGAGAGGCTGGTTGGCGCCGCTCATGATGCCGAAGCCGATGTGAAGCTCGTCCTTCTGCATGAGGCCGGGGATGATGGTGTGGAAGGGGCGCTTGCCCGGGAGGAGAGCGTTGGGTGCGGCCTTGTCGAAGCTGAAGCTCGCTCCGCGGTTGTGCAGATGGAAGCCCAGCCGCCGGAGACGCTGCTGAACATCCCTCCGCTGTCGAGCACTCCCATCTGCCTTCCGTGAGACGCTACACTGTCGCTATGAGGCTTCATTCGGCGAGCGAAAAACGAGGGTGCCTTGGGCTCAAGTTGAAGCACCAGAACTGATGTTCATCCGCTTTCAGAGTGCCGCTGAACGATGAATCGAGCCGACCTGCAGTTGCTAGCCGAAGAGCGCCTCGAGGACGCACGTGTTCTGATCGGCTCCCAAAGATGGGCAGGTGCTTACTACCTCCTCGGCTACGCCATAGAATGTGGGCTGAAGGCCTGCGCAGCACGGCAGTTTCGGCAGGATGAAGTACCGGACAAGACGATCGTCAATGATTTCTATACGCACAGGCTCGACAAGCTATTGGGAATCGCGGGCATCAAAGCTGCGCTTGACAGAAGAGCCAGCCACGACGCCGCGTTTCAGATCAACTGGAACACGGTTCGTGACTGGAGCGAGACCTCGAGGTACGATCATTCGATCTCGGAAACTATGGCTCGCGATATGCAAATTGCCGTCGCAGAGCCGACAAATGGAGTTTTATCGTGGCTGAGAACAAAGTGGTAAAAGAACAGTTGACCGAATCCATGATCCGCTCGGGCGAGGATCTGACGGCTAAGCTGGATAGCCTTGGGCTTCCTGTTGTGGCCGCGATGTGGTCGTTTGAGCCGGAGATCAACGAGTGGCGTCTGTTTTTCGCCTCACCTGAAGTAAGCGCTAAAGGCCCGCGAGCGGTCTACAAGAAGATTCAGGAAGCAGTTGAGGCACTGGGAGGCGATGCCGCGATACCCCTTTCCATGATCGGCGTGTTAGACCCTGAAGCTGACCTGGTTCAACTACTGAAGGCTGCTGTCCATACTGGTCCGGGCATTAGTCGAATCCGGTTCTCAAAGAACGTGATCAACGGCCATTTCATTGATGACGCACTGATCTACCGTGCGGCTTGAGCGCAAGGGGCCACAGACCATGGACAGAGCCCGTTCCTACGCACGCGGCGGCAGCTGCACGTTGCACAGGCTTTCTACTTCGGCTCCAAATGACGCTCTTTTATAGGCCGCTGCCAAGGTCAGCGTCAGGGTCACTATCGAGCTGAGGCCTAGTATTCCATTCAGCGTCTATAAATTTCGATTGTTTCGGGGCCTGGAAGAACCGTAATTGATTAGCGGCCTGGAGAATGGCCGAAGGAGTCTGAAACACAAAGCAGTGGAAATGTTTCAGCCAATTTGGTAGTCCTTCTTTGGCGATCTCCAGAGGAGCGTGGGGCGGTCGGCGGCATTGCCGGAGGCGGTGAGGGGACGGCTGCGGGCGAGTAAGCCGACGCTGGGCTCGAAGCTGCGACGGCTGACCGAGAAGGCAGAGCGGGGGGAGGCGAAGAAGGGGCGGGGGCGGCCGCAGGAGGAGTAGCGCGCTATTGGGGTTGGGGGATGGCGGCTCCGTCGGCGCGGGGGTCGGAGGCGGCCGAGTTGACCTTGGTTTTGGCGTTGTGCATGACGGCATTGCCGCGGCCCATGCGGGCAGTATAGGGCTGTGTGATGGTGATCTGGTGGCCTTTCGCGGAGAGTTCCTGGAAGGTATCGAGGCCGACGCGGGATTCGATGGTAACGTCGCAGCCGGTGGCGCGGGACTTGGTGAAGCGGGGGGCTTCGAGAGCCTGCTGCAGGTTCATGCCGTGGTCGGCGAGATAGGAGACGAATTGGGCATGGGCGAGAGGCTGGTTGGCGCCGCTCATGATGCCGAAGCCGATGTGAAGCTCGTCCTTCTGCATGAGGCCGGGGATGATGGTGTGGAAGGGGCGCTTGCCCGGGAGGAGAGCGTTGGGGGCGGCCTTGTCGAAGCTGAAGCTCGCTCCGCGGTTATGCAGGTGGAAGCCCATGCCGTCGACCATGACACCAGAGGCCCAGCCGCCGGAGACGCTTTGGATCCACGAGGCGATGTTGCCTTCCTGATCGACGACGGAGAAGTAGGTGGTGTCGCTGGAGGTGGGCGGTTCGCCGGGGGCGACGGCGCAGTTGGCGAGATCGGCCTTGATGAGCTTAGCGCGTTGGGCGGCATAGGGTTTGGCGATCATGCCTTGGGTGGGGACCTTGACGACGCGGGCGTCGGCGACGTACTTGAGGTCGGCGTAGGCGAGCTTCATGGCTTCGATTTTGCGGTGGAACTCGGTGGAGGAGTAGGGGCCGGCGGCGTCGAAGTTTTCGAGGATGTTGAGCATGGAGAGGGCGGCGAGGCCCTGGCCGTTCGGCGGGAGTTCATGGACGCGCCAGCCGCGATAGGTGGTGGAGATGGGGGTGACCCATTCGGGCTCGAAGGCCGCGAGGTCTGCGGGGACGAGGAGGCCGCCGAGTTGCTTGGACTTCTTCACAATGGCGGCGGCGATTTCACCGGTGTAGAAAGCATCGGGGCCTTGGTCGGCGATGAGGCTCATGGCGCGGCCGAGGCCGGGATTTTTCCAGAGTTCGCCGACGGCGGGGACTTTGCCATTGGGATAGAAGACGCGGACGCCTTCGGGATCTTTGCGGACGAGGGAGGAGTCCCAACCGCGGCCGACCATCTCCTGGATGGGGAAGCCTTCGTTGGCGAGGCGGATGGTGGTGGCGAAGAGAGATTTCCAGGGGAGTTTGCCGTACTTCTTGTGCATGGCCTGCCAGCCGCGGACGCACCCGGGGACGGTGACGGAGTGAATACCGGTCGCGTCCATTTTCTTGCGGCCCTTGGCTTGGAGGGCTTCGATGGTCATGGCCTGAGGGGCGGCGCCGCTGGCGTTGAGGCCGGTGACTTGGCCGGTTGTGGCGTCGCGATACATGACGAAGAGGTCGCCACCGATGCCGCACATCATGGGTTCGACGAGGCCGAGGACGGCATTGGCGGCGATGGCGGCGTCGACGGCGTTGCCGCCCTGGGCGAGGATCTGAGCGCCGGCCTGGGAGGCGAGGACCTGGCTGGTGGCGACGATGCCGCCGGTGGCGATGACCATGGAGCGGCCGTGGGTGCGGTCCGATTTCTGAGCGAGGGTGAGCATGGCCAAGGCGAGGAGGCAGGCGGCGAGTCGGGTCATGAGAGGGCTCCGGGAGAAGAGGATGCCGCGGGTCGACGGGGTCCGCTGCGAGATTCGCCTTATCGTATCAGAGCCTATGTGTTGCTTACGATCTTGAGGAGATGGGCGCCGTAGCGGCTGGCGGTGCGGGGGCCGAGGCCGGAGACTTGGAGGAGTTCGTCCTGGGTGGCGGGTAGGTCGTCGGCGATTTCGGCCAGGACTTTGTCGGTTAGGATGCGGAAGGCGGGGACGCCCTCCTTCTTCGCTTGGGCGAGACGCCACTTCTTGAGCGCTTCGACGACGGGGCTGCCGGCGGCTGCTTTGGAGCGGGAGCGCTTGGCGGCTTTCTTCGCGGGGGCCTTCGGGCGGCGGCCGGCGGGGCTCTTTTCAGGGCGATCTTTGATGAGGAGGTCGAGGTCATCGGGATCGGCCTGGCTGCCTTCCCAAGTGAGCAGGGTGCGGCGGAAGGCGATTTCCCTGCCTTCGGCCTGGAACGTTTCTTCCTTCAATTCGACGAGGCCGATGCGGGCCATGGCGCTGAGGATTTGTTCAAAGCCGTCGCGGGAAAGGCTGGTGCCTCCGCAGAGTTCGGTATGGAGCTTGCCCGTGGAGCGGCCGTCTGATTTTTTCAATGCCGTGATAATTTCGCGGGCGACGACCAGTTCCCGGGCGCTGGCTTCGCGGAAGACTTGGGCCTCGCACGCATCAGGGGCGCAGAAGTCGCAAATGCCGCAGGGTTCAGACGCGCCAGCCTTATCGCCGAAGTGGGCGACGAGAGCGGACATGCGGCACTGGCTGCCGTCGGCGAAGCGGAGCATGTTCTGGAGCTGGGCGAGTTTCTGATTGATCTGGGCCTGATAAGGCTCTTTCCACTCGGGCCTGCCCTTCGTGATGTTTTCGGCGAAATCGACCAGGGCGCCGCCGTGGATCCAGAGCTTTTCGAGAGCTTTATCGAACGCCTCTTGCTCCATGCTGACCTTCGACTGGAGATCTTCTTTGGCGATGAGTTGCTCGGAGAGCGCGTGATAGATCTTGTCGAGGATTTTTGCGTCCGGGTAGTCACGCTCGTGGAACCAGTCGTGGGTATGGCGATCGGCGTAGGAGTGCATCAGGACGGCGCGGGACATTTCGCCGTCGCGACCCGCTCGGCCGATCTCCTGGTAGTAACCTTCGAGGCTGCTGGGAAGCGCCGTGTGGATGACGGTGCGGACGTTGGCTTTGTCGATGCCCATGCCGAAGGCGATGGTGGCGACGATGACGTCAAGGCGGCCATCGATGAAGCCGGACTGGACGCGGCCGCGGATCTCGGCGCTGAGGCCGGCATGGTAGGAGGCGGTGGGGCAGACTCCCTTGAGCGTGATGGCGACTTCTTCGGCCTGTTTACGCGTGGGGGCGTAGACGATCGCGGGACGGCGGGCGGCGTCCTGGAGAAGTTGGCGGGCGAGATCGGCCCGTTCACTGGGGTTGGCCTCAACGACTTCAATGGCGATGTTGTCGCGGCGAAAGCCTTGGATGAAGCGGCCATCGGCACCGAGGTGGAGTTGCTTGGCGATATCGTTCTGAACGATAGGGGTGGCGGTGGCCGTGAGCGCGATGATGGGCGCGGGGCGAAGGGCGGGGAGATGCTGGCCGAGGGTGCGATAATCGGGGCGGAAATCGTGGCCCCATTGGGAGATGCAATGGGCTTCGTCGACGGCGACGAGCGTGGGCTTGCGCTTGGCCAGCATTTCGGGGAAGCCGGGGACGCGGAGGCGTTCGGGAGCGATGAAGAGGAATTGGAGGCGCCCGGCGAGATAGTCGACACACGCCTGGCGGGAGGCCGCACGATCGCGGCCGGAATGGATGCGCTCGACGGCGAAGCCGCGTTGTTGGAGCTTGGCGACTTGATCTTCCATGAGGGCGATGAGCGGACTGATGACGAGAGTGGTGCCTCCGCGGGCGAGACCCGGAAGCTGGTAGCAGAGCGACTTCCCTGCCCCGGTGGGCATGACAAGTAGCACGTCCTTGCCGTCGACGACGGCGCGGCAGACAGCTTCCTGGCTGGTACGAAACTCTTTGAAGCCGAAGGCTTCGTGGAGAAGGGTGGGGAGGTCGGTGGTGGTTAGCGGCGGGAGATCAGGGAGGGGTTGAGGCGCAGTGGGGACAGGGGCCGAGGAAGTTGGAGGAGCTTGACCGACCTTGCCGATGACTTGGGTGACGTACTCTTCAATGCCTTTGACGAAGGGTGCGAGGTCGGCCTGGCCGCGTTCGATGCGTTTGAGATAGGCCTCCCACTGGCCGGTCATGATGGGGCTTTTGACTTCGGGGTGGACGACTTCAATGAGGTGGATGCCTTTGCCGGTGGCTTCGAGGGTCTTGCCGTTGCGCTGAATGTAGCCGCGCTTGAGGAGGACTTCGATGATGGCGGCGCGGGTGGCTGGGGTGCCGAGGCCGGTCTCCTTCATGGCGTCGGAGAGCTCTTTCTCGTCGAGCGTCTTGCCGGCCGTTTGCATGGCGGTAAGGAGCGTCGCGTCGTTGAACCGCTTGGGGGGGCGGGTCTTCTTGAGGATGGACTCGGCTTTGACGACATCCTGGGGCTGGTCCGGGCGAAGTTCCGAGGGGAGGGTCTGGTCGGCGGCGTCGGCGGACTCCTCAGACTTTTTGCCCTTCTTTTCGAGGACAATGTCGAGGACCTTCCATCCCTTTTCGCGGATGACGGTGCCGGCGGAATGAAACTGGTCGGTGGTGGGGCCGTTGACGATGTGAGTGATCACTGTCGTGACTTCGGTGACGTAGTCGTCGTGCCAGGCGGAGAGGAGGCGGCGGCAGACGAGGTCATAGAGATTGCGCTCTTCGGCGGAGAGGTTGGCGCGGGAGGGGTTGGTGGCGGTGGGGATGATGGCGTGGTGGTCGGAGACTTTGGCGTCGTCGACGTAGCGGGAAGACAGGGGCCGCTGGCCGGTGCCTTCGGCGATGAGATTGGGGTACTGCGGGGCGATGGCCTTGACGATGGCGGGGAGGCCGGCGGCGACGGTGCGGGAGAGATGGCGGCTGTCGGTACGGGGGTAGGAGATGAGCTTGTGGGATTCGTAGAGAGCCTGGGCGATATCGAGCGTTTTCTGGGCGGAGTAGCCGTACAAGCGATTGGCGTGGCGTTGCAGCTCGGCGAGGTCGTAGAGGGGCGGGGGGCCCATCTTCTTGGTCTCTGACTCGATGCTGGCGATGTGGGCGGCGCCGGACTTGGCGCGGGCGACGATCTCCTTCGCGTCGTCCGTATTAGCCGGGAGGCGCATCGGCTGCTGGAGCGTTTCGCCTTTCACCGGGGTACGGAACCAAGTGCCGAGGTAGGCTGGCTTGGAGGGTACGCCCTGCGGCGAGAAGGTAACGACGACCTCGCGGTACTCTTCCGGGACGAAAGCGCGGACGGCGAGTTCGCGTTCGACGATCATGGCGAGCGTGGGCGTTTGGACGCGGCCGACGGAGAGCTCTTCGTTGTAAGCGAGCGAGTAGGCGCGGGAGAGGTTCATGCCGACGAGCCAGTCGGCGCGGGAGCGGCCGCGGGCGGCGTTGGCGAGGCCGTCGTAGGCGGTCGCGGATTTGATCTGGTCGAAGCCTTGGCGGATGGCGTCGGCGGTGAGGGAGGAGATCCAGAGGCGGTCGACGGGTTTGGCGGTTGCCGAGGCGTCGTAGATATAGCGGAAGATGAGTTCGCCTTCGCGGCCAGCGTCGGTGGCGCAAATGATGCGGTCGACCTTCGGCGAGGTGAGGATTTTGCGGACCGTTTCGAACTGGTCCTTCGTCTTGTCGTAGACGACGAGGGGCCAGGATTCGGGAAGCATCGGCAGGGTATGTCGCCGCCATTGTTTCCATTCGGGGCGGATTTCGTGGGGCTGGGCGAGGGAGACGAGATGGCCGATGGCCCACGTGACGATGTAACCGCCGCCGTGGAGATAGCCATCGCCTTTCTGGTTGGCGCCAAGGACTTTGGCGAGGTCGCGGGCCACGGACGGTTTTTCTGCGATGACAGCGACAGTAGACAAGGTAGACCTATATTGTATCGGCGTGGTCGTGTAGGCTAAAGAGGTAACCCCACGACGGGAGAGATTGGTACAGACCCAGCGCCGAAGGAGCAACCGCCCCGGAAACTCTCAGGCAAAAGGACCGTCGATAGGGGCCGCACTCTGGAAAGTGGCTGCGGAGAGTGATATCTCTCCAAGAAGCCCGCCGACGGGATAACGTTCTCAGGCGAACCGACAGAGGGGGCAAAGGACCGTCGTCCTTTGGTCCCGGTGTGCTTTCGGGACAGGACGGCTGGCCAGGCCGATTCTGGAACGCAAAGGATGACACCCATGGGCAATACGGTACAGACGAAGATGGACACGGCGAACGTCGCGACGGATTTCGCGCGGCGGCACATTGGGCCGGGGCCGCAAGAACTCAACGAGATGCTGGCGGCGGTGAACGTCGACTCTCTGGAGGAGTTGGTGGCGCAGACGGTTCCCGCGTCGATCCGGCAGGCTCAGCCGCTGGACTTTGGCCCGGCGCTGTCCGAGACGGCGGCACTCGAGCGGATGCGCGAACTGGCGAACCAGAATCAGGTGTTCGCGTCGTTGATCGGAATGGGATATCACGGCACGATTCTGCCGGCCGTGATTCAGCGGAACATTCTCGAGAGCCCGGCTTGGTACACGGCCTACACGCCGTATCAGCCCGAGATCAGCCAGGGTCGCCTGGAAGCGCTGCTGAACTATCAGACGATGATCTGCGACCTGACCGGGTTGGACGTGGCGAACGCCTCGCTGCTGGACGAAGCGACGGCAGCGGCGGAGGCGATGGCGCTGGCGAAGCGGGTGGCGGGGTCAGTTTCGACGCGTTTCTTTGTGGACGCGGAGGTGCATCCGCAGACGCTGGCTCTATTGAAGACGCGGAGCGAGCCGTTGGGATGGGAGTTGGTGGTGGGGAATCCGTTGACGGAGTTGGACGGGGCGGATGTGTTTGGCGCGATCTTCCAATACCCGGCTTCGCACGGCGAGGTGCGGGATTTGCGTGGAGCCGTTGAGGCGGTGCATGCGCAGAAGGGCATCGCGATTTTTGCAGCCGATCCGCTGGCGTTGACGTTGCTGGTGCCGCCAGGAGAAATGGGCGCGGATATCGCGATCGGCTCGACGCAGCGGTTCGGCGTGCCGATGGGATACGGCGGTCCTCATGCGGCCTATATGTCGGTGAAGGACGCGTACAAGCGGAACATCCCGGGCCGGCTGGTGGGTGTTTCGATTGATTCGCGGGGCAGCCAGGCGTTCCGGTTGGCGCTGCAGACGCGAGAGCAGCATATCCGGCGGGAGAAGGCGACTTCGAACATCTGCACGGCGCAGGTGCTGCTCTCGGTGATGGCTTCGATGTACGCCGTTTATCACGGGCCGAAGGGGCTGACGCAAATCGCCGAAGAGATTTTCCGGAAGACGGCGCGGTTGGCGGCGAGTCTGCGGGCGGCAGGTTTCGCGATCCGGAACAAGACGTTCTTCGACACGATTACGGTGACGGTGGGGGCGCAGCAGGCGGCCATTGTCGCACGGGCGGCGGAGGCGAAGATCAACTTCCGGGTTGTGGGCGAGGACGCGCTAGGGATTACGCTGGACGAGGCGACGACGGAACAGATTCTGACGGCGGTCGCGACGGCTTTCGGCGCGAAGTTGCAGGGAGAGGACGACTGCGAGATCGTACTGCCGCGGCAAAGCACGTTCCTGACGCATCCGGTATTTCATAAGTATCGGAGCGAGACGGAGCTGCTGCGATATATGCGAAAGCTGGCGGATCGCGACCTGGCGCTGGACCGGGCGATGATTCCGCTGGGCTCCTGCACGATGAAACTGAACGCGACAGCGGAGATGACGCCGGTGACTTGGCCGGAGTTCGGGGCGCTGCATCCGTTCGCGCCGGTGGAACAGGCGGCGGGCTACCACGTCATGTTCGAAGACCTGAAGCGGGACCTGTGCACGATTACGGGCTATGACGCGGTTTCGTTGCAGCCGAATTCCGGCGCGCAGGGTGAGTATGCCGGGTTGCTTGCGATTCGCGGGTACCACCTGAGCCGGGGCGATGGGCGTCGGAATATCTGTTTGATTCCCAGTTCGGCACACGGAACGAATCCGGCGTCGGCGCACATGGTGGGCATGGAAGTGGTCGTCGTAGGTTGCGATGAGGACGGGAACGTAGACATCGCCGACCTGACGGCGAAGGCCGCGAAGCATGCCGCGAATCTGGCCGCGGTGATGGTGACGTATCCGTCGACGCATGGCGTCTTTGAAGAACAAATCCGCGAGATCTGCGCGATTGTGCACCGGCACGGTGGGCAGGTTTATCTCGACGGCGCAAACATGAATGCACAGGTGGGGTTATCGCGGCCGGGCGATTACGGGGCTGACGTTTCGCATCTGAACTTGCACAAGACGTTCTGTATTCCGCACGGCGGCGGCGGGCCCGGGATGGGTCCGATTGGGGTGAAGGCACACCTGGCGCCGTTTCTACCCGGTCATCCGATGGTGGATGGCGGGAAGGCGCCGGTGGGTCCTGTGTCGGCCGCGCCGTACGGATCGGCTTCGATTTTGCCGATTTCGTATGTGTACATCCTGATGATGGGCGGAGCAGGTCTGCAGAAGGCTACGGAAGTCGCGATTCTTTCGGCGAACTACATTGCGAAGCGGCTGAGCCCTCACTTCCCGGTGCTGTACAAGAACACGAACGGGCGGGTGGCGCACGAGTGCATCATTGATCCGCGGCCGTTGAAAGACGCATGCGGAGTGACTGTGGACGACATCGCCAAGCGCCTGATTGACTATGGGTTCCATGCGCCGACGATGAGCTTCCCCGTGGCAGGGACGTTGATGATTGAGCCGACCGAGAGCGAGTCGCAAGCAGAACTCGACCGGTTCTGCGAGGCAATGATTTCGATCCGGCGGGAGATCCAGGAGGTGCAGGACGGGCGGTTTGCGATTACCGATTCGCCGCTTCGTCATGCGCCGCACACGGTTCATGACATTGCCGATGACAACTGGAACCGGAAGTATCCCCGGACGGAGGGATGTTTCCCGGCTGGGACTTCTCGGCAGGATAAGTACTGGTCGACGGTAGGCCGGATTGACAACGTGTATGGCGACCGGAATCTGATGTGTTCGTGCCCCTCGATTGAGCAGTACGCGCAGGGGAGCTAGAGGCCGGCCCAGATGTCAGCGAGGTCGAGGGTAAACCCGGCGACGGGACCCTCTCCCCTGACATCCAGGGCTCCCTTTCGGATCTCTGGATGCAGATTGGGGCGGTAGATCGACACGGTTCTGGCATCGCAATCAATGAGCCAGGCTAGGGCAACGCCGTTGGCGATCCATTCGGCCATCTTGTTCTCGCCATCGGGCAAGCGGTCCGACGGGGAGACGACTTCGACGATGAAGTCAGGTGTCAGGCGCAGGAAACGGCGGCGTTGGGCGGGGGTTAGGTTCTGCAGCTTTTCGTTCGCGACCCAGGCGGCGTCAGGCGAGAGAATGGCGCCGGAAGGAAGGACGAATGCCGCGCTGGAGTCGAACACCTTTCCGCGCTGCGTGGTAAGTGCCCAAGTGAAGAGGTAGCTGCAAACACCGGCACTGCGGAAGGAGGATTCACCGCCAGCAGGAGGCATGATCGTTATTTCTCCGTGGGCGGTGAGTTCCGCGCGAAGGGACGGATTGGCGGCGCAAAACTCTTCGAAATCAGCAGCGGATACCTCGCGGTTTAGGTTTAGGATCGCGGGAGCGTCGAGTTCGGGGAGGGCGACCTGCATTTGCTTTTAGTATAGGGGAGGCCGACCGCGCCCAGCACGGCGGCGACGGTGAGGAAGCTGAGCGGGTCTGAGGGGTTCAGGCCGGGGACGAGGAACATCGCCAACAGCTTGGTGACGAATCAGGCCGCGAGAAGGCCGAGCGCGAGGCCCGCGCCGATGAGACGGAAGCCGCCAGCGGCGATGAGGTGGGTGAGTTCGCGGGGGCTGGCGCCGAGCAACTGAGTATGTCCGGACGCCCTAGCTACAGGCCAACGGAAGCGAGGACGGCGGCGGCGACTCGGCTGGGCAGCAGCGCCAGCGTCATGGCCCGGCAAATTGACCGGACTCCGAGCGAGGCGGAGCCATCGAGATCAAACAGCGCCTGCTGGACGGGCGCAAGAGCGCATCCGGAGGGAAGGCGCTACGGATCATGAAGTGGATTACCGGTTCGGAGTTGCGGGGGCTGGGGCTCGAAGGCCGCGTAGCAGTGGTCTTCGGCCAGGGAGAAGTACTTGCTGTTGCGGACAACGTCGAGAACTGGCTGATAGTTGAACGTGTGGCCGACGGGACTGGAGTTCCCGAAAAGCCGCTGGGCGAGGGAACTTCAGCGCTTCCCGGTCCACGGTGAGATCGGCTACCAGCGACTTCAGCCGGCGGCTCTCGTCCTCCAGATCTTTGACGCGCTTAAGAGAACGTCTTTCTCCAACCCGCCATACTTGGCCCGCCACGCACAAGGATGTCCTTCCGCACGCCCAATTCCCGGCCGACCTCCTCGGCCTTCCGGCCCGCCTCCAACTGCTGGTTTGCCTTCCACATCTGCTCCTCACTGAATCGGCTCCGCCGAATCGCTCACTCCTTTCCTTTGATCCCTTGTCGTAGTTTACGGTGGATCAGTTTTCGGGGAGCAGGTGTGCGGCCTTCAAAAACTCCTTGGCTACTTCGGCTACGGAACGATGTTCGCCATCAACTTGCTGATTTAGTTTTTGCATCGCGGAGTTGGTCAACTTCCCGGACAGTTCGAGCAGGGCCTCGCGAAGTCCAGGCGTCCTCCCAAGTGAATCCTGCCTTACAGCGACTGCGACTTCATACGGTGGAAAGGCGTGCCGGTCGTCGCGCAACACCCTCAAATCGCGGTTGGAGAGTAAGCCGTCCGTAGCGTTCGCGGCGATCATCGTCACCTGTCCCTGCTGGAGCGCCGCGTAGAGCAAGCCGAGATCCATGCTCCGTGGACGCCCCTTCCATTGGAAGCCATACGTTTTGGTGAGGGCAGGCAAACCATCTGGCCGCTGCTCGAATTCATAACCCACTCCGAGCGACCAACGGTCCACAACGCGGGCGGCATCGCTGAGAGTCTCGAGGTTTTTACTTCTTGCCTCCGCTGCTTGAACGACCATTGCGAACCCGTTGTCGACGCCGATCGGGTCGAGCCATTCGATCTGAAACTGCTTTAAATAGGCCGATCGAACCTGCGCCAACACATCGGCGGGCGCGCCCGTTACGGGCTGCTTCAGAATTGCCGTGAGAGCGGTGCCGGTGTATTCCGGATAGAGATCGATCTCGCCCGCTCGCAAGGCTTGATGTGCCAGCAGCGTGCCTCCCAAGTTCAAACGCCGTTCTACGCGCATCTTTATCCTGCGCTCCAAATGCTGCGCGATGATCTCCCCTAGGATCACCTGCTCAGTGAAGTTTTTCGAGCCGACTTTAATCGAGTGCTTCGAGCCCGATGGCGCACACCCGGTCAGCGCAAGAAGGATGCTTATCCCGGCGAGAGTTTTCGTTCCAACCATGCCAATCCCCAATCTGCCAGGAGCGCTAATCCCGCGGATGGAATGGCTCCAGCAAGAATCTGCGTCGTATCCACTGAGGCAACGCCGCGAAAGATAAAAACCCCGAGGCCGCCCCCGCCAATAGCCGCCGCAATTGTCGCGGTCCCAATTGTCGTGACGGTGGCGACTCGAATGCCTGCGAGAATGGTCCGTGCCGCTAACGGCAACTGTACCTGCCAAAGTAACTGAGAGTCGGTCATCCCCATCGCCACCGCCGACTCGGACACTGCCCGATCGACGCCGATGATTCCGACATAGGTATTCCGCAGAATGGGCAGCAATGCGTACAGCACGAGAGAGACGATCACGGTGCGCTGTCCGATGCCCCCAATCAAGGGAATTGGAATTAGAAATCCGAATAGGGCCAAGCTGGGTACGGTTTGCATCACGCTCGCAAGTCCCAGTATCCACCAGCGCGCGCCCGGCCGGCGCGTTGCGACGATCCCCAACGGAACTCCCAGCAGAATGGCGATGAGCATGGCACTTGCCACAAGCGTCAGATGTTCGCCGGTGAGTTGGACGATGTCCTGGGCCAGGTCGGTGCGCATGATGCTCACAAAGACTTCAGGAAGGCGTGGGCCTCGGGCGATTCGGCATTCGGAAAATCGCTTGCCTCGATGAGTTCCTCGATGCGGCCGCCGCTCAGCATCGCAATACGGCTGCCCAAGCGCATTGCTTCGCGGACATCGTGCGTCACGAAGATGGAGGTCTTCCGGAAATCCTTCTGCCAACTCAAGAATTGTTGCTGAAGCTCAAATCGCGTCACCGGGTCGAGCGCTCCAAACGGTTCGTCGAAAAGCAGCAAAGGCGGGTCTGCCGCCAGCGCACGCGCCACGCCGATCCGCTGGCGTTGGCCTCCAGAAAGCTCTCTCGGATATCGGTCTCGAAACTCCCCGGCAGGCATGCCCACGGTGGTCAAAAGCTCGTCCACGCGCCGCTCCACGTCCGGTTCCTTCCAACCGTCCAGACGCGGAACCAGGCCAACATTCCGCGCGACTGTGAAGTGCGGGAATAGCCCGACGTCCTGGATGACGTAACCAGTGCGGCGTTTGAGCGCAATCGGATTCCACTCCCGCGTACTCTTACCATCCACCAACACCCGGCCTCGGCTGGGGAACAACATTCCGTTGGTTAGCTTCAGCGCCGTGCTCTTTCCGGAACCGCTGCGGCCGAGCAGGATCAGCGTTTCGCCAGTCTCCACCGCAAAATTGATTCCCGAAAGAATCGTCCGTCCGGCGATCTCGTAGACCACGTCGCAAAACTCTACCAGAGGCATGAATCCGAATTATTCCACATCTGCCACGAGGAGGCTCTCGGCGAACGGAAATTCACGGTCGATCCATTGAGTCTCGATACGAAAGCCCGCTGTCTTGGCCTTTTGCGACACTTCGTGGAGGGAATACTTGTGACTGTTTTCGGTCCAGATCGTTTCGCCTGATTGGAAATCCACCGTAAGCAGCGCCCCGGGTATGGATACGGTTTGGTCGCATTGCGACGCCAGATGCATCTCCACACTGCTGGTGGCGGCGTTGAATTTCGCACGGTGCCGGAATTGCCGCAGATTGAAATCGGCGCCCAACTCCCGGTTGATACGGACCAGCAAATTCAGGTTGAAAGCGGCGGTGACGCCCAGGGGGTCATCGTAAGCCTCGACCAACTGAACCGTCGGTTTGATCAGGTCGGTGCCCAGTAGAAGCGCGTCCCCGGCGCGAAGGATCAACCGAAGCTCGCGAAGAAATTCCGTATCGTGAGGATGGCTGAAGTTTCCTAGCGTGCTGCCGAGAAACAGCACCAGTAAGCGCTGATCGCCTTCCCGTTGCGCGGCCACCTCCAGCAGCCCATCCAGATACTCACGCTCGAGCCCTACGACGGCCAGCGAATCGATGTCCGACAGTTCCCGCTGGCAAACCGCCAGTGCCGCGGGCGAAATTTCAATTGGGAAGTAACTGATTCGCCCCCGTCGCGCCAACGCTTCCAGAACGTAGCGGGTTTTGCGCCCACTACCGCTGCCTAGCTCGCATACCAGCAGATTGCCTGGAAGGCGCGAAGCGATTTCCCGGGCGTGCAATTGGAGAAGCCTCTCGTCGGCACGAGTCAGACTGTATTCGGGTAGTTCGCAAATCGCCTCAAATAGTTTTGAACCAAGCGAATCGTAGAGATATTTGGACGGGATCTCCTTTTGACCCTGTCTACAAAGCCCGGCGCGCACGGCAGCGGCGAACCCGGCCGTGGAAGAAATTACGTCTGTGTTGGTAAGCATATTTGTTCCTATCCACCACTCGCACAGCGAAAGCCCGCGTACAGATACGGGTAGTGCGGTTGGAACCAGTTCCGAAACGAAGGCCGGAGCATGCAGACGGCCGTGCTTGCTGAACCGCCCTTCAGCACATAGTGCTTGCTATCGAAGAAATCCGCGGAATACCCGGCGTAAAAGGCGGATGGGCGGAAGCCGTCGAATGGAGCGAACAAGGTCGACGTCCACTCCCAACCGTCGGCGACGGTCTTCACACCGGCATACCGGTGCCACTCCGCCTCCGTGGGCAACCGTCTTCCCCTCCAAGCTACATAAGCGCTTGCTTCCGCCTGACTAACGAAGACCGGCGAGTCCCCACGCCATGCTTCATCGGCGAACATTCCACGGTGGTGGAATCCAGCGTCGTAATGCTTCCAGAAAGCCGGATGCTCGATTCCGGTTTGCGCCTTCCATTGCCAACCATCTTCGGTCCACAGGCCTCGGGCTCGGTATCCACCGGCCTTAATAAAATCGAGGAACTGGCCGTTGGTTATCTTCTGCTCGTCGATCTCGAACGCCGGGACTTCTACAACGTGCTGTTCAAATTCGTTATCCCAGCCAAAGGCGGAACTACTGTCCCGGGAGAGTCCGAGCGCGGCCAAGCCATAGGGAACACGAATCGTCTGGTGGTGGAGATGCCTCGCTTCCAGAACAGCAGGCGGAGCAGGTTGGATCTTGTGATCATACGGAAGCTGGTGCAGCATATAGGTCAGCGTTTCGGCATGCATCAAGCGATGCTCGATGGCCACGTTGAGAAGGGTCGTTGGCGGTTCGTCGCCGTCCCAATCCCAGGCACCCGCCAGGGCTTGATCAAGCCTGTCCCGAATCGCGGACTGATATCCCCTCACCTGCAACTCGCGCGGCCAGTCTGAGCGCTGGTCTGCAGGCAAGCCACCGTCTACCGGATCGATTCCAAAGGCAAATAATCGATCCAGCGAAGGGTCGAACGGATGCACTTCCGGAAGTCGAGGCTGGAGCAGATTCCAATCGAACGCTTCCAAATGTCCGAGATAGAAAATAATACGATTGCGTTCAGCGATCGGGCGTTCGTATAGCGAGTCCGGACGCACAAGCGCGAATATCTCGTCCGTCGCTGCGCGCGCATTCGCGAGGCGCGCCAGAAGCTGGTGCCGCACTTCGGCCTTCATGCTTCTTTCAGCTCCCCCAGCATCGTTGGGATCAGCTCGGAAACGGTCGGGTGAATGTGCATGGCGTCTTGTATCAGCGTGTAGGGTTTCTTCGCGTACATGACATCAAGGATGGAATGGACGACTTCGTCGCCTCCTGTTCCCAACACGGCCGCGCCAAGGATTTCCTCAGTCTCGGCATCGACAACGACCTTCATGAATCCTTGCGTCTCACCTTTCTCCACGGCCCGGCCGACTCGCGTCATCGCACGCTGCCCCACCATCAGCTTCCGGCCGGACTTTCGCGCCTGCTCCACCGTCATCCCGGCCCGGCCCAGCGGCGGGTCTGTGTACAGCGCATAGGCTGTGATGCGGTCGCTCACCCGGCGGTTCGCGCCATCAAGCAGATTCGCCGCCAGGATCTCATAGTCGTTGTATGAAGTGTGCGTGAATGCACCCTTACCGTTGCAATCCCCAAGGGCCCAAATGCCCGGGATATTCGTCCGCAGTTGATCGTCAACTACGATATATCCGCGCTTGTCGGTTTCGACACCCGCCTTGTCGAGGCCCAAATCATCGGTGTTCGGTTTACGTCCAGTGGCGACCAGTAAATGTGAGCCGCGAACATCCTCCGGCAGGCCCTCGATCGCTATTCCACCATCGCACTTCACAACCCGCGTAACGTTAGCATTGACGTGAATAGTGATGCCCTCGTTTTCAAGGATCTCGCGAAGCGCGTTGGATACATCTTCGTCCTCGCCATCAACCAATCGCCGGCCTTTCTGCACGATCGTTACTTCGCTGCCGAAGCGCCGGAACATCTGGCCGAATTCAAGCGCGATGTAGCCGCCTCCGAGAATCACTAAGTGAGACGGAAGAAAATCGACATCCATCATCGTGCTGTTGGTCAGATAGCCTGTCTCCTTCAGCCCGGGAATCGGTGGAATGGAGGCCCTCCCGCCGACATTCAAGAAGACCTGATCCGCTGTGAGAATCCTGCCTGCGGCATGAATCTCCCGCGCGGAGCCGAAGCGCGCGTGATCCTCGAAAACGGTGCAGTTGCTCATTCCTTTCAGCGATGTTTCAACGCCGCTATTGGACTTTCCGGAGATCCGGTCTTTGCGCGCCTTCACCTGTTTCATATCGACGGTGATGGAACCGGAAATCGTCACCCCATATTCGGCAGCGCGCCTTGCCATGTTGGCAACGTAAGCACTGGCAACCATCGCTTTGGTCGGTATACATCCGGTGTTCACGCAGGTGCCACCGAATAGCCCGCGCTCAAAGATGGCCACCTTCATTCCCGACGAAGTTAAACGTTGCGCTAAAGGCGGACCCGCCTGGCCGGTCCCGATGATGATCGCGTCGAAGGTCGTGCTCATTTCGCCTCGCTTCTTCTATTTCATCGCCGTTGATCGTATGAGGCATTCCGGGATAGCGTCTCAACACTACTTCTCCGCCCAACGCCTACAGCATCAAACGCCGAATTCTCCACGCGCTGCCATGGAACATGGACATCCGTGTCGCTTCCTCCGACCTTCCAGCCTCGCAAGTACGACAACCTTTCGGTTTTCGCACGGCAAACGTTGTTGAAGATCAATTAGCTACGCCCGAGGGAACCGGACATTTTTTCGCATGATGCGGCGCAACGGCGACATGCATCCTCGCACTCCTTGATTGTTGCATCCCCTCCGCCGATTCGAGCGCACTCTTCTGCGCAATGCTTGCAAATCTTGCTGCAAGTGCCGCAAACGTCGGAGTGGAAGTGCGATGTTCTGAGCATGAAATCGGCGCTCGTCTGGCAAATCTGCGCGCAGTCCAGAAGCAAGCGAATATGCGCCGCCTCGGAATGTTTCCCGCCCATCTCCAGGCAATGGGAAACGGTTTCCGTACACGTCCGGTGACAATCCAGGCAATTCTGGATGCACTTCTGCATCTCTTCGTTATTCTCGTGTTCATGGGTCATCGGTGAGGTTCCTCAGGGAAGTATTTTGTGTCCGCGAGTTCTCGCCATTCCTGGTGAAGGCTCACCAAAGTATGGTCAAGCGCATGCTGAGCTTTTAGCCAGCAGGTTGAATGCCATTTTCCACCCCGCTCTGGTCGGCGAATTCGAGGCAGGCGAAAAACGTCCACACGCTTGGAGAAATGGGAGGGAAGGGCGCGTTTTCGCCGCAAGATCCCGATCCACACTTGTGACCATATGCGGTCGTCGGTCGAATCGCAGTCACGTGTTGGGCAGGCAAGCGGTCTCTGGACGCTCTTGCAGCGCGCTGAAGCAAATCCTGACATCACAAGTTCGCAAACCAGTTTGAGAGCGAACAGACAACAACAAACGTGGCCGCGCGTGCGGCTCTCTTTGCGTACAAACACGGGGCGCATTTCGAACAACCCGGTCTTCATCGTGCCAAAGTCGCGTTCGACTTTCTGCAACGGCATATAGCTTTCGTGGACTTGCTCGCCGGTCAGCTTTCCAGCGTCGACGTTGGTGACGATGACATAGCAACCGGCTAACTCCAACGTGCGCGTCTCGGCCTCGCGGAGGAGGGTGTCGACGATCGTTGGTCTGTCCAATCGCAGATCGATCAGGCCGGCTAACTTGTGTCGCGCCAGCCATTGGCGCAACGCCGATAAACCCGCTTCCGGTTTCGCGCGAGCCGATTTCTCCACATACTCGAATGCCGCATTCCTGATGGAATCGCATCTCCTCGGAGAAGTCAGCCTCGAAATCGGTCTGACGCCAGAAGGCGAGTTTCTTGAAAATGCTCATCGGAGTTCCCAACGCGGTTTGGAGGACGAGTTGAATGGCGGCAACCATGCGGTCGAAGCCTTGGCTTTCAGCGTCTAACTGCTTCCATCCGTCGAGGGTCAACTCGTAAAATCGCGCTTTGCGATTGGTTTCCGACAAACTCCATGTCGCGGTAACCCAGCCTTTGGCGTGCATCCGGTTCAGGGCCGGATAGAGGCTGCCCTCATCGACGGAGAGGAACTCTTGGGAGCACTCCTTGATCCGCTTGGCGATGGCGTAGCCGTGGAGCGGCCCGCCAACGAGGACGCGGAAGATAAGGAAGAGTCTAGTAAATTCCGGATGCGGTCACGCCTTTTTTGAGACGACATAGAGCCCGGCGAGAACGAGGGCTCCTCCGGCCAACAAAGTGGGGCGGAGGGGTTCATTGAAGATCCAGGCGCTGAGGGCGATACCGGAGATCGGCACCAGGAAGGCGTACATGGAGAGCGCCCCAGCGGGGTAACGTTGCAGCAGTTGCGCCCAAAGGATAAAGCAGAGGCCGGCGACGATGATGCCTTGATAGGAGATCGCCGCAAAGGCTTGCCAAGTGATGACCTGGAGCGTGGGGGGCTCGGACAGCAGGGCGGCGACAAGAAAGAACGGAACCGACCAGACCATCTGCCAGACGACGGCACGGGTGGGTTGAATGGTCTGCACGAGAGAGCGGGTGTAGACCTGTCGGAAGCCGAGCAGAACCGAGGACAGGATCATCAGCGCATTGCCGAGAAGCGGGTTCGGCGCTAGGGAGGAAGCCGTCTGGCCAACGGCAAGAATCGTTACGCCCGAAAGTGCCAGGCCGAGTCCAATGAGGCGCGCCGGCGTGAGCGGATCTTCGAGATGCTTGAAGAAGAAGTGACCAGTGAGGTTGGAGAACACGGCGTAGGCGTTGAGGATGACGACGCCATAGGCCGGAGAGGTGAGCGCCGCGGCGGAGTTCAGCAGGCCGATCTGCACCGTGAACAGAACGCCGAGCCAGAAGAGGGGCCGCCTTTCGGCTGAAGTGGGCCAGAAGCCAACACCGCGTTGGCGGGCCCATAGGCCGACGAACCCAACACCGATCAGCATGCGCCAGAAGGCGCTCCATAGCGGCGGGATGCTTTCTACGCCAACGCGGATGGAGACGATGTTGCCGCCCCAAAGGATGGAGACGGCGATGGCGGTGAGAACGGCCGAGAGGCCGATGGATTCGCGCAATGGACTATTTCCAGTATCGTCCAGCGAAGTCGAGAAACACGGGCCAGTTGGGGCCAGGGGTATGGCCGCCGCGGTGTTGGCGGAAGGCAATTTCGCCATTGGTCAAAGCAGTTTCAAGCGGCGGAAACCCGGCCGTGCCGAGGCCCCCTTTCCCCAAGAGGTGATATACGGATTCGGCGCCGGCGCCAGCCAGGAACATCCCCTTGGCATCCACCCATCCATCGCCCTGATCCCCCGAACTGATGAAGACCGGCCGAGGGGCGCAGAGGGCGATAAGGTGATGGGCGTCGACCGGCAGATCGTGGGCAGTTAAGGGACCGGAGTACTTCAGGTAGTTGCCAGCCATCCAGTGATACTCGTTTGGCGCAGCGACGTTTTCCACCTGCTCGCCGTAGTAGCGGCGATGAAGCTCGACGCCACCTGCGCCGGAGGAGAAGTGCTCTAGGATCTCGGGGCGGCGCTCTTTCCACCATCGCTCGGCGTTGGCGATCTTCTTGCCGTTGTTGGATAGGAGCGGATCCGGGAGTTCGTGGTAGGGGGTGGCCTTCGATTCGTCGTAGTTGGCGGCGTTGGAGGCCTGCGGATTGCGGCCATCGGCGCCGCGGAGTTCGGTGATATTGAGTAGATTCAGGAGGCGCCGGTGGTCCTCCGCAGCGGTGAGCTGAACAAGGAGAGGGTCTGCCGCAAAGAGAGTGAGGACAAAATGAGGGAGGAGACGCACGGGCCGATTGTATCGTTGATATACTTCGCCCCATGCGAATGATCTTGGCGGCAGTGGCGATGGCAGGACTGTTGGGAGCGGAGACGAAGGCCGATATCCTGGGGCTGGACCAAGCGTGGCGCAAGGCGATCCTGGCGAAGGATGCGACGGCGCTCGACAAGATGTTGGCCGACGATCTGGTGTATGGCCACGCGACGGGCATCCTCGACACGAAGGCTAGCTACATTGCGAAGGTGAAGTCCGGCAAGCAGCTTTACCAGACGCTGGAGCAGAAGAAGGTCACGGTGAACCTATATGGCACTTCGGCGTTGACGCATTCCTGGATGCACGTGACGGGAGTGAACCAGGACGGCAAGTTCGACGACAAAGTGATGCTGATTCACTTTTGGGTGAAGCAAAACGGAACGTGGCGACTTACGGGTCATCAGACCACGAAAGTCGCCACGATTCCGGACTAAGTTCGAACTAGCGGGCCGAGAACTTGTTCGGACGCGAGCTGAAGGTTTTCTTGGCGCCGAACGAGCCACCCGCCGGGCGACCGCCGCCCGAGAAGGGCCGGCGAGCCGGAGCGTTGTGAACCAATTCGAGCTTCGGTGTAGGAGCCATGGCAATCCGTTCCGGGATGGCGGCAATGGCGGCTTTGTCAGCGGCGCTGACCATCTGCCGTTCGAGGCGCACGTTGAGGTTGCGTTCGATGCGGCGGACGTCATTCCATTCGGCGCGCGTCACGAACGTGGTCGCCACGCCCTTCAACCCGGCACGGCCGGTACGGCCGACACGGTGGATGAAGTCCTCGGGAACCTTCGGCACGTCGAAGTTGATGACGTGAGCGACGGCTTCGATATGGAGGCCCCGCGCGGCCACGTCGGTGCAGACCAGAACGCGGAACTCGCCGTCCTGGAAGCCCTTCAACGCACGGCTGCGCTGGCCCTGAGACCGGTTGCCGTGGATGCTGGTGGAGCTGATGCCGTCCATCTCCAGGCGCTTCGCCAAACGATCGGCGCCGTGCTTGGTGCGGACAAACACCATGAAGGTGCCTTCGTGAATGCGGAGCATGTGCTCAAGCGTACCGATTTTGTGATCCTGATCGAGCTCGTACATCTGCAAGTCGACCTGGTCGGCCGTCTTGGTAGTAGAGCCGATCGCAATCCGGACCGGGCTATTGAGGTACTTGTTGATGAGGTGCGCAACTGAGCTCTCGATCGTCGCCGAGTAGAACAGGGTCTGGCGAACTGGGGCGAGAAGGCCCATGATGCGGGTGATGGAGGGCAGGAAGCCCATATCGAGCATGCGGTCCGCTTCATCAAGGATGAGCAGGCTGATCGAATCGAGCCGGACCAGGCGGCGCTCGATGAAATCGGAGAGCCGACCAGGGGTGGCGATGATCACTTGGGCGCCGCGCTTGATGTCGGCGAGTTGCGGACGTTCACTCAGGCCGCCAACGACGACAGCGGCGCGGATGCCAGTGCCGGGGGCCAGTTTGTTGAACGTCTCTGAAATCTGGACCGCGAGTTCGCGGGTGGGGCTCAAGATCAGCGCCTGAGCGCCCTTGGCCGTTTTGTTTTTCAGAAGCCGTTCGAGGAGGGGGAGGACAAAAGCAAGGGTCTTGCCGGTGCCCGTTTGGGCGGTGGCGACAAGGTCCTTACCTTCAAGAGCAGGCGGGATGGCCTGAGCCTGCACGGGTGTCGGCGTGACAAATCCGTGCTTGGCCAGGTTGCCCTTCAAAATAGGGGACAACGTAAGGTCAGCAAAAGTATTCATTCAGTTGTGTTGGTGGGAAGGCCGATCGAGCGAACCGGCAAACAGGAGGGCAAGCGGGTGCGGTAGAACAAACTTCCAGTACTCTAAGTAGTGTAGCGCACTTTCCCATGATTCATTACGATCCTCATAAATGGTTCAGCCACTTCTTCAAGATCCGCGGATCCTTACTTCGCGAGATCAGTGTGCGGGTTGCTTTATGCGCAGTCTGGGCAGTCGGCGTTGTTTGGGTAGATCGTAATTGGATTAACATCAGTATGCCTTCGCTGCTCCACACCCTGCTCGGCGGGGCGCTCGCCCTATTGCTCGTCTTTCGCACGAACGCTTCCTACGACCGGTTTTGGGAGGGGCGGCGGCTTTGGGGCGGGATCGTGAATGAGTCCCGCAACCTGATCCGGGGAGCCCGGGTGCATCTGGCTGGGGAGCCGGAACTGCTCTTCCGGCTGGTCCGCTGGACGACGGTTTTCCCATGGTCGGCGATGAATGAGCTAAGGGGTGTCGATGGGCTGGGTCCGTACAGCGACAGTTTGCCGGCGCCAGACCGCTTGGCGGTGATTGACGCGCAGCATACGCCAGTGGCCGTGGCGCAGGCGATGACGGAATGCCTGGAGGTAGCCCGGCAACGCGGAGCGATTTCCGACATCGTGATGGTCGCGCTCGACCAGAACATTCAACTGCTGGTGGACTATCTGGGCGGCTGCGAGCGAATCCGGAAAACGCCGCTCCCCTTTGCCTATGCCGTGCATCTGCGGCGTTCGATGGTGCTGTACTGTCTCACGCTGCCGTTCGCCTTGGTGGATGCGTTCGGCTGGCTGACCGTGCTCGACGTGGCGTTCATCAGCTACGTATTCTTCGGCATTGAGGAGATTGGCGTGGAGATAGAAGGACCCTTCGGCCATGACGCCAACGACCTGCCGCTCGAAGATATCTGCGAAACGATCCATCGAAATGTCTACGCTCTGGCCGGTCTCGAAACGCTGGAACGTGAAGTGATGCCCGAAGGACTTTAGAGACAAAAAGCGAAGGCCGCTCCCTTCCGTTTGGACGGGAGCGGCCTTACTGACATCTGCCAGGAGGAGTTGAAAGCCTTACAGGGCTTTGGCGAGTTCCTCAGCGAACGCGCTCGGCGGACCCGACGGCCGGGTCGGCTTCTTGTGCTTCTTGCCTCCACGACGGGACTTATCGCCCATCATCATCGTCGTCGATGAGGACGGCGGTGGAGCTCCGGCGCTGGCTGTGGGAGCGGCTCCCCGGAGAGGGGTTTTGCCTTTCGGCGGTTGAGCGGGGTTGGCACGCAACAGACGCTCTTCGAGCGGTGCGCGGTCAAAACGGCGGATGATCGAATTCATCTCTTCGCCATTCGGCGCTTCGATGAACGCGAATCCTTTTGATTCTTGCGTTTCGGGGTTACGGATAACTTTGATGGAATCGGCGACAAGGTTTTCTGCGGTGAGCCATGACTTGATGTCATCGGCAGTCACCCAAACCGGGAGATTGCCAAGAAAAACGGTGAAACTCATTGAAGGGTAAAAACTACTCCTGGGAAGGATGTTGAACCGGGGAGGTCCGCTGAGAGCACTTTAAGCGTAACACAGTGTTCTCAGCGGAAAAAATTTAATCAGTTAGACTGCGAATTCGACGGGCCGGGCCGCCAGCACCGCGGGATTCGATTTCAGTTCGGCAATGACGTTTTCCGGGACGAGAGCATCGACTTCGACCACGGCAACAGCGAGGATGGCTTGGCCCGGAACCGGCTTGGGTGTACGGCCCAGAGAAAAGTTCGCGATATTGATCGAATTCCGCCCGAGAACGGAACCCACATGACCGATCACACCCGGCACGTCCGTGTTCTTCAAATAGAGCAGGTGGCCTCTCAGGTTAGCCTCGCACGGAATGCCGTCCACCATGATGAGGCGGGGGTAGTTCAGAATCACCGCACCCTCCACCACAGTAAGACCGGCTTCGGTTTCCAGTTCCAGACGGATGGAGTCAATATGGCCCGTGCGCAGCGTCTCATGCGTCTCGGCGACGTTCAGACCGCGCTGGGTGGCGATCGGCATGGCGTTGACCAGATTAGCCCGGTAAGAGAGCGAGCGGTTCAGCACGCCCGCCAACCCGGCGTTGCGCAGCAGAACGGTATTAAATTCCGCGATCCGCCCCGAGTAAACGAGCCGGACCGATTTCGGGTTGCCCTTGGCGATGTAGGCAGCGAAGCCCCCGAGACGCTCGGCGAGCTCAATATACGGGCCGACCGCCTTATACATCTCCGGCGACAGCGCCGGCATGTTTACGGCGTTCAGCGCGACCCCGCTGGTGAGGTACTCGATCACCTGCTCGACAATCCGCACACCTACAGTCTCCTGAGCCTCCTCAGTCGATCCACCGATGTGCGGGGTAGCCAGGAGGCCTTCGGCCTTCAGCAATGGATCCTCGGCCGCCGGAGGCTCTGATTCGAATACGTCCAGGCCGGCGCCAGCCACGGCGCCACTGGCGAGCGCCTCGGCGAGGTCCGCGCCGTTGAGGAGTTCGCCTCGGGCACAATTGATGATGCGAACGCCGGCCTTCATTTGGGCGAAGGCCGCAGCGTTTAGAAGTCCCTGCGTTTCGGGGGTTAACGCCATATGAAGCGTGATGTAGTCCGAATCCGCGTAGAGTTTCTCGAGCGAAACGAGGTCCACGCCCAGGTCGGTCGCCGTCTGCGGATTGACGAACGGATCGTAAGCGATACACTTCATATCAAACGCCTGCGCCCGAGTGACTACATGACGCCCGATGGCGCCGAGGCCGAGTACGCCCAGCGTCTTGCCGCGCAGTTCATTGCCCTGGAACTTCTTCTTCTCCCACTTCCCGCTCTTGGTCGAAGCGCTCGCGGCCGGGATCTGCCGGGCCAGCGACAGCATCAGGCCGATGGCATGTTCCGCCACCGAAATGGCGTTGCCACCCGGAGTGTTCATAACGAGTACGCCAGCGGCCGTGGCGGCATCAAGATCGACGTTATCCACGCCGACCCCGGCGCGGCCCACAACGCGAAGCTTGGGCGCCTTCGAGAGGACGTCGGCATTCACCTTCACAGCGCTGCGAACGAGTAAAGCGTCGCAATCGGCGAGGTGTGCCGCATAACCCTTCGGATCTGAAATGACAATGTCCCAACCCGCCTGCGCGCGCAACAACTCCACGCCGGCGGCGGCAATCGGTTCCGCTACCAGAATTTTCATGATGATTTCCTTGAGTCTCTCAGGCCTTTACCGGCTGCGGCATGGCAACTTCGGCATACAGCCGCTGGACAGCGGCGACACCCTTGCCGAGTTCCACCGGGTGCCCGTTCTGCTGCAGCAGCAGTTCGAGGCCGGCGATGACGGCAAACATGTCCGCGAAGTCAAAGTAACCCAGGTGCGCCATGCGGAAGATTTTGCCCTGCATGGAGCCTTGGCCGTTGGCAATGATGGCCCCGAAATGAGTCCGGAAGCCCTTGACGATGACACCCGAATCGATGCCGGCGGGCGATTTGATGGCGGTTACCGACGATCCAGGGTTTTTCGGCGAAAACAGTTCCAGGTCGAGCGCGGCGGCCGCGTGGCGGGTAGCTTTGGCCAGCAATTGAGCGTTCTCAATCAGCTTGTCCATGCCCAGATTGTTGATGTATTCGAGAGCGACGTTCAAAGCAATCAGGTGCGACGTGTTCGGAGTCCAGGAGCTTTCGCCCTTGTCCGCCATCTTCTTTTCCCGCTTGAGGTCAAAGTAGTAACGCGGCATGCAGGACTTCGCATTCAAGCCCCACGCCTTCGGGCTGACGCTGATGAAGGCCAGTCCCGGAGGGATCATGAACGCCTTCTGCGAACCGCCGATGCAGATATCAATGCCCCATCCGTCGATGTCTAGCGGCATCGTACCCAGTCCGGTGATGGCATCAACTATGAAGATCGCTTCGGTTTCGCGAATGATCTTGGCCATCGCCTCGACATCATGCGCCGCGCCGGTCGAGGTCTCCGATGCCTGAATGAAAACACCCTTCACTTCCGGGTTCGCTTTCATGGTTTCGGCGAGCCGTTCCGGGCTCACCACGCTGCCGTACTCTTCCGTCAGGACGATGGCGTCCAGGCCGAACGCCTTCACCATCTCCGCCCAGCGCTCGCCAAATTTGCCCGCCGAGCAGACTACGACTTTGTCCCCGTTCGAGAAGAAGTTTGAGACCGAAGCCTCCATGGCGCCCGAACCGGACGCGGTGAGAATGAGCGTGTCGTTCGACGTGCCCATCGCCTTCTTCAGACCCTGCATGGCGGACGCCTGGATTTTGATGAAATCCTGGGTCCGATGGTGGACATCGCTGGCCATCATCGCATGCAGCGCCGGTGGGTAAAGGGGTGTTGGCCCCGGAGTCAGTAGGCGTTGTTTTTTAATGTGCATGAGTGAGGAATGAGAAAGATCGAGGGAACTATTAGAATAGCAAATACAATGGCTCTTCTTGATCAGATCCAGCGCGACATGGTCGCGGCGATGAAGGCGAAAGAGGAGGTGCGCCTGGGCGCTGTGCGGATGATAAAAACCGCGCTCAGCAAGTGGCAGGCCGATAATGCCGAGCCCCTCGACGAGGCCGTGGAGTTACAGATCCTCTCGATTCTGGTTAAACAGCGGAAAGAATCGATCGAAATGTTCCGGAACGCTGGCCGCGAGGATTCGGCGCTAAAGGAAGAGGCGGAGTTGACCGTGGTGGAAAGCTACATGCCAGCCGCGCCGACCGAAGCCGAAATCGACGCTGCCATCGCCGCCTCCGTTGCCGAAACCGGCGTGACCGACAAAGCAAAAATGGGCCTCGTCATGAACGCAGCCAAGGCCAAACTGGCTGGAAAACGGTTGGACGGAAAGGTGCTGAGCGACAAGGTGCGCGCCGCGCTGAGCTAGATTTTGAAAAAGATGCGCCGCTGGTACAGCCAGTGGCACAGCCCCCACATCACAAGCATCACCAGGATGTTGTGGGGGACCGCGCCCGCCGTTCCGAGGAAGGCGAACTGCTGGCCGTCAAAACTGGCGATCCCGCGCGAGAGCCAGCCCCGCAGTACCTGCGAGAAGGCGTAAATGAAAATACTGTTCGCGCCAACCACGACCAGTGGAAACGTCCAGCCGCGCGAGCCCCGCATCTCGATCAACCAGTAAAAAGCCGCAAACCCCAGCAGCACCCAACCGGAGCTGAAGAACAAAAAGGAACCCGTCCAAAGCCGCTTTACCATCGGGATCGCCGGCTCCATCGCCAAACCCACCGGGAACGCCGCAGCAGCGCAGGCAATCAGGATCCGCAACCGTGCCGCCGGCGTACGATCGGAAAGCAACAGCAGACCAGTCCAACAACCGAACAACACGGTCAACGCACTACCCAGGAAGTTGAGCGTCGTGTAGAAACCCGAGTAGTTATAACCCAGGATGGCCAGGTCCACCCGCGCCGCATAGTTGGCCTGCGGATCGAACGGTCCCGCCGGTCCCGGGAAGGCGAAGAAGAGCGCGTGATGTCCGGCCAGAATCGCCAGCGCTGCCACGATTTGCCCGCGGAATGGCAACTGCAGCACGAAATAGCAAAGCACGTAGGAGAACGCGATCTGGCAAAGCACATTGATGAACTGCAGCCTGAGCGGCCCGGTCGTCCCCCAGTTCGAGAGGACATTCGACAGCACGACGAGGAGTAGGGCCCGCCAAACGACATGGCGCCAAGCCGCCGTGCGGCGACCGAGGGCAATCGGCATGGCCACCCCGACGATAAATGTAAAGGCCGGTTGGATCAGGTCCCACAGCGTACACCCGGTCCATGCGGCATGCTCAAACTGGTGCGCGAAAGCATACTGATCCTTAAAAGCGGCAAAGATCCCGAAGCCATGCGAGATCAGCAGCAGCATCGTTAAGCCGCGAAAGGCGTCCAGCGAGAGGAGGCGATCTTCCATTGCCGGGGGCGTAGGCGAAGACATGGGGGTTGCCCGAGTCTATCGAATTGCGGCGGCCGCAATTCGGGCCATCATAGCCGCCGCGCGCGGACGGCCGCGAATCGCCAATGAATAGAAATCGGTCGAGTTTGCGGAAAGCAACTTGCCTTGGGACAAAGCATGAAGCAGGGCCGTCATGGCCCGGGGCGTCGAGGTATCCCGCGGGTCGCCTGGACACCGCCGGTAGGCCGTAGCCCGCCGGACCTTAGACCCAGCGGCCACGGCACGATCGAACACCGCCCCCTCGACAAACTCCGCCCAGGCGGGCCAGCAGGACGTCCGTGGCCGCACTAACACTGGCGATTGCCGCGCCGCACTAGAGCAAAACCTGACATACTAGAGGGGCTCTGGATTTTTGGCGGCAAATCGATATGGCGCGACCATACTCAGATGATCTGCGTGAAAAGTTCGTATCCGCCTACGAGGCTGGGGATATCGGGCTGGAGAAGTTGGCATC
>JBBQRA010000044.1:0-29227 GCA_038215275.1 Bryobacterales bacterium | reverse complement strand
TCTTTCGCCGCGGTGCCTGGAAGCTCCAGCAGATCTAATCGCCCGGCGGCGGTGGGATCTTCACTTTCCCGGTGGCAGCACACTCAGCGCCCCGAGCGAAGGTCGCAAGGAACCCCTGGGTCCGCAGGTTTGGATTGTCCTCGCCCTTCCACGTGTGGCCGAACATTGTCGTATACACTCGGCCCTTGCCCCACTTCCGCGTCCACTCCATGGGTTCGTTTCGCAAGGAGTCCTTGGACCACGCATAGCTGACGATCGTCAATTTCTGCGCTGGGCCATGCTGGCCATGCGTCAGTTGTTCGGCGCGCTGCGTCCACCGCCGGGGCATGCCCTTCGTCAGCGGATGGCCGTTCTGCATCGGCGTCACCGCAAAATCGTGCCGCGGCCCATGCCCCGGCTTCGGACCATCGGGCGGCGGCACCGTCTTTACATAGCCACGCTTCGTCACGATCAATCCTGGACCAAACGCCGGGTCGCGCCACCCGAGTCCAATGATCTCGTTGTACTCCCCCCAACCGACGAACGCGTTGTTGGCCGCATGGAAAACCACCACCCCGCCGCCCGTAGCCAGATAACCCAGGAATCTCTCTTCGACAGCCAGCGGCCAACGCTTCGAGGTCGTCAAATGACCGCTGTTGTAGTTCAGAATCACGACATCGGCGCTGCCGAACGGCGGCATCCAGTCCGGTGCCCCGCTCGTTGAAACGCGCACTTCGAACCTGCCCGTCGCTTCCAGAATCTCCCGCAACGCAGCCGTCGCCGTTTGCCAGTCGTGGTTATTCTCGCCATCCACGATCAGCGCCCGTAGCTTGCCACCAGCCCACGCCGGCATCACCATCAAGATGCCGCGCCGGGTTAAACCGTGCATGCCTCAATCGCCTCTAGCAGCGCCTCACGCGCGTTCTTCACCACCGGCGTGTACTCGTGGCAGATGTAGCCCTTGTAGCCCATGTCCGCTATCTTCTTGCACACGCCCTTGTAGTTGATCTCCTGGTCGACGCTCAATTCATGCCTCCCCGGATTGCCCGCCGTGTGGAAGTGGCCGAACCACTGCATGTTCTGCTCAATCGTCCGGATGAGATCGCCTTCCATGATCTGCATGTGGTAGATGTCGTACAGCAATTTCACGCGCGGCGACGCCACACGCTTGCAAACCTCGACGCCCCACCAAGTGCGGTCGCACTGGTAGTCAGGATGGTTCACCTTGCTGTTCAGCAACTCCATGCACAGCGTGATGCCCTTGTCCTCGGCATCCTTCTTTACAACATTGAGCACCTTCACGGTGTTCTCAATGCCCTGCTCGTCCGTCTTTCCCCGCCGGTTGCCGGAGAGCATAATCAGGTTCGGCGCCCCAGCGGCCGCCGCGGCGTCGAGCAACTCCCGCGTGTTCTTGATGATCTCCGGGTGCAGCGCCGGATCGTTGCATCCGTCGGCCAGCTTGCTGCTGCCAGGAACCAGCGTCGGCACGATGCCGTACTTCTTGAGCGTCGCAAAGCGGTCCGGGCCCACCAAATCGTAGCCCACTAGGCCCAACTCCGCCGCCAGCTTGCACTGGCCATCAAAATCCAAGTCAGAGCCGCGGAAGACGCCCCCGCAGACCCCCTGCTTCAACCGGCCTTTCTTCGCCGGCAGCACCTGCGCCGCGGCCGTCGTCGACAGGGCCGCTCCCGCGGCCAGAGTGGTGGCAAAACTACGTCTGTTCATGCGCTCGATAATATCATTCATGGGCTTTGCACTCTGGATCGAGGACGAACAGGCTTGGGCCGCGGGCACGCATGAGTACCGGCCGATGGGTGCCGCCGTCATCGCCGAGAACGGCAGCTTTCGCGCCCGAGACTTTTCCCGCGAACGCCGCGCGCCAGGCCGCCGCCACCCCAGCTTCATCGGCCTCTTCAGCTCGCTCGAAGAGGTGAACGTCTATCTCCGTAAGCGGCCGCAATCCCCGCGGCCGCCCAGCGAAGCCATTCGCCAACTGCTCGACGACTAGGCGTCCACCGACGCTTCGTCTTCTTCGAAGCTCTCCGCCGGACCCAGAATCTCTTTGCCCTCGAAGATGCCGTAGAGCGTCGGGACGACGATCAGCGTCAGCAACGTCGAAGTGATCAGCCCGCCAATGACGACGATCGCCAGCGGCCGCTGCACCTCGCTGCCCGGCCCCGTCGCAAACAGGAACGGCACCAGGCCCAAGGCGGCCACGGTCGCCGTCATCATCACCGGCCGGAACCTCAGCTTCGTGCCTTCGGCAACCGCGGTCGGCTGGTCCATCCCCTCTTCCCGCAGCTTGCGGATATAGGAAACGAGCACGACCCCGTTCAGCACCGCGATGCCCCACAGCGCGATGAAGCCTACCGACGCCGGAACCGAAAGATACTCGCCCGAAACGAACAGCGCTACAATCCCGCCGATCGAGGCAAACGGAAGCACCGTGATAATTAACCCTGCAAAGCGCAGCGAACCGAATAACAGGAACAGCAGGAAGAAGATCGCGCCAATCGTAATCGGCACAATGATCTTTAAATGGTTCAACGCCCGCTCCATGTTCTGGAACTGGCCGCCCCATTCGATCGTGTAGCCGGTGGGCATTTGGACGTCCTTCTCTACGCGCTCCTGCAACTCTTTCACGAACCCACCCAGGTCGCGGTCCTGTACGTTGATGCCGATCACGATGCGGCGCTTAGCCGTATCGCGATTGATCTGCGCCGGGCCTTCCTTCACGCTGATCTTCGCGAGCGTCTTCATCATCACCTTCGAGCCAGATGGCGTGTTGATCAACAGATCCTCCACGTCCGACATGCTATTGCGCATCTCTTCGGGATACCGGACCACCAGTTGGAATCGCCGTTCTCCCTCGTAGATCTCCGTCGCTACCTTGCCGCCGATCGCCGTCTCAATCACGTCGTGAATGTCCGCCGCGTTCAAGTCGTGCCGCGCGATCGCCTGCCGGTCGATCTCGATATTCAGATACTGCTGCCCACCCACCCGGTCCACGCGGGAATCCCGCATGCCGCGGATGGTGGACGCCACCTTCGAAACCTCGTTGGCCTTCCGGATCAGCACCTCAAGATCGTCGCCGAAAATCTTTACGGCCACGTCCGCACGAACGCCGGTTACCATCTCATCCACGCGATCCGAAATCGGCTGCGCCATCACCAGGTTCACGCCTGGAATATTGGCGAGGCGCTCGCGAATCTCCGCCGCAATCGTATCCTGCGTCATACCCTTCGGCCGCTTCTCCACCGCGGTCAGCGTGGCAATGACATCCGCTTCGTTCTGGCCTGCCGCGTCCGCCGGCGATTCCCCGCGGCCAAGCCGTGAGACCACCTTCTCCACGCCCGGCACACCGCGCACCGCCTGCATCGCCCCCATTTCCATCTCGATCGCCTCTTCGAGCGAAATGTTCGGCACGCGGTCAATATTGGGGGATATCGAGCCCTCCCGCATCTCCGGAATAAACGCGGTACCCAAATACGGGAACAGCGAAACCGACGCGCCAAAGGCGATCATTACCGTCGCGATCGTCTTGTACGGGTTCCGCAGAGCCATCCCCAAAAGCCACTCAAACGGCCGTTTCATGATCCGGAGCAACAATGTATCGTGCTCCGCCCCGCCCTTCAGCAGCAGGAACGAAAGCACGGGCGAGAGCGTCAACGACAGCACCAGCGAAATGGCTAGCGCGATGGCAATCGTGTACGCCAGCGGCGCGAACATTTTTCCTTCCATGCCTTCGAGCGTCATCAGCGGCAGGAAGACCAGGATGATGACGCCGATGCCGAAAATCACTGGCGTGCCGACTTCCATAACGGCTTCATGCACAATCTGCAGCTTGTCCTTCCGGCCGCCGTGCGCCAGCTTGCCAAACACGTTCTCGACCACGACCACCGAGCCGTCCACCATCAGACCAATTGCAATCGCCAATCCGCCCAGTGACATCAGGTTCGCCGACAAGCCGTACTGGTTCATCACCAGGAACGTCAGCAACGGAGTCAGCACCAACGTCGCGATCACGATCACGCTGCTACGAAGGTCCCCCAGGAAGAGGAACAAAACGATCACCACCAGGCCGATGCCTTCTAACAGCACCTTGGCCACCGTCATCAGCGCCGCATCAACCAACGCGGACCGGTCATAGTAGGGTACGATCTGCAGCCCGGCCGGTAGCATGCCTTTGTCGTTGATCTCCTGCACCCGCGTCTTGATCTTCTCAACCACCGCTTTAGCGTTGCCGCTGGCGATCATGATCACGATGCCACCGACCGCCTCGGTGTAGCCGCCCTTGATCATGGCGCCGTAGCGAACCTCTTCGCCGAGTTGCACCGTGGCCACCTGCCGCATATAAACCGGCGTGCCGCGCACCTCTTTCACAATGATCGAACGAATGTCGTCCAGATTCCGCACCAAGCCAATGCCGCGAATCAAATACTGCTCGGCATGTTGGCGCAAGATGCCGCCGCCCGCATTGGCATTATTCCGCGCCAGCGCCTCGGGAATTTCTTGCAGCGCAATGTGATAGTGCCGCAGCCGGTCCGGATCCACCAGAACCTGATACTGCCGCACATACCCGCCTGTCGAGTTGATTTCCGCCACGCCCGGAATCGATCGCAACAACGGCCGTACCACCCAGTCCTGCACTATGCGGCGGTCCACCAACTCTTCCTTCGTCAGCGCCCGCTCGCCGTCGCCGGGCTTGTCGAGCGTGTATTGATACACCTCGCCCAGCGCGGTCGATACCGGCCCCAGAATCGGCGTCACGTCCACCGGCAGCCGGCTCCGGACCTCCGCCAATCGCTCCATCAACAACTGGCGGGCAAAATAGACGTTGGTCGAATCGGTGAAAACCAGCGTGATCAGGGAAAGGCCCGGCTTATTGAGCGAGCGCATTTCCGTCAATCCCGGTAAGCCCGTCATTGCAATCTCGACGGGTACAGTGACGAACCGTTCCACCTCCTCCGGCGAGCGGCCACGCGCTTCGGTAGCGATCTGCACCTGCACGTTGGTCACGTCCGGGAAGGCGTCGACGGACAGTTTCCGCGACGCATCCAGGCCGAACACCAGCAGGATGATGGCTACCACCACCACCACGATCCGCTGGCGCAGTGATGCACGGACCAGAGCGTCCAGCATGCCTTAGCTCCCCTGCGTCGCTAGACGCCGCCGCTCGTTGTTCAAATGAAAGGCCCCATCCACCACCAGGCGCTGACCCGAAGGCCACGGCTCCTCCAACACGCGGGCATCATCGTGCTCGGCACCCAGCTTCACCAGCCTCATTAGAAACTGGCCAGGAGCTTTTTCGACGAACACGTAATCTTTGTCTTCCTCCCTCACGACGGCCGTTACCGGGATTACGGTCTCTTGTTCGGGATTGTCCTTCAACTCCATCATGGCAAGCATCGCTGGCTTGTACCGTCCCCTGGGATTCGGCAGATCCATTCGTGTCCGCACCGTCCGCGTCTCGGGATCAATAATCGAACTCACGAAGCTCAGCTTGCCGCGAATAATCTGACCCGGGAACGCCGAGACTTCAGCCTCTACCGCCTTGCCCATCTCAACTGCGCCACCCTGCTGCTCCGGAACATCCGCCACCAGCCACACCTGCGAAAGATCGGCGATCACTAACAACGTATCCGCCGGCTGCACCACCTGGCCAATGGTCACCTTGCGCTCCAGCACCGTGCCGTCAATGGTCGCGATAATCTGAGCCAGACTGTTCACCGTTCGCCCCTTTTGCAGCTTTGCGATAGCCTCTTCATTCATGCCTAACACGCGCAGCTGATCATGACAGGAGGAGAGTTCCGCGTTGGCTTCCAACAGCTCGGCCTCTCGGCGCTGCACTTCCGCGGCGCCAATGACGTCCGCCTTTAACAGGAGCTGAGCGCGCGCCGCGGAGCGTTGCATCAGCCCCTGCTGGGAAACCGCTTTCACGTAGGCGAACTGTGCTGTCGAGAGTTCGGTGCCGTACAGCGTAGCGAGAACCTGCCCGCGTTTCACCGTCTGTCCCGGATAGACGTCCAACTGCGTAATGCGGCCTGTCACCGGCGCGCTCACCCGCGCCATCCGCGTCTCGTCCGCTTCCACGCGCCCGGAAACTCGCATGCTGGCGGTTACCGTTTTCGCCGTCGGCGTGCCGACCTTGAGCTGTTTCAGCAGTGCTTCCGTCGGCCGCACCTCCATCGGGTCCTGCGGTGCAGCCTGAGCCTCAGCCTTCTTGGCCGACGGCTCACTGGGCGAAGCGCCACATCCCGTCAGCAGGGCCAACGCTACCATTCCGCAAAGAAAGCTTGCCGTTCGTATACTCATTTCTGCTCCGGATCCACCGCGCGAAGTTGTTCAATCTCAATAACTGCCGTCTGGAGGTCGTACTGAGCGTTCAAGTAGTCCAGTCGAACCGTGCGCAGCACCCGCTGGGCGTCCAGAACGTCAATAATGCCCCGTTCGCCGAACCGGTATGCTGCCTCCGCCGCCTTCACGGCGGCATCTGCTTCCAGCAGTACTCCGTCCTCAAAAGAAACCAACTGCTGCGTGGCTACTTCATACAACCCATAGGCCCGCTCCAGGTTGGCATTGATCTCCAGCCGGCGGAGGTCTGCCAAAGCATTGGCCTGCCGTAGTCCCGCCGCAGCCTCGCCAATCGGACCTTCCCGCCTGTTCCACACCGGGACTGGCAACGAAACGCCGAAACGGTAGAACTGCAAATCGGGCTGGCGTTCAAATTCGGAGTGAACCGAAGGAGCTGGCCTCCGCAACGCTTGCTCCGTCCGCAGACGGGCTTCCGCCCGGCGGATCTCCGCCTGCGCTTGCGATAACGACGGATGGCGCGACACCATCTCTTCACGCAAAGACTCCAACCCCGGGAGCGGCTGCCTCGTCTCGAGTTGCCCTTCGAGGTCGATATTCGGCCCCAGAGGGGCGCCCACGACCGTGCGAAAGTAGGCCACGGCGTTGGTAAAACGCAATCGCGCGCTAGTGGCCAGTGTCCGCGCCGTTGCCACCTCTGAGTCGGCACGGATCAACTCCAGGCGCGCCGCCTCACCCACTTCCACCTGCACTTGGATTCGCCGGCGGAGATCTTCAATCAGCCGCAGATTCTCCGTCGCCAGGGTAATCTCGTTCCGGCGTCGCAGGACCTGATAGAACGCCTGCTTCACCATCGCGCGAACCGCCAAACGCGCTTCCAAGAGAGAATAGCCACTACTCTCCCGCCCCGCTTGCGCGGTGCGGATCCGAGCGGAACGGACACTCGGCAGCTCGATCTGCTGGTGAACGCTATAGTGCTGCAACAAGCCAGGCGCCGCTCCGCCGAACAAGCGGTTGGGACGGGTAAACTGCTGACCCGTCATCGTCATCAGTTCCGGGTTCGGATACGCCCGGGCCGTTAAGACGCCAGCCTCAGCTCCCTCGCGGAGAGCGGAGGCAACTTGGAGTTGGGGGTTGTGTTCTAAAGCGAGGGCCAAGGCCCGATCCAAAGTTAACCCTTGCGTTCCCTGGGCAATGGCAACTCCGACGCCTGCGACAAAGAACCCTGCGAGGCGGGGTAGAAAGCTCATAATTTAAGAACTAACGTTAATTAATACTGTAACCCATTTGGCCTGAATTTCGCCACTCTCTCTCTTCTCTTGGGGTCTATGCCGCCAGGCCGCTACAATCAAACGATGACTCCCCAACAACGCGCCGAAAGCCTCGGCTTGGTCTTCGAAAAACAGACCCCCGGCTACTTGAACCTCTGCATCCGCACCGGGAACCAACTGCTCAGCTCCGGCCACGTCAGCACCTTGAAGGGTAAGCTCGGCGCCGGGGTGACCACCGAAGAAGGCTATTCCGCCGCCCGCGATTGCGTCACCAAGATTCTGAACTCTGTCTGGAACACCCACGGCATGCTCGATGGCCTCCGCGTCCTCAAGGTCCTCGGCTGCGTGAACTCAGCGCCTGAATTCATCGAACAGCACTTAGTCATCAATGGCGCTTCAGACCTGCTGCACGAAGTCTTTGGTAAGACCGGCGACGGGTACCACGCCCGCTCCGCCCTTGGGTTCGTTTCGTTGCCGACCGGCGCCGCCGTCGAAGTCGAAGTGATCTTCGAAGTCCTCTAACGCAGAATCGCCTGAATCGGCCCGGTGCCTTCCTCGATCAGGTGGAAGGCCCGGCCGTTCGTGTTGAAGTCCATTTTCTTATAGTTCAGGCCCATCTGGTGCAGAATCGTCGCCTGCAGGTCGCTGATGTAATGCGGCCGGTCGACCGCCTTGTAACCCACATCGTCAGTCGCCCCTTCGATTACCCCACCCTTCACTCCGCCCCCGGCCAGCAGCGTCGAAAAGCCCTTGCCGTTATGGTCCCGGCCCGTCGTGTTCTGCGACCAGGGCGTCCGCCCGAACTCGCTCGTGAACACCACCAGCGTATCGTCGAGAAGCCCCCGCTGCTTCAGATCCTGAATCAGTCCGGCGATGGGCTTATCCACCGCGCGGCAGAGCGGCCCATGCGTCGACATATCGCCATGCGCGTCCCAGGCGCCGTTGCCGCCGCCGGCGTGGCAAAGCTGAATGAAGCGGACCCCGTTCTCCACCAACCGGCGCGCCAGCAGCAGTTGGCGGCCGAAGTCGTCCGTCTCCTTCTCTCCGATGCCGTAGAGTGCCTTCACGTGGCTGGGTTCCTTTTCGAAATCCACGATGGCCGGCGCCGTCCGCATCAGGTTCCCGGCCAGCTCATAGGACTGCACTCGCGCGGCGATCTCGGAATCGAGCGCGTACTCGGCCCGGAACTTCGTATTCAGCTCCGTCAGCGCTTGCATCTGCCGGTCCCGCTCGGCGCTCGTGGCCGTGGCCGGTGGAACCAGATTCGGAATGGGCGTATCGCCGGGCTGAAACGGCGTCGCCGAATGGCGGGCGCCCAGATAGCCGCCGGTCAATTGAACCGGCGAAGAAGGCCGGCCAATGTTCACAAAGCTCGGCAGGTTCTTGTTCGCGGAACCCAAGGCGTACGTCACCCAACTGCCCAGCGACGGATGCTCGAACTGCCGCAATGGCTTTCCGGTGCAGTGCTCAATCACCGCCGGAAAGTGATTCGTCTGGTGGCAGTACATCGACCGCACGACAGCGAACTCATCAATCACCCCGCCGATGTTCGGGAACCAGTCCGAAACCGGAATCCCCGATTGGCCATAGCGTTTAAACGCGCGCAGGATCGGGATCACCGGCCGCTTCATCGGCGCGTTGTTGTCGCCAAAGCCGATGGCGTCCATCATGGTGCCGGCAAACTTGTTGTCCTTCGGATCGAAGCTATCGATGTGGCTGACGCCACCGCACATGAAGAGGTAAATGACCGATTTCGCGCGGGGCGTGCCCGGCAGCAGGGCGGCGGGCAGGCGGCCATCCGCGGCCCAAAGACCACCCACAGCGGTGCCCAGGAAACCATTAGCCAGGCGGAGAAGATGACGTCGGGTGAGCATTGGGTTCGTTTCGTCAACGGACGAACAGGAATTCGTCGAGGTTATAAAGCAGCCAGGCAAGGCCCTTCAGCTTGGCGGGGTCGTCGCCGACATAGCTGAGGGCTCGGTCGAGTTCAGAGGTCGAGGGCGGGCGGCCGATCGTTTCGCGATAGGCCATTTGCACCGCCGCCGGCAGATCGCCCGCCTTCTGCGCACGCGCAGCTAACTTGGCGGTGGCCTCTTCAATCAGCGGATCGTTCATCGAGAAGAGCGCCTGCGGCGCCGTGATCGTTTGGGTCCGCACCGGACATGGCGTCCGTCCGTCGTCGACATCGAACGACTGCAGGAAGTGCGCCATCACTTCGGTGCTTGGAATGTAACCGCGCGTCAGGTAGGCCGCCCGGCGATTCTTCTTCGCCTCAAACGTGCCATCTTTCGGCAGAAAGATACTCTGCTTGCTATCGGTCTTCACGATCTGGAACGACCTGCCGCCGATGGTCAGGTCGAGTTCCCCGGCGCTCGACAGAATCGCGTCCCACAGCGGTTCGGCTTCGAGACGTTTCAGCCGGAAGCGCCAAAGCGAGGCGTTGGCCGGATCGATCTTCTGATTCGCCGCGTTCGGCACCGACGACATCTGGTACGCCGCGGAGGTCATCACGAACTTATGCAACCACTTCATGCTGAAGTTGTGGCGGGTGAACTCGCCGGCGAGATAGTCGAGCAACTGCGGATGGCTGGGCCGGCCGCCGAGCAGACCGAAGTCGCTCGGCGATTTCTGCAGCCCTTCACCGAAGTGCCATTGCCAGACGCGGTTCACAGCCACCCGCGCGAACAGCGGGTTCTCTTTATCCGTCAGCCAATCGACGAAGCCTTCGCGGCGGCCATAACGGAAATCGGTATCGGCCGGTTGAAACGGGAACCCAGGGGCGACGGACTTATCCTTCTCGGGCTTGGCCGGGTCGCCGGAGGTCAGGATGTAGGTCGGCTGCTGCAACCGGGCAGAGTCTTCCTCAACGATGACATGCGCGTCCAGCCCCGCAGGCGCCTGGATCGCACGCTGCTCTTTCAACAGGGAGTCGTAGGCTTTCACCACGTCTGGCGGCATGATCTCTTTCAGCTTCGGCGGATCGATGCGGAGCACGGGGAAATAGTCGTCGGCAGTCTTCTGCTCGGCCTCGGTGCGCTTGCGCTCCGGCTTCAGCACGATGGCGCGGACGTCTGTCGGCAACATAGAAACGCGCTCGGCGTAGAGCTTGTCGTGATACGGGGAGATCAGCTTTTCAATCTCCTGATCGACCGGTTCTTTCTTCCGGCGATGGGCATCTAGCGCCTTGCCGTAAGCGTAAATTTCCTGAGGCGTAGCGAGTGGAATCCGGCGAAGCACCAACGGATCGAACAGCGCCTTCATGGCGTAGTAGTCGCTCTGCTTGATGGGGTCGAAGCGATGGTCGTGGCATTTGGCGCAGGCGACGGTCATGCCCATGAAAGCTGAGGAGACCGTCTCGACGGCCTGGATGGCGATGTCCTGATCGCGGTCGTTGCCGGTGAGCGCGGCGCGGGACAGGAACCCCAGCGCGAACTGATCCTGCGGCACGACCTCCGGCTTCGAACGGGTGCCGAAGACGGTGAGTGTGGGCCTGCCGCCAAATCGGTTCCCCAGGATCTGCGCGCGCACGAACTGATCGTAGGGAAGGTCTTCATTGAGCGCTTGAATCATCCAATCGCGCCAGCGATAGATGCTGCCGTTGGCCGGCATCACGCCTCCGTCGGTCCCGTCCATATCGGCGTAGCGGAGGACGTCGAGCCAGTGGCGGGCATAACGGACGCCGTGCTGCTCGTTGGCAAGCAGACGATCAATGAGTTTCTCGTATGCGTCGGGGGAGTTATCGGCGAGGAAGGCATCCTGCTCGGCGGGGGTGGGCGGAAGGCCGGTGAGATCGAAGGTGGCGCGGCGGAGCAGGGTGAGCCTGTCGGCGGGGCCGTTGGGGCGAACGCCCTTGGCCTTGTGTTGGACGGCGAGAAAGGCGTCGACGGAATGGGCGGCGCCAGGGGGAACGGCTGGAGAGGAGACGGGCTGCAGCGACCACAACTTCAGCTTGGGAGGCTGAGCCGAAAGAGTAGCGGCGAAGAGCAGAAGGCCGAGAGTCCGGGGAATCACAGATCCATTATTTCACGGCCTTCCGCACCGAGTGAACGGAACGACATCAGGTTACACCGCGGATCCGCAATTGAGGCTCGATGATCGTCTGCTGAAACGCCCGCTCCGGCTGCCGGATCCGTTGCAGCACCATACGCGCCGCCTCTTCGCCGATGTTGTAGTTGTGCTGGATGATCGTCGTGATTGGTGGATGGAACAAATCGAGCCAATCGTAATCATCCGAACTGGCGACCTCGACGTCTTCCGGACACCGCAGTCCTGCCTCGCGAATGGCGCGCATGGCGCCAGTGAGCATGGGGAAGTTCACCGCGAACATCGCCGTCGGACGCTGCGGCAACTGCAACAACCTCTGCGCCGCGGCATAGGCCGACGCCTCGCTCCAATCGCCTTCGACAATCAGTTCCAGCCGAGGCTTGATCCGGTGCCTCTTCATCACCTTCTTCCAACCATCAACCCGCTCCACCACCGTGGATAGCGAGTGATGGCCCAGCAGCATCGCGATGTCCCGATGCCCCTTGCCGATCAGATGATCGAGCATCAGTTGGACGCCCCTGGTATTGTCCGCAGTGATCGAATCCGCCGTATAACCCTGCGGCAGACGGCCAACGAAGACCACTGGTTTCCGCGCGTCCACCATCCGCTGCACTTCGCTCTGGTCGCCAGCGGCTACGTAGATCAACAGGCCATCGACCAGCTTCGAACGGAACACACCCAGATACCGCGCCTGCTCCTCCACGTGATCGTACGTGCTGCCCAGAATGAGCGAGTAACCCTCCTTCCGTAGGGTATCCTCGACTCCCTGCACCACCGTCGCGTAAAACGGATTCCCAATATCGGGGATCAGCATTCCAATCGTCCGGGTGTTCCGCGTCTGCAAACTGCGGGCCACCGCATTCGGGGTGTAGTCGAGGTCCCGGACGGCTCTCTCGACACGGGCCGTAAGTTCGGGACTCACAAAAGCCGATTTGTTCAGCACGGAGCTGACAGTATAGGTCGAGACGCCCGCCCGTTTGGCGACGTCATAAATTGTCGGCATCGTTCCTGGCATTATAGCGAGGTGGGTGACTCAGAATGAATTGCTTACTGGCCGCTGTGGCGGACGACTTTACGGGCGGGTCCGACCTGGCCGGCATGTTGCGGGAACGAGGTGTAAAAACGCTGCTGCTGTTTGGGGTGCCGGAGGAGACAGCAAGCTGGAGGGGACAATATCAGGCGGTGGTCGTTTGCCTGAAAACGCGGGCCGCCGAACCGGCTGAAGCGCGGCGTCAAGCAGCAGCCGCGGTTCATGCGATGCAACCGCTCTGGCCCCGCCAGACGATGTTCAAATACTGCTCCACGTTTGACTCAACGCCACGCGGCAACATCGGACCGGTCACCGAGGCGATGCTCGAAGCCACAGGCGCCAACTTCACCGTACACCTGCCGGCGCTGCCCGTGAACGGGCGGACACAGTACCTGGGCCACCTGTTCGTCCACGGCGAATTGCTCAGCGAATCTCCACTTCGGGACCATCCGCTGAACCCGATGACGGACCCGAATCTGGCCCGGTGGCTTGGCTTGCAAACGCGGCAGCAGGTCGGGCTGCTTCCGCTGAAGGACGTCCGCGGCGCCCTGCGGGAACGGGCCGAGGAGCTACAGGCCTCCGGCGTGAGGATGGCGCTGGTGGATGCGATTGAGAACCTGGATCTCGACCTGGCGGCCGAAGCTTTCGCCGATCTACCGCTTCTGTGCGGCGGCAGCGGGTGGGGCGTGGCGCTGCCGGCGGTGTGGCGGCGGCGCGGCTGGCTCGAAGAGCAGGACGCAGCCGGCGCGATCGGCGATACAGCCGTGCCGACGGCCATCCTCGCCGGCAGTTGCTCGGTCATGACGCTGCGGCAGTTACGCCTCTTCACGGCTCCCCAATTCGCAGTGAATGTCGCCGCGCTGCAGCGGGACCGCGAAGCCGAACTCGCGCGCCTGCTGGCAATCGACGCACGGCCGTTGGTGGTCCGGTCCTCGGCCGAAAAATCGGCGCAGCAGGAGGGCGCGGCGGCAGAGATCGAGTGGCTGTTCGGGGAGTTGGCCCGGCGACTGGTGGCCGAAAAAGGGATCCGCCGGTTGATCGTCGCCGGCGGCGAGACCAGCGGCGCTGTTGTGAACGCTTTGGGAGTGACGGCAGCGGAAGTGGTGCGCATGATCGACCCTGGCGTGCCGGCGCTCCGGACGATCGGCGAAACGCCCCTGCGCCTGGTGCTCAAATCCGGGAACTTTGGCGGCGACCATTTCTTCGCCAAAGCAGTCGAGAATAGCTAGATGCGGAATGAACTCGAAAACCTGTGCGAAGCGGCGGCCAGCTTCCACGCCCGAGGCTACGCTTTCGGTTCGACGGGTAACCTGAGCGTGACCGATGGCGAGCGCGTCTGGGTTACTCCTACGGGCGCCAGCCTGCGCCGCCTCACCGTCGACCGGCTGGCCGAAATCGACATGGAGGGCAAGCCCCTCAACAGCAACAAGGCGTCGAAGGAATATCCATTCCACTTGGCGGCCTATCGGAAATCGTTCTCCAACGCACGGGCTTTGGTGCATCTGCATTCCACGTGGACCGTCGCGCTGTCGTGCCTCGAAGATCTGGATGCCGCCGAGCCGATGCCTGTCTTCACCCCTTACTACCTGATGCGCGTCGCCCCGCTGGCGGTGATTCCGTACCTGCGTCCCGGGTCGGCCGAGTTGGCGACCGCCGTGGGCGAGGCCGCCCGCGCCCACGATTGCGTCCTGATGCGTAATCATGGGTTTCTGACGCTGGGCACGACGATGGACGAAGCGGTGGACCGGGCCGAGGAGTTGGAAGAGACGGCGAAGCTGTTCTTTCTGCTCCGAAACGAGAAGCTCCGCTACCTCACTGAGCCCGAGCGGACCGAGATTCACCAGGTATTCGGGAGAAAGAAGTAGACCGTCATGTTCTTAATTCCAGTCGGTATAAAGCACGAGATGCACTTAACCGTGGACGACAAGAACGCCATTCGCTTTCTTGGTAATGATCGGGCGCGCGTACTCGGCACCCCGTGGATGATCGCGTCGATGGAGATGACGGCCCGGGACGCGGTCGCGCATCTTCTCCCGGAGGGCTATGACACGGTGGGCACGATGGTCAACGTGCGGCACGTATCCGCAGCGCCCATGGGCGCCTCAGTCCGTTTCACCGCCGAAGTGCTCGAAGCAAAAGAACGCCGCGTCTACTATCGCATCGAATGCCACGGGCCGAATGGTGTCGTCGGCGAGGGTACGCACGAGCGTTTCATTATCAACGTCGAGCGCTTCGCCAACCGGCTCGTTAATAAGCCGGGGTAAAAGGTAAAAACTCGTACTCCAGCGGGTTCAGCCCGCGCTGCCGCAACTGCGCGACGCAGTCGGCCACTGTCGGTCCAATCGCTTCAATCTGGCGCAGCGCCAGGTTCTGCGGCGTATAGAGGAGATAGGCGCCCCATTGGCCTGTAAGGGCGCGTCGTTGGGCGATCGAGAGTCGCTCGGGTGAGGAGCCGATGAGGCTGGCGAAATCCACGTTCCTATTTTCGCAAGTCTTCGAGCAGAGCCGTCAGGCCCGACTTCCGGTAGAGCTCCACCAACCGCTGCTCTTCCGGTGACGGCGGAAGCAGGCGCGCCAGGCGCGGATCTTCGAGAGCCGCCCGGGATGGAATCCAAAGTTGTCCATCGGCGAACTCGACGGCGTGCGCAAAGCCCACCAAGTTTTCAATGATCACCCGCGAACCCGTTCGGCTGCTCAGGCGGAGCGCGGCTTCGTCAAGAATTGTTGTCTTCGCATTGCCTGCGAGTTGCACATCGGCCGGTAACGTTCCGGCCAGGAATTCAGCCCCGTCTTTCGTGCCAACGACCCAACCCAGATCCAGGTGCCGAATCGCTTTGCTCTGCTTGTTCAGAATGTCGATGCTCGGCGCCTTCACCTCGTTGCCGGCCACGCTCGCCGCGCCGCCTGTCAATTCAATTGGGGCATCGGGCAACCGGAGGAAGGAAAACCGCACCGTCCGTTCTGGCTCATAGGCAGTCGCCGGAGCCGAAGCCGGACGCGGCAGGCGGCCACGCCGCGAGATCTGGACGTCGAGCCGGGGCCGTTCCTGCAACCGGTTCACAGAAGCGACAAGTTCACGCTGCAGCGCTTCCGGACCCTGCGCTTCCAACAACTGCTGAAAGTGCTTCCGGTCCCGCCGGGCTTCGAGTTCCCAAACCGTCAACGAACGGCGCGAGTTCAGCCGGTTCTCGCCAAAAAAGCTGAGATCATCAAACAGAACGCCATCGAGCAGCACCTGTACAAGAGGACCGTTCCCCACCACCAGCGGCCGCAGCATTCGTAGATCGATCCGCACCGGGAAGTTTTCGCCCGGCGCCACGTCCAGCGCCGGCACCGCCACTGAACCGCGGCCGCCGGGCGTAAAATCCTGCGCCAGCACCAGCAGCGTCACGCCACGAATCCGCTTGCTCGAACTATTGCGGAGCAAGAGTCCGGAATTGAGATCCAACGTCATCGCTCCGCCCCGCGCCGTCGCCTTCGAACCGCCGAGGTCGAAGGTCACCAGCGTTACCGGCGAGTCCTTCGGGAAGTTGATTTTGAACGAAGAGGCCGGGTCCAGCGTCGTCTCCTGCCCGAAGGCGGAGAGCGTGAGCAGCGCAGCGGCAAGGAACCTAGTCGTCGAGATAGACATGGTTCACCGTAATTTGGCCGGTCTCGGCGTCGGTATAGCGAGTCTCCGCGCCACCACGAGTGGTGACGGAAACGAAGGAGGCGCGGGAGGCGGGTGTCCGCAACTCCAACGTCAGATTGCCGTCGCTGATTTCCACACCCGAATCCGTCGCTTCGACGACAGTCGGCTGCGAGGCAACTGCAACGGGCTGCTGCAACTTCTTCACGCTGACGGCGAACCACCAGCCGGTGCTGGCCACCGCCATCAACGAAGCCACCATGACGGCGGCGCGCCAGTTCAGCCAGCGCTCTTCGGCCGGCGACGGGCGACGGTAGGCGGCGATCGCCTCGGAGGCCTCCAGACCCAACCGGATGTTGGCGCGCATCTCGGAAGCCAACGGCTCCCAAGCTACGGATGGAATCATCTCCTCCGCAATTGGCTGCGAGCTCAATTGACGAAACGAAGCCACCTCGGCCGAGCAAGCCGGGCAACTCGAAACATGACGTCTCACTTGCCACTGCTTCCAGAAAGGAAGGTCACGGCCGGCGAACAAAGCCAGATCGGCAAGATCGGGATGTTGGTTCATGCTCTCCTCCTTTCCATGTAGCGCTTGAACTTGATGCGGGCGTTAGCAATGTGGCTGCGGACGGTTGCCATCGAACAGCCCAGATGTTGGGCCACCTGCTCCGCGGGAAGATCTTCAACGTCGCGCAGCAGCAGCGCCGTTCGTTCTTTCGCCGTCAGAAGCCGGAGTCCGTCTTCCAAGTATCTTTGTTGTTCGCCGCGCAGTAACAGGCTTTCCGGGTTTCGCTCGGCCGGCGTCTGTAGCGGCTCGATCAGGGTGTCAATCTCAGTAAAATTCACGCGGCCATGCCGCCTCAGGAAATCGATCGCCGTGTTGTGCGCAATCCGCGAAAGCCACTGCGCGGCCTTCTGCGTGTCTTTCAACTGGTCGCCGCGCTGCAGCGCCTTGATGAAGGCCTCCTGCGTCAAGTCCTGGGCGTCGGCGACGTTACCGACGATGCGATAGATGATCAAGAACACGCGGCGCAGGTTTTCCTGCACGAAGCGGTTCTGCCGCTCCGCAATCTCCGGGCTATTCACGCCGGCGGAATCGCGGGTGGGGTCAGGCATGCGGATGTTTTCCTGAGCCGTATCAATCACCTTACAAGGCCTGACGGCCGAAGCCTCCAAAGCGTGTAGAAGATTTTCGCGGCGCTATTCTGAGTATATGAGACCGGTCGCCGTAATCGGGATTGGCAAAACGGCCTTCGGCGCGTTTGCCGACCAAGGGATTCGTTCGCTCGCCTCCACAGCGGTCGAGGCGGCGCTGCGGGACGCCGAGGTGACCCCCGCTCAAGTGGAGGCTTTTTACCTGGGTAACTTCGCCGGGCCCAGCTTTACCGGGCAAAGCCACTTAGCGCCCTACGTCGCGGGCGCTTGCGGCCTAGCGGGCATTCCGGCGACGCGATTTGAGGACGCCTGCGCCTCCTCCGGGGTCGCCTTCCATCACGCCTGGCAAGCGGTGGCCTCCGGCGTTCACGAGGTCGTCGTGGTCTGCGGCGTCGAGAAGATGACGAACCAACCCACGGCACGGGTCGGCGAGATCCTCGCCATGGCGGGTGACGTCGAAGTGGATCGCCAAACCTTTCCCGAACTCTTCGCTCGTATCGCCCGCGCGCACATGGAGCGTTACGGCACCACGCGGGAACAGATGGCGGCAGTCGCCGTGAAGAATCATCGCTACGGCAATGCCAATCCGTACGCGCACCTTCGCAAGCTGATCACCATCGAGCAGGCGCTCGCCGGCAAAGTGATCGCGGACCCGCTGACGCTCTACGATTGCTCCCTTGTCTCCGACGGCGCTGCTGCGGTGGTGCTCGCCCCGGAGGGCCGCTTTCGTGTTCTCGGCATCTCACAAACATCGGACCACGTCGCGCTCTCCGGCAAGGCGGACCTGACCCGCCTGCCCGCAGTCGAGCGCTCCGCCGAAAGGGCATATCGTATGGCTGGCGTCACCGCCTCTGATATCCAGTTCGCCGAAGTTCACGACTGTTTCACCATCGCCGAGATCCTCGCGATGGAGGAACTCGGCTTCTGCCCCCGTGGCGAAGGGGGCGCCTATGCCGCCAGCGAGGCGCGACCCATCAATCGCAGCGGCGGTTTGAAAAGCAAAGGCCACCCCGTTGGTGCGACTGGCGTGGCGCAGATCGCCGACGTCGTCGGCCAGATGAGGGCCGGCCTCGGCGACCTGGGCCTGGCCCAGAATCTCGGCGGCACCGGCGCGACCAGTGTCGTTACCGTCCTTGGGAAGGTATAACTAAAGGCTGATGAAACTCGCGTCGCGGATGGACCGCATTCTGATTGAGACCGCCTTCGAGGTCCTGCTGAAGGCCCGCGCTCTCGAAGCGCAAGGCCAGAGCATCGTACATCTCGAAATCGGCGAACCGGATTTTGAAACCCCGGCGCACGTCATCGCCGCCGGCAAGCAGGCGCTCGACGAAGGATGGACCCACTACGGCCCCACGCAGGGCTACCCCGAGTTCCGCGAGGCGATCGCCGCCCATGTCAGTGAAACGCGCGGCATCTCGGCCAAGGCATCGCAGGTTTGCGTGGTCCCTGGCGGCAAACCAATCCTTTTCTTCCCCATGATGGCTTTGCTCGAAGAAGGCGACGAGGTGATCTACCCCAACCCCGGCTTCCCCATCTACGAGTCGATGACCCGCTTCCTGGGTGCGACCGCGGTGCCGATTCCGCTTGTCGAAAGCCGCGGCTTCAGCTTCGACCTCGACCGCTTTCGCGACAGCCTCACAGACAAGACGAAGATGGTGATCCTGAACTCACCGCAGAATCCCACGGGCGGCGTGATTCCTCCGGACGACCTGCGCATCATCGCCGACCTCGTCCGCGACCGCGACCTGATCGTCCTCAGCGACGAGATCTATTCCCGTATCTACTACAACGAGGCCCCGATGTCGATCGCTTCCCTGCCCGGGATGCAGGAGAAGACCATCATCCTGGACGGCTTTTCGAAAATCTACGCCATGACCGGTTGGCGCCTCGGCTACGGCGTGATGCCGGAGTGGCTCGTCGATGCCGTCAACAAGCTGATGGTGAATTCGAACTCCTGCACGGCCAGCTTCACGCAACGCGCCGGCTTGGCCGCTCTCACCGGCCCGCAGGAGGAACCGCTCGCCATGGTCGCCGAGTTCCATCGCCGCCGGGACGCCTTCATCGACGGCTTGAACACCTTGCCCGGCTTCCGCTGCGCCAAGCCGGAGGGCGCCTTCTATGCCTTTCCGAACATCGAAGGCACCGGCCGCACGTCGAAGCAGTTGGCCGACGAACTGCTGTACGAGGCCGGAGTGGCCTCGCTCAACGGTGGCTCCTTCGGCGCCTTCGGCAATGGCTATTTGCGGTTCAGCTACGCGAACTCGCCAGAAAATCTGATGGAAGCTGTTGAACGGATACGTCGCTACTTGACTCGCTAGCGCTTGCGGCCGAGACGGTCCATTACCTTATAAACCATCCGCATCACCCGGTCCTCCACGTCCTCAGTGAAAGGGCCGGGTTGGCCGTAATAGATCATGCTGTCGTCGGCTTCGTAGCCGCCTTCTTTCAAGACCCGGAGCGACGGGATGTAGCACATCACGTCGTTCGAATAGCCGGCCACGATCAGGTTCTCACCCGGGAACTCTTTCTTCAGGCGCAGGGTGTAGTCGACAACGACTTCGCCGCCGAGCGCGACGAGCGTCAGCGACTTGCCCAGCCGAATGCCCTGCACGGGGTAGGGAATCGAACGGACCGGCGCTCGCCGGTCATAAGCAGCGAGCATGGCCGAAGCGCGCTGTTGCTTGTACCAGTTCGAGCCTTTGCTTTCGGTCTCAAAGGTCTCCCGAGTATGCGGCACGAAGGCGAGTTCCGCTGTATGGAACGCGCTGCGCAGTTGGCCGGTCACCGGCTCCAGTTTCCCGGTCAACACCCGCGCCACTTCCTTGGCGAGCGACGCGCCATGCTGCTCCACCAGCGCCACCGTGCCCCGCGGATTCGGATTGGCGTCGGCCCCACACAGCATGAGAAACATCGCGGTGGAGTTGGGATGCGCCCCTTCAAAGCTCGCCTGCGCAAAACCGGCGTAGTCGCCGTTGACCTGGAAGAAGTCACCGCCCATCGTCGTGTTGTGGCACGCGTATCCGAACAGCACGCCTAGGAGCTGGCCGTTCACCCCGGCGACCCGAACCACCGGGACATCCTGGTCAACGGGCCCCGCCGGGTTCACGCCACCTTTGATCCCCTTTGGTGTCACTTGCCGCCGGTTCACGGCGAAAGAGCCGGTGCCGTGGCCGATATCGAGGCGCGCTGGTTGCAGATTGCCGAGCGCAGCGCCCACGACGTCGGCAATCTGTTTGGCCAGCGTCTGGGTATAGTCGGTGATTGCCCGGCTCTGACCGGGCGTAAGGTCAAACATCGACGTCAGGTTGCCGTGGACGACAGGAGCGCTGTGCGTATGTGACGAGTTCAGCAACAGTTGATTCCGCCGCAGCCGGTAGCGCTTCTCCACCTCAGCTCCGATCTGATCTGACACATGGCGGGGCAGTCCGATCAGGTCCGTAGTTACGATGACAACGCGGTTGCCTTTGTTGTCCTCAATCGCCAGAGCTTTGGCCCAAATTTTCTGGAGCACGCCTTCGCTGGGTTTCTTCCGTGCCGCATAGCCGGACAGATAAATCGGCTGCGCCGGGGTAATGTCCATCCGGCCGAATCCGGCCTTGTAGTCGGTCGCCAGCAGCGGTAGTGCGAGAAGAACGGCCAGCCACTTCATGCGCGAATAACCTCCACCGGTTGAGCGGGGTGCTTCAGGCTATGCTTGCTCGCGTCGAACATATAGAGCGGATCCAGGGTCGCCAGCGAATAGATAGGGATCGGCGCGAAATCGGGGCAATCGGGCGCGGGCTGAGCCACAATGACGGCAATCCCCACAACTTCCGCCCCCGCATCTTCCACCATCTTTTTGAGCTCGAGTAACTTTGCTCCCGTGCGAAGGATATCGTCAACCAGCAGCACCTTCTCTCCAGGATCGATATCGAAGAACTGACGCAACTGCAGGGGCTCGTCGACATTCTGCCGCTCGGCCCAATAGACCTCATAAGCCCGTAGGGCTTCGCAGACGCCGAAGGCCACCGGAAGGCCGCCAACGGCGGGCGTAAAGATGGAGAGCTTATCAATGTTGGCCCGAATCTCCGGATTCGCCCGCACCTTGCGGCTGAGCGCCACGCTTAACATTTTCGCGTGCTGAAAGTAGCGGAAGGCGAGCGGAATCTGGAGGAATTGGTCGGAGTGCAAACCGTTCGGATAGACAAAATTACCCTCGCGCAAGGCACCGGTCTGCCGCAGCAGCTTCAATATTTCTTCCTGACTCGGAATCAGTTCCATAGCTTAGTGAGCTCCTCTGCCAATCACAACCTGAGGAATAGTGCGCAAGATGATTTTCCAGTCGAGTGCTAAAGACCAGTTATCGATGTAACGCATGTCCAAGGTCATCCACGTTTCAAAATCCACGGTGTCACGACCCTCCACGACCCAGAGACAAGTCAATCCTGGGCGCATCCGTAGACGGCGCCGCTGCCACCGCTTATATTGTTCCACTTCTTCGGGGATCGCTGGCCGGGGACCCACAATCGACATGTCCCCGATCAATACGTTCCACAATTGCGGCAACTCGTCGACGGAGAACTTCCGAAGCCACTTGCCGATGGGAGTCAATCTCGGATCGTTACGGATCTTGAACACAAGCTTCCGCTCGTTCTGGCTCATCAATTTCTGCTTTAGAGCCTCCGCGTTGGCCACCATCGAACGGAATTTAAATAGGCGGAAGCGGCGGCCGTTCAGCCCGCAGCGGATTTGCGAAAAGATCACCGGCCCCGGCGAAGTCAGTCGGATCGCCAACGCGACGGCCAGCAAAAACGGGGAGAGCACGGCGAGCGCCAGCGCACTGAAGAAAACGTCGGTCGCCCGCTTCAACAGCAGCCGCAGCTCATCATGCGGTGCGCCGGAAAAAGTCAGCAGCGGGGCAGGCCCCAAGCGGTCCAGATATACGTCGCTGTTGACGTGGGGGAAAATGTCGAGCGCGATGCGGGTGCGAACGCCTTCTTCATCACACAGCAGTAGCGTCTCTTCGAGATGTGGCAGGTCAGCGGCGGGAACGGCGAAGATCACCTCGTCCACCACGCGCCGCCGTAGAATCTGCGGCAGTTCGCCGAGCGCGTGCACCGGGTACTCCTGCCCCAATTGCAGTGCCTGCACGGCCGGCCGCTCTTCAAGAAACCCGAGCAACCGCATCCCGAACGAATCCGCCTCCTCCACCAACCGGGCCATCCGCCGGGCACTTTCGCCCGTACCGGCAATCATTACATAATGTTGCGCACCGAACCGCTGCCGGAACCACCGCAGCGAGGGGCCGGCGTTCGACCGGAAGGCGAGCAGGCCCAGGCACGAGAGCGCGCCGAACAAGCCCAGAAACGCACGACTGACATCCAGGCGTAACAGAAACTGCGCCAGCACGACGATGACGACGGCCAGCAGCGTCTGCCGCAGCGTCTCCTTCACGACGTCCCGGCGTCTGGCTGACTCGAGACGTTCATAGGTGCCCAACCATCCCGCCGCTCCCAGGAAGGCCAACGCCGCCACCAACAGCAGCAGGTACTTCATGGGGGTATCGATATAAAACTGCCGCTGTAGATTCCAGCCACTGCGGGTCTGGTAAGCCAGCTCATATGCCGCCCAGACAAGGGCGGCATCGGCGAGTCCAAAAAATAGCCGAAGCTTTCGCTGACGCCGGGAGTACACTTCGCTCATCAGAGTAACAGAGCAGGTTTGCGAGCGTTGGCTAGCAACTGCTAACCTAGTAAACGCTAATGGCCGTAAAAACAAAGCTTCATCGGGCCGAACGGCGGCAAGTCATCGTCGACGCTGCCTCCACCCTGTTCGCCGAACGCGGTTTCCGCGGCGTCACCACGCGGGAACTGGCCCGCAGCGCCGGCGTCTCCGAACCTGTTTTGTATGAGCACTTCCGGACAAAGGAAGACCTCTATTCCGCCATCATCGACAACTCGAAGCAGCGGAAGGTGGGCGGCGAAGACCCCCACGCCATGCTCGATTCCTGGGCGTCGATCGAAGATCCCCGCGTCTACTTCACGAAGCTCGCCAACGTCATCGCCGACTTCCACACGACCCACCCGGAGTACATCCGGCAGGTCCTGTTCGCTGCCCTTGAAGGCCACGAACTCGCCGACCTCTGTTTTGAACGCAACTCCGGACCCGTTTTCGCCAAAGTTGCCGCGTATCTGAAATCGCGGATGACCACCGGGCAACTGAGATCGATCGAACCGACCATCGCTGCCCGGGCGATCGTCGGCGCAATTATGCAGTATTGCCTCTTCGAACTCCATTTTGGCTTTCGTACGGTTCGCGCCAGTAAGAAGCGCACGCTCGAAGGTATCGTTGACCTTTTTCTGAACGGAATCCTTAAATGAAATCCTCTGTTAATGCGTTGCTCGCCCTTGTTTGTTTGCTCGCGGCCGGCTGTGGAAAGCAGGCCGACAATTCCACCGCCGTCAATGCGTCCACGAAGGCGGAACCCGCCCCGCTCGCCATCAAGACGGCTTCGGCCGAACAGCGTAGCGTCGAACGCTCCATCTCCGCCACCGGCTCGCTGCTGCCGGATGACACGGTGACGCTGAGCTCGGAAGTACAGGGCCGCGTCGCGAAGATCCACTACGATTTCGGCCAACCGGTGCGGCAAGGCGCCGTGCTCGTAGAACTCGACCCCACCGAGTACGACCTGCAGATTGAGCGCTCCCGCGGCGCGCTAAACCAAGCCCTGGCCCGCCTTGGCCTGCCGGCCTACACTGGCAAGGTCATCCCCCCCGACTCGACCCCGGCCCTGCGCCAAGTGCTCGCGCAAGTAGAAGACGCGAAGTTCAAGTACGAAAGCGCCGCCAAACTCGTCAAGTCCGGCGACGTCTCGCAAGAACGCTTCACGGAGGTGGAGAAGGCCTACCGCGCTCGTCAAGCCGGCGTGGAACTCGCCCGCGACGAAATGCGCGTAGCGTTGATGAACGTCACCGCCCTCGAAGCCGACCTGAAAATCGTCCAGAAGCGGCGCGGCGACACCGTCCTTCGCTCCCCCTTTGATGGGGAAGTTGGCGAGAAGGTCGCCTCCATCGGCCAGTTCGTTAAGGACAACACGCCGCTAATCCGCATTGTCAAAACGAACCCATTGCGGCTCCGCGCCGAAATCCCGGAGGCCGCCTCCGGCTCGGTGAAGATTGGCACACAGCTCACCTTCACCACTGACGCCGTCCCTGGCGCCGAGTTCACCGCCGTCGTCCGTCAGTTGAACCCTTCACTCGACGCGCGTTCGCGTACGCTCTCCGCCGAAGCTCGCCTCGTGAAGGGCGACGTCCGCCTCCGCCCGGGCATGTTCGTCCAGGTGAAATTGGTCACGCAGGCTGCCGCTCCGATGGTGGCCGTGCCCCGGCAGGCGATCTATAACGTAGCCGGTCTCACGAAGCTATTCGTGATTGAGAACGGTGCGGCCAAGCTCGTCACCTTCTCGCCCGGCATCGAGTTGGATGGCTGGGTGGAGGTGCCAAACGGCGCTGTGAAACCCGGCGACCGCGTCGCCATCTCCGAACTCGGCACGCTCACGAGCGGTACCAAGGTGAGGTTATAACCCATGCAGACACTCGCGGAAATCTGCATTAAACGCCCGGTGTTCGCGACGATGCTCATTCTGATGCTCGTCGTACTCGGCCTCGATGGTTATCGCAAACTGGGAGTCGACCTATTCCCGAAAATCGAGTTCCCCATCGTCTCGATCACCACGACGCTCCGTGGCGCCTCGCCCGAAGAAGTTGAAACGCAGCTTTCAAAGCGCATCGAGGAGGCGGTCAACACGGTCTCCGGCATTGACGAACTGTTTTCAAATTCGTCCGAAGGCCTTTCCCGCGTCACCATCCAGTTCACTCTCGAGAAGGACGCCGAAGTCGCCGCCCAGGAGGTCCGGGACAAGATTTCCACTGTTCTTGGCCAACTTCCGCGCGACGCGGATCCGCCCGTTGTTGAGAAGGTTTCCACCGACGCCTCGCCCGTCATCAACGTCGTCGTCTCCGCCAATCGCGACCTGCGGGAAACGACCAAACTCGTCGATGACCTGATTAAGAAGAGTATCGAATCCCTCGATGGCGTCGGCCAGGTCCGCTTCATCGGCGACCGCGAACGTGCCATCCAGATTTGGCTCGACGGCCAGAAGCTCTACTCCTACAACCTGAACATCGATCAGATCCGCGCGTCGATCGGCCTGCAGAACGCCGAGATTCCCGGCGGCCGTTTGGACCAGGGCGGCCGTGAGCTCAGCGTCCGCACGCTGGGCCGCATCACGCGTCCGAGCGATTTTTCGAGCCTGATTGTGGCCAACACCCCCGGCGGGCCCATCCGGATTCAGGATATCGGCAACGTCGAAGACGGCTTCAAGGAACAGCGCACGCTCGCCCGCCTCGATGGCCGTGAGGCGGTCGTTCTTCAGATCCGCAAACAGGCGGGCACCAACACGCTTTCCGTCATCGAGAAGGTGAAGGAGCGCATCGATGAGATCCGCCCCTCGCTCCCGCCAGACTTCCAGATCGCTTACATTGGCGACCAGTCGTTCTTCATCGTGGAGTCTTTTCACGCCGTGCAGGAACACTTGGTTCTCGGCGGACTTTTGGCCGGTGTCGTCGTGCTATTGTTCATGCGCAGTTGGCGCTCCACGCTCATCGCCGCCGTCGCCATCCCGACGTCGATTATCTCGACGTACACGCTGATGAACCTGATGGGCTTCACTCTCAACCAGATCACCATGCTGGCGCTAACGCTAATGGTGGGCATCGTGATTGACGACGCGATCGTGGTGCTCGAGAACATCTTCCGCTTCCTCGAAGAGAAGAAGATGACGCCGATCGAAGCCGCGATTGAAGGCACGCGCGACATTGGCCTCGCCGTTCTCGCAACGACTCTCTCGCTGGCTGTTGTCTTCCTGCCGGTTGCATTCATGAGTGGCATTGTCGGCCGCTTCATGTCGAGCTTCGGCTTCACTGCAGCGTTCGCCATCATGGTTTCGCTCGTCGTCAGTTTCACATTGACGCCTATGCTCTGCTCCCGTTTTCTGAAGCTGCCGCCGGGCCACGACCCGAACGCCACCAAGCAGACGCTGATCTTCAAGCTCGTCGACGTACCCTATCAAGCGATGCTCCGCTGGTCGATGCGGCACCGCTGGGTGATCGTTACCATCTCGATCGCCACGGTCCTTTCCACCGGCTTCCTCTTCAGATTCCTCGGCGTGGACTTCTTGCCGCAGGACGACCAGTCCGAGTTCGAAGTCACCGTCCGCATGCCGGCCGGCTCTTCGCTCGAAGGCACGGACAAGCTGATGCGCGACGTCGAAGCCGACCTCCGCAAGTTGCCCGGCGTGAAGAACCTGCTGACGCAAATTGGCAGCGACCCCCGGCAACAGGTGGACCGCGGCACAATTCTCGTGGCGCTGGTGCAGCCGGTGGACCGCGAGGAGAGCCAGTTCGAGGTTATGGACATGGCGCGCCAGACCCTGCAGAAGTATCGGGATCTAATCATCGCCGTCCAGCTTCCCGCCATCATTCAAGGAGCTGGTCCCAACCGCGACTTCCAGTATTTCCTCCAGGGCCCGGACCTGGCGCAGTTGGACGTTTACGCCAAGAAGCTGGTGGCCAAACTCGCCGCTACGCCCGGCGTTGCCGACCTTGAAAGTTCGTACGAATCCGGAAAGCCGGAAGTACGAGTTCTCGTCAACCGCGATAAGGCGGCCGACCTGAACGTGAACGTGTCTTCAATCGCAACGGCGCTCCGGACGCTGGTGGCAGGGGACGACCAGGTGACGACATACCGCGAAGGCGACGACCGTTACGATGTCGGCCTGCGCGTCACCAAAGAGTTCCGCAACTCGCCCGACGCCATGAGCCGGCTCTATGTTCCGTCGAGTACGCTGGGCAACGTGGCGCTTTCGAGCGTCGCGACGCTGAGCGAGGACACCGGCCCCATCGGTATCGACCGCCGCAACCGCCAGCGCCAGATTCTCATCAGCGCCAGCGTGGTCGGCGGGCAGTCGCTTTCCGAAGTGCTCACAGTGGCCGACAACACGGTAAAGGAACTCAACATGCCGCCCGGCTTTCGCACAGGCACTATCGGCCGAAGCAAAGAGCTGGGCCGCGCCGGCGAAAGCTTTGTCATTGCCTTCCTGCTCTCCATCATCTTCATGTACATGATTCTGGCGGCGCAGTTCGAAAGTTTCGTCGACCCAATCGTGATTCTGCTCAGCTTGCCGCTGTCGATGCCGTTCGCTCTGCTGTCGCTCATCATAATGGGGGAGAACTTCTCCATCATCTATAGCTCCGTCGGGATTCTCGTGCTCTTCGGTATCGTGAAGAAGAACTCGATTCTGCAGGTGGACCACATCAAGTCGCTGCGCCGCGAAGGCATGCCACGTCTCGAAGCGATCCTAAAAGGCTGCGAGGATCGGCTACGGCCAATTCTGATGACAACGGCGGCGCTGGTGGCCGGCATGCTGCCGCTGGCTCTCGGCCAAGGCGCCGGCGCAGGCACGCGCCGTACGGTGGCCATCGTCGTTATCGGCGGCCAGACGCTCTGTCTGCTGCTGACGCTGCTCGTCACGCCGGTTTCTTATAGCTTGTTTGACGACTTCGCCAACGCCCATTGGTTCCGCCGTTTCACCACTCTGTTCCGCTGGCGGCGGTCCGCCGGGCAGACGGCAGCGCTGCTCGTGTTGGCGGCGGTGTTGACGCCGCTGGCCCAAGGCGCGGACGAGCTGAACAAGCAGCGCGTCGGCGTCAGCGTCACCACACGGAAACTGACACTGAAGGAAGCGGTGGAAGCCGCCCTGCAGAACAACCTCGAAATCGAAATTGAACGCACCAACAACGCCAACGCCCAGCAACTGCTGAACGCGGCGAAAGGCGCCTTCGATCCGATCCTTTCTTACAACCCGAGTTACGAACGCCGCGATACCCCGGCCGCCTCCGTTCTGCAGGCCGCCACCGGCAAGCTTGCAGAGCGCTTCATCAACAACAACGTCGCCCTTCGCTCCCGCGCTCCGTGGCAAGGCATGAGCCTCGGCGTAGATTTCGACAACGCCCGGACAGAGACGAACAACCCTTTCGTCAACCTGAACCCGTACCTGAACTCGCGGCTGCTGTTCACCTTCACGCAGCCGCTGTTCCGGAATCGTTTGATCGACCGCGAACGCGCGCAGATCAAGATCCGTAGCAAGCAAGTCGGCATTTCCGAAACCGACTTTGAGCTCCGCGTCATTGACGTGGTCGCCCGCGTGGAGCAAGCCTATTGGGACCTCGTCGCCGCCCGGCAGGCGGTGCAGGTGGCCGAGGACGGCGTGAACCTGGGCCAGCAACAACTCTCCCGTACCGAACGCCAGATCTCGGCCGGTTCGCTCGCGCCAGTTGAAATCTCGCTCGCCCGCTCCGAGTTAGAGCGCCGCCGTGATTCCTTCTACGCCGCGCAGGACATCCTCACCGCGGCTGAAAACAACTTGAAGCTGCTGGTGGCCAACGGCCGCGCGAACGCCGTCTGGAGCGACGAGGTTGTGCCGACCGACGCGGAGACAACCGCTAAGTCCGAGTCGGAGGAGCTTGGTTCCGCGGTGCAAGTAGCCATCACGAAGCGCCCCGAGATTCGCCTCCTTGGCCAACGGAAGTCCGTCAACGACATTGAGAAAGAGCTAAACCGCGACCAGCTGAAGCCGCTGGTGAACTTCGTTGCCGGCTACGCCAACAGCGGATTGGCCGGCCCGCTCAGCACCGCGCCGAACCCTTTTGAAGGGCAGAACACAGGCATCTACAACCGCCTGAATCAATTGAGCGGATTGGTTGGGCTCCC